>DAOVFB010000109.1 GCA_030668705.1 Candidatus Stahliibacteriota bacterium
CTCCTTGCAGGGATTGGTGTGTTAAATAAAGCCGAACTTGTAACAGCACTTCCCAAAGCAGGTGGAACCTACTTTCATGTTTCACGGAGTATGGGTCCTATGTTGGGCACTATTGAGGGGATAATAACCTGGTTCTCTCTATCTTTGAAAAGTGCCTTTGCATTGGTGGGTATGGCTGCTTTTTCTGCTCTAATTATCAATGTCAATATACACTTGATTGCTGCTTCGTTGTGCATTATTTTCATCATTATTAATCTCGTTGGTATTAAGGAGGCAGGTAGGGTTCAGGTTATGTTAGTGGTTGGGTTACTGACACTTATGCTTTTTTATATAGTTCGAGGACTTCCAGCAGTAAATATTAAAAATTTCGAACCCTTTGCCCCAAATGGGTTCGGTGCAATTTTCTCCACTGCGGGTTTTGTCTTTGTTTCCTACGGAGGTTTACTTAAGGTTGCTGCCATTGCTGAAGAAGTAAAGGATCCGGGGCGGACCATACCCTTAGGGATGATTTTATCCCTTCTTACAATAAGTGTCTTTTACATTTTGGTTGTGTTTGTGACATCAGGTGTACTTGGAGCTGCAAACCTTGACCATTCCCTTACCCCTATTTCCGATGGAGCGGCTGTATTTGCTGGTCAGTGGGGCAAAATTTTATTGAGTATTGCTGCTATCCTGGCATTTGTTTCAACTGCCAATGCAGGGATTATGTCTGCCTCCAGATACCCTCTGGCTCTAAGTAGGGACCAGCTTTTACCTAATTTTCTGGGAAGGGTAAACGAAAGGTTCAAAACCCCGCATGTTGCTATCTTGATTACCGGTGTATTTATGATTTTAGCCTTATTCCTGAGATTGGATATTCTCATAAAAGCAGCTTCCAGTGTCATCATCCTCACCTATTTATTTTCGTGTTTTTCTATAATAATCCTCCGAGAGAGTCACCTCCAGAATTATCAACCATCTTTCCGTGCACCTCTGTATCCCTGGATACAGATTATTGGAATTATATGCTTTGGATTTTTATTGTTTGGGATAGGTAAGGAAGCTCTGCTTATAATTTCGATCCTTATTGGGGGGGGACTCTTTTTATACTGGTTTTATGGACGAGTGAGAGCGAATAAGGAGTATGCATTATTATATTTAATCGAAAGGATTACCGCAAAAGAACTTACCACCCGTTCTCTTGAAGATGAGTTAAAAGGGATTATCAGAGAAAGGGACGAAATTCTAAAAGACAGGTTTGATGAGGTAATTGAAAAATGTACTATTTTAGATATAGACCATACTATTAAAATGGAGGAATTCTTTAAATTAGTAGCCACTAAAATGGCTGTTAATTTAGGGGTAACAGCCAATAGTTTATTTGACTTACTTATGGAGCGAGAAAAAGAAACAACTACTGCGATAACTCCACATATTGCAATACCCCATATAATTATTAAGGGAGAGAACAAATTTGTCATACTTATTGCAAGATGTCAAGAAGGTATTCAATTTTCGGAGAGTACACCGAATGTTAAGTCTGTTTTTGTCCTTATTGGGACAAGAGATGAGAGAAACTTCCATCTTCGCTCTCTTGCTGCAATTGCACAGATTGTCCAGGACCCTGATTTTGAGAAGAGATGGATAGAGGCTAAAGATAAAGAGGCTTTACGCGATACAGTGCTTCTCGGAAAGAGAAGTCGGTAACAGGAGAGTACTCAATAAAGGAGAGAAGAATGAAAGATTTGTGTATGGAAGCTGTTAATACAGCAGAGAGCCTGGGTGTTGACTATGCGGATATAAGGATTGTCCAAAAAAGAGACCAGAATATTTTGATGATGGATATGAGTCCCAAGCAGATTAACGATGAGGAAACAGTTGGATTTGGCATCCGTGTCTTAAAAAACGGAGCATGGGGGTTTGCTTCCCGGAGTGTAGTAAACAAAGAAAACATCAATTCAGTTGTCAGAGAGGCCCTCCAGGTTGCAAATGCATCTATGCGTGTATTGGAAGGAAAGGGTGTAAAACTGGCAAATGAGCCGGTACACAAAGATTACTTTAAGACGCCAATTGAGATTGACCCCTTTGATATTGACATAAATGATAAAATTCAGTTACTCCTTCTGGTGAATAGAAAAATGCTTAATGTTAAGTATATAGTTAAGGCTATCTCGGGAATCAGCGTTACAAGAAGGGATCAGTTCTTTGCTTCAACAGAAGGTTCTCTTATTGAAACCGATATATATACAGTTAATGCTGGTTATACAGCAGTATCAGTAAAAGGAGGAGATTCGCAGGACAGGTCTTTTGAGGATTATCCACTTAATAAAGGATGGGAACATATCCTATCACTGAATTTAGTCGAAAACGCCGAAAGGATTGCAGAAGAGGCCGTTATGAAGATTGATGCAGACTTCCCTGAAGTTGGCAAGAAGGACCTTGTGCTGGATCCTTCGCATCTTTCCTTAACCATACATGAATCTGTTGGTCATGCAACAGAACTGGATCGCGTTCTTGGTTATGAAGCGAATTTTGCAGGCAGGAGTTTTGCTACACCTGAAAAGAGAGGCAAATTTCGCTATGGTTCAGAAAAGGTAAACTTCGTGGCAGACAATACCTTGCCTTCTGGTCTTGCTACTACCGGGTATGATGATGAAGGAGTTGAATGTCAGAGGTGGGATATAATAAAGAACGGAATACTCACTGATTACAGTTCAACGAGAGAGGTTTCCCCTCTTATAGGAGAAAAAAGGAGCATGGGTTCGGCAAGGGCGGATGGCTATTCTAATGTGCCAATAAACAGGATTCCAAATCTTTCCCTTATGCCTTCAGATGAAGATATAACACCAGAAGATTTGATTGCAGGAGTAGAAGATGGTATCCTTATACAAGGAAGCGGGAGTTTCTCAATTGACCAGATGAGATTGAATTTTCAGTTTGGTGGAGACCTCTTCTTTGAGATCAAGAACGGAAAAAAGGGTAAAATGCTAAGGGATGTTATCTATCAGTCCATAACTCCGGAATTCTGGGGCAGTCTGTATGCTGTTTCAGGAGAGAAATACTGGGAACCAAGAGGTTTTAGAACCTGTGGTAAAGGTGAACCTATGCAGCTTGCTCAAATGACGAACGGAGCTCCTTACGCAGCTTTCAGGAATATTAATGTAATAAGGGGGAAAGAATGAATGAAGGTTGGATAAAAGAGAAGATAGGACTACTGAAAGATAACAGAAGGGTGGATGATGTAGCATTGAGGGTTACAACAGAGGATCAGAATCTGACAAGATTTGCGGAGAATCGTATTATTCAGAATGTTTCAAAGAAAATAAATGATGTGTATATAACTGCCTTTAATGATAAAGCTAGGGGTGTCGCAAGAACCCAGGATACCAAAGATGAGTCTTTGCTTCGTACCTTAAAAAGGGCAGAAGAGATTGCGCTCAATTCTCCTGCTGACCCTGAGTTCATAGAGCCTTTAGATGAAAGGGAGGTGAAGGGTATCCAAAGATATTTTGGAAGGACAAAGGATATAACACCCGGGGAGAAGGCAGAGGAGATAAACAGGATAAAAAAAGAAGCAAAATCCAGGAGGATGGAGATTGCCGGACAATACTCAAATGGTGAATATTTTGTTGGGTATGCGAATTCTCGAGGGCATATAGCTTTTCATTGTTATACAAATGTAAGTTTTTCCTTAACAGCGATGCTTGATGACTCATCGGGATATGCAAGTGAGACAGATGAAAATATAGATAAGGTTGACCCTGGGAGGGTTGCAGATGTTGCTTTCAGTAAAGCGATTCTCGGGAAGGATCCAGTTGGACTTAAAGCAGGTGAATATGTGGTTATCTTAGAACCCCAGGCCGTTGCAGATTTCATTCCCTTTCTTGCCTGGTCAATGGACAGAAGAGCATCTGATGAAGGATATGTTTATTTCTCAGGACGACTTAACAAGAAGATAGCATCTCCAAAAATTAATCTTTATTCTGACCCATATTGTATTGATAACCCTTCAGAACCCTTTGTTTCGGAAAATGGGTTACCACTTGAAAAGGTCTATTGGATAGAGAATGGTATACTTAAGAATCTCCATACCTCAAGATACTGGGCAAATAAGAAGAACCTTAAACCAATAGGTTTTCCCACCAATGTAATCCTCGGAGGAGGCAAGAAAAGCACAGCCGAGATTATAAAAGAATCTGATGATGCCCTGCTCGTAACAAGGCTATGGTATATTCGTTTTGTAAATAGAAAGGATTTAATGCTAACAGGTATGACAAGGGATGGGTTATATCGGGTTAAAAACGGGAAGATTGTAACATCGTTTAAGAATATGCGATTTAATGATAGTCCCATAAGATTGCTTGATTCTGTGCTTGAACTTGGTCTACCAAAGAGAATAGAAGGTCATGCGCTTATTCCTCCAATTGTTGCACAGGGGTTTAAACTGGCGAGTGAGACGCTGTTCTAAAGAGCTTTAGTTTCTATAACTTAGTTTTAGAAAATCTTGCTTTATTTATTCACCTGTTATTTTATAGATATTAAGTCCATCATAGCCTGAGGCAATATAGAGGAGATTGCCACTCACATAGATACCACAGGCTTCAGATGATATAATAGTATGATTTACTTGTTCTGGACTATAAGGGATGAGCACATCCAGAATGCTTACGCCGAAATCCCCCTGAGCAAGGTATAGGTGGAAACCCGAAAGAAATATGTCCTTAATCTCTTTATATCCACCGGGTATTTTCTGTGTTATTGGATACTGAGGTACAGCAATATTACTTACCATAAAGTCTTTTTCTCCTCCAGATGCAAATAACCACCTTCCATCGCTCTGGATAGTGCTAATGGAATCGATTGCGTCTATCTGAATTGGGTCGGGAATTGAGTCAGGGTTTCTGATGTCAAGGATAAGAACTCCTTTCTTATCTGCAAGATATGCATATCCATCAGCAATATCCAGAGCTTTGATGTTAACAGATTTGCTGTATCTTGTAATTTCTTTTGGAAAATCTGGATTTAGACAATCGATTATTCTAAGTCCGCCTTTTCCTTCTGCAATATATCCATATTGCCCGGAGATTTTGATGTTCTGACTCGAATATAACGTGGGGATAAAACCTTTCTGTTCTGGATTCTTGATGTCTCTAATATCAAAAATCCTGACCCCTGCTTTTCCATCTGCCATGAATAAAATAAACCCCTGTACATCAAGCGAATATGTATAATCCATTGATTCAATTTCGTTTAATTCTTTTGGAGAAGCTGGGTCTGTAACATCAACAATAATTACTCCTCTCTTGCCGGCTGCAACAAAGGCATATCTTCCTTCTACCTTAATATCCTGATAGTATCCATCACCCTTCAGATGCCCAATCTGAAAAATAGTTAGTTCTTCAGAAAAGAGAATAATGGAAATGGAAATGATGAAAAGATACATCTTCCGCATAATAGATAATATATGTCAGCATTTACTCTGTCAAGAGTTTAGAGTAAAGTGTCGAGGGTCCATCTTTTAGGTCGTAGGATCGGTGGTTGGACGGTTAGTATGTTAGGATTATCGTGATATGTGGTATGTGATATGTGGTATGTGGGAATTAGTCTAGAGTCGAGAGTCCAGTGTCAAAAAAATTTGGAGTAGAGGCAATTCATGAATTCAGTGTCAAAAAAAATTGGAGTAGGGGCAATTCATGAATTGCCTCTATGAGTTTCGCGCCATGGCAACGCAGAGTGAGTCTGCTACTCCGAAATCTGCAAATAGTTTTACGCTCGGTGGTAGACAGATATGACATGATGAATACAGGTTAAGGAGGGCGAAGATGTCATACTGTGCAACCACCGAGCTTGTTTACCCATGTTTGT
>DAOVFB010000165.1 GCA_030668705.1 Candidatus Stahliibacteriota bacterium
ATGGACAGGTATAAGAGATTTAAGGAAATAGGATTTGAGAAATGGGTTGAGGAACAAACGCAGAAAGCCAAGGAAGGCTATGAAATACATTTGCAGAAAGTAGCATCCTTACGACTATAGCAACTAAATGTAAAGTTAGCATTCATATATGAAATGCTCGCATACAAGAAGGCAAAGAATGATGGACATCACCAACGCAAAGGAATTAGCAGGATATTGTGGCGCAACCAGAAAGTATTATACTAAGCCAAAGGTAGTATGAAATCTTGGTATGAGAGGGAATTTGCTCGCACTTCACATAACAGCGTGTTTGCGGGTTTCGCTAAATCCCTTCGGGACACTTCGCTCATCCGCCACCCCGTTAGATGAAATGCCGCGAAGAGTAAAGCGCTCTAACGCCCGACATCATGGCGGGCGCATTCAAGAGTATTTTCTTTTTAATGTAACTCAAAATATAATCGTTAAAGGTTATATTTTGAAAAGTGGAGGTATATCTCAATGAAAGCATTGGTAGTTTACGATTCGGTTTTTGGCAATACAGAACAAATAGCCCAGGCGATTGGCAATGCTCTTGGTTCCCAAGAGGATGTCGAGATACTCCGGGTAAGTAATGTGAAGCCAGAACAATTGATGGGATTAGAGTTATTAATCGTCGGCTCTCCTACCCATGGGGGCAGACCTACGTCGGCGATTCAAGACTTCCTTAACAAAGTTTCGGAGCCTGCTATTAGGGGTATCAATGTAGCTGCGTTCGATACCAGATTCTCGACGAGACTGGTCAGAATCTTTGGCTATGCCGCAGGAAGAATCGCTGACAGTCTGAAAAGAAATGGCGGGACTCTCATAGTGTCACCAGAAGGTTTTTTCGTAAAAGGCAAAGAAGGTCCGCTGAAAGAGGGAGAGATAGAGCGTGCTGCCAGTTGGGCGAAAGTGATTGTTAAGAGTAAAAAGTAGTTCAACAACAAAACGTCTGTTGCGGAGAAGTAGGTGCATATGTACCTGGGGACGGTGCCCCTCAATATAAATATTCGGGACCTACGGCACCTCGACTTCGCTCGGCATCGTTGACCCTTCAATATAAGTATTCAGGACCTACGGCCCTTCAATATAAGTATTCAGGACCTACGGCATCTCAATACTTCGATATCGTTGACACCTCGATTTCACTCGGTATCTTCGACTTGACCCCGTAGAACGGGGCAGGCTTTGTGACTTAGGAAACATAAAAATTGCAACAACAGGAGTTGTTGCATTCCAGAACCGAGTTTTTCATTGCATTTTATTTTTTTTTTATGATATATTACGGGCGATGAAACGGACGATATATCTGAAAAAGATGGATTGGAAGGATGCACTTCAGATGCTTCGCGTTGAGTTTTTATCCCTTTTTCCATTGAACTCTGAGATAATACCGGTAATAGATTCCCTCCATAGAATAACGGTTAAGGAAGTTACTGCAAGACTTGCGTCACCCAATTATGATGCTGCTGCAATGGACGGTATTGCTATTAAAGCAGAGTCAACATTTGGTACATCATCTTCGAACCCGAAAAGGTTTTCCATAGGAAAGGATGTTGAATTTATTGATACAGGTAATCCTGTAAATGAAAGGTTTAATGCAGTTGTCAAAATAGAGGATGTTACGATAATTGATGAGAGAACAGTTGAGGTGAGAAGTTCAATCCCACCGGGAAAGGATGTTCGTTTTAAGGGAGAGGATTTTAAGATAGGAGATAGTATTATTTCTGCACATCATTGTATCAGACCGATTGATATTGGTGGCATGCTTAGTTGTGGTCTGCTCTATGTTGAGGTTAGAAGGAAGCCAAAGGTGTCTATAATACCTACAGGTTCAGAAATTATCGAACCAAAAGAGAAACTTAAATCTGAGAGCATTATTGATTGTAATTCCTATATTGCAGAAGGTATGATTAGGCAATGGGGAGGAGCACCGCAGAGGTCTCCGATTGTAAAAAACGATAAACAAGAGATAGAGCGAGCAATTAGTAAGGCACTTACTTCTAATGATATTATTATTGTGATAGCTGGCTCATCTGCAGGGTCAGAGGATTATACTGCCTCGGTTATTAAAAAGATGGGTAAGATAATCGTTCATGGTGTCGACCTAATGCCTGGTAAGCCTGTAATCTTGGCAAAGATAGAGAAGAAACCTATCATTGGACTCCCTGGTTATCCTGTATCTGCCTTTGTCATTCTTGATATATATGTAAAGGAGCTCATCGCTATGGCACTCGATATTATTCCTCAAAAAAGAAGGAAGACAAAAGCAATCCTCGGAGAGGATATTGTTTCGAAACTTGGAATGGATGAAATAATCAGAATGAAACTTACTCGAAGGAATGGGAGAGTGTATGCGTTACCTCTAAAAAGGGGTGCAGGTATCCTAAGCAGTTTGGTTAGAGCAGATGGTTTGCTTCATATTCCGAAGGATGAGGAAGGTGTAAATGCAGGAAGTGAGGTGGAAGTAGAACTCATAAAAGAGTTTCGGAGTTATAGAGTTGAAGAGTTCATTATAATATGAGATTGCTTCGCATAAGCAGAGCAAGAAGATAAACTCGCAATGACAAACTCATGGAATGAATCAAGTCGGCTATGGATTATGTGGTGTGGGAGACTTGACTCGCTTACACATATTTCGCACATGCCGAGAAAATACGTGATTTTGATTTGAAACACAGTTGACTACTTATTTATCTTATGAAGTTCGGAATGGTTGATAGGTTCGGCAGAAGGATTGATTATTTGAGGGTTTCTGTAACAGATAGGTGCAATCTACGATGTATCTATTGTAAGTTGGATGACTTCACCCTTTTAGAGAGAGAGGAAATCCTTACCCTTGAAGAGACTGCCCATATTATAAAGTTGGCATCTGAATTGGGTATAAGAAAGGTAAGAATCACAGGAGGGGAACCACTAATTAGAAAAAACCTCATACATCTTATTAAAATGATTGGTAATATCAGTTCTATTAATGATATATCAATAACTACAAATGGGATACTTCTTTCCGAATTTGCTAAAGAATTGTTTACCGCAGGAATTAAGCGTGTAAATATTAGCCTTGATACCTTAAAAAGGGAGAGATTTAAAGAGATTACAAAACAAGATAAATTGAATAATGTTCTTGATGGTATTGAAACTGTACTCAGGTTAGGCTTTGAGCCAGTGAAGATCAATGTAGTAGTTATTAA
>DAOVFB010000050.1 GCA_030668705.1 Candidatus Stahliibacteriota bacterium
CTTGACATAATCAATACTCACCATAATATAAAAAAGAGGAGTCGAATATGAATAAAGACCACAATTACACAGATAACACGGAGAAGATAGCAAAAAACAATTAGATTACTTTATCCATACATATGGAGGGAAAGATTGGTAATTTTTCATATTAACGACATCATCATTGCACTATAAAAGTAAAACTATATCTCTGTGACTTCTGTGTCTCTGTGGCAAAATTTAAATGTAGGAGGAATAATGAAGAAAGGTGCCTATACTCTGCTAATTACGCCTTTTAAAGATAATGGGACTCTTGATGAAGAGAGCTTGCGAAAACTCGTGAGGCGGCAAATAGATTCAGGTATTCATGGTCTTGCCCCGCTTGGGGTTACAGGTGAGAATACTCTCCTGACCAGAGAAGAGTTAAAAAAAGTACTTACGGTTGTGGTGGAAGAGGTTAACGAGAGGATGTCTGTTATCCCGGATACCTGTGCAATGGGACTCCGTGAGGCAATCGATAAATCAAAGCTCTTCTCTGATCTTGGTGCAACTCATGTGGCGGCATATGTTCCATTTTTTGTAAGACCCAAACAGGATGGGATAATAAAATTCTACGAGGAACTGGCAAATAAATCAGATGTTCCAATCATCATGCATAATGCTGAAGGAAGAACCTGCGTTAATATGGTTCCCGAAACAACTGCACATCTTGCGGAACACCCTAATATTGTTGGAATAAAAGATGGTAATAAGTTACTGGACCATCTGGCGAAAATAATACATCTTACCGGAAATGAGGACTTTGAAGTATTTACCGGAAAAGATACAACATTGTATCCTCTTATGTGTGCAGGAGGAGCAGGCTCTTTTACTGTAGCAGGTAATGTTATACCGGAAGTTATGAAAAATATCGTTGATTTTATATTGAACAACAAAAAAGATGAGGCTGAAAAACTTCATGGTGAATATTTTTCACTCTTTGAAGCAGTTCGATTCGAAATAAACCCAATGGGAACCAAAGCTGCTCTTTCCATGATGGGTTTGATTAGCGACACTTTAAGATTACCTCTTACTCCCTTAAGCAGCGAAAAAAGAAAAACGCTTAAAAAGATAATGGAAGAAAGAGGTTTAATTTGAAGAAAATACATCTAAAGGGTCCTGCTACAATTGGTAATGTCGGACCTGGATTCGACATTTTTGCTTTATCCCTTAAGAAACCATTTGATGAATTTACAATAGAGTTAATAGATTCAAAAGAAATAACTGTAGAAATAAAGGGGAATGTCCCGGGTCTTCCGACAACTCCGATGGATAATACTGGCAGTCTTGCTATTATTCATATGCTTGAGGAACTCGGTATAAATGAGGGTATTCAAATAACAATAGAAAAAAAGATGCCAATTGGTTCGGGACTTGGCAGTTCTGGCGCATCAGCTGCAGCATGTGTATATGGTGTGAACAGACTCCTTAACCTTGGACTTGGAGAGAATGAAATGGTAGATATCGCAAGGAAAGGTGAAGTAGCATCAGGTGGTTCTCCCCATGCTGATAACGTTGCAGGAGCTCTCTTAGGTGGTTTTATTTTCATAAAATCGTATAATCCTATGGAAATCTGTAGAATTGAAATACCTGATATTCCCGTGGTAATTAACGTGATTAAAAAGAAAGAAAGGACAACAAGAGGATTTATAAATGAAGAATTACCTTTGAGTGATATCAGAGAACAATCATCACACTGTGCAGCTGTAATCCACTCTCTTATGAATACCAATATAAAGGACTTCGGTAAAGCTATATCATACGATTTTATCTCAGAACCTGTTCGTGCAAATGCAATACCGGGATACTGGCAGATCAAAGAAAAAATACTTGAAAACGGTGCTTATGGATTCAACATCTGTGGTGGGGGTTCATCTGTATTTGCCATCTGCAGCAGGGAAAACAAAAACAGAATTGCTGAAATTCTATATCAGGAAATTTCAAAACAGAATATTAAACCTTATATCATTAAAACCGAAACCGGAAATGAAGGAATAAAGGAGATTAAATAAAAGCCACAATATCAAAGGAAGGGAGGATATATGGAAAAAATCTTGGTGACTGGTGCTGTGGGCCAGATAGGTTCAGAGTTAGTTGAAGCACTACGTGATAAATATTGTAATGAAAATGTGGTAGCAGCAGGACATAGAACTAAACCAACAAAGGAAATGAAGGAAGCAGGTCCATTTGAGTTCGTTGATGTCCTTGATAAAGATGCAATCAAGTTAGTAATTAAAAAGTATAACATAGATACTGTATATCATATGGGGGCGGTCCTTTCCGCTACTGGTGAAGAAAAACCACAGCTTGCTTTTCGAGTGAATATAATAGGTCTTTACAATGTACTCGAGGTAGGACGGGAATGTGAGCTCGAAAGGATTATGGTACCGAGTTCTATTGCTGCTTTTGGTCCTGACACGCCCACAGAAAACACTCCAAATGAAACTATCATGCGTCCCACCACTATGTATGGGGTATCAAAAGTAACTGGTGAGTTACTTGGAAACTATTATTTTAAGCGTTTTGGTCTGGATGTAAGGGGTATTCGCTACCCCGGAATAATAAGTAATAAAACGCTTCCCGGAGGAGGTACTACCGATTACGCAGTGGAGATATTCTATGAAGCGATAAAAAATAAACATTATGTTTGTTTCCTCAAGGAAGATTCAACCCTCCCTATGATGTATATGCCAGACGCAATAAAAGGATTGATAAGCCTTTCTGAGGCAGATATTAATCAATTAAAGCACCATTGTGATTATAACCTTGCTGCAGTGAGTTTTTCTCCAGGGGAACTTGTCTCTGAAATACAGAGGATTATTCCAGATTTTAAATGCGAATACAAGCCAGATTTCCGTCAGGAGATAGCCGACTCCTGGCCTAAATCCATAGATGATACAGCGGCAAGAGAGGAGTGGGGTTGGGAGCCTCTATATGACCTCAGAGCAATGACTCTGGATATGATTGAAAAGCTGAGAATAAAACTCGGGCACGGTTAAAGAAAGGTTTCTGGTGAATATATGACCGAAGACCGAGGACGGGTGACGGACGGTTCAAGATCCAATGAAAAATGAAAATTGAAAAATGCAAAATTATCCCCTCCTCTCCCCTTTTTTGACACTGATTTGCACTGATTGAACTGATTTAAAGAATCCCCTCCACTTCCCTCAAAAAACACTGATTTTTTTATTTTTCTTTATCAGTGATTATCTGTGTTATCTATGTCTAATTTTTGGGGGCAGGCTTTATCCTCCACCCATTTTTAGACGCAGATACACGAAGATTGTCACAGATATGTCGCTTCGCTCAAAATTTGAAATTTGATATTTGAAATTAAAAATTTGTAACTTGAAACTTGTAACTTGTAACCTAAAACTATTGACTCTTTCTTATTTTGCTGATAGCCTGGAGTAGCAGAGCTTGCTCTGCGTTGCCATGGCGCGCAACTTGTAGAGGCAATTCATGAATTGCCCCTACTCCAATTTTTTTTGACACTGGACTCTGGACGCTCGACTCTAGACTAGTATTCACCTTATCACTTATCACATACCACGATAATCCTAGCATACCAACCGACAAACTGTCCAATCCCTACTCCTTAATCCCGTAATCCTCGAATCCTCACTTTTTATACCCTATCTTCCTTAAGAAATCCTTTCTTTCTTTTATATCTTCTTCTTTTTCGACCCCAAGGGGTAGTTCCCCATCGAGGACACCTATTATCCCTCTCTTTTCCTCTTCCCTTAGAACTATCACAGTAAGTGGATTTGATGTTGCTGCAAATATAGTGAGAATTTCATCGACCGATTTAAGGGATTTCATAACATTTATAGGGAATGCATTCCCGAGAAGCAGAAAGAACGAGTGTCCGGACCCGACCTTCTTGGCATTTTTTATTGCAAATTCCCTTAATTTATCATCGGTTCCGCAATGTCGAATAAGTCTTTTGCCTGAGGCTTCACAGAACGCAAATCCAAATTTAATATCAGGATAAGAGGTAACCAGAGCTTCATATACATCTTCTACTGTTTTTATAAAATGTGCCTGACCCACAACAATATTGACCTCTTCGGGTTTTTCCATTTCTATTAATTCTATATCCATATCCCCTCCTTAGGTTTACTTATCGACCCCTATAATTTTACTATCTTCTCTGTGAATTTCCAGAGGTCCTGCTGGTTAACTATAAGGAAGTAAGTACCAGGGGCAAAGTCACTGATATCCCATCCTACATCCTGTTCGCCATCTCTCCCGTAAGTCCAACTCCTTTCATCTACGTGTCTTCCCAGAGCATCATACAGGTTGGCTTTGACCTTTCCTTCGATTGCAAAGAAGTGTATTCCAAATACTCCAGTGGTTAATTTCTGTTTCACTGTAAATATCTCATCTAACGGAGCATTTGTGAGATGGATTGTTTTTTCAGTAAGGAGTTTACCGGGTGCAACAGCCGTAACAGAGACCCTACCCTCCTGGAAGGCCGATAGTGGTATTTCTACCCTGCCAGATGGATCTGTATCCAGGATCAATTTAATATTCTCTTGCTTGAGCCCTATCCTGCCCTCATCTGATAAAACTGCAGTTATTGTATCATTCAAAGCACATATTATTGGAATATCGATTGATATCTTCTCCTCATTGCCTGATCTTACCCTTAATGTTGGATCACCCAAAAGGTTATACTGTTGGTAATATGACTCGATAAATACTGAATCGCCTGTGTAATCTCTGGCAAACAGGAGTTTTGCAGTGTCAATGACTGCCCCTATTGAAAGCCCTTCAAAGAGAACATCAAAGATACATCGCTCAAAAATATCATCCTCCTCCCAGTAGGAAAAGGTAGAAGAGCCATAAGAAATAATAGAACCTTTATTTTCCGCAGTATTCCATTCCTCCATAAAGCAATCATTTTCATCATAGGCTCCTGTAAGACAGGCGAAGCTAAAAACGATAGGTGTTCTCAAATTTGGCGGTAAGTCCTGGATGTCACCCAGGTTGAATGAAGGGCCCTGCCATGAGTACTTATTGCCATGGCCCGAATATGCAGCAAGGGACCTCCCGGAAGAAAAGGCTTCTTTTAGTGGGGTTCCGGGGTTACTGGTATAATATGCAAAGTTTGAATCAACTGTCATCCCATTAGATCTTACCTTTTGCATTGAGTAGATATGGGTCTCTTCAACCAAACTATGCCAGGCTGCATCATTTGACGCCATAAAGAAAGCCCTACCATTCCAGGAAGTTTGAGAGGAATCGTAATTTATTATTTTCTTTATTAAATTGCAGAGTTCTGTTGTGTCTTCGATGCTCATTCTTCCGTAGTACATATCCGGGATATAATCACTATCAGTGCAGGCATAGTAAAGGTCGGTTGTTCTTTCATCGTTTCCCCACTCCGGGATATAGAGTTCTTTCACAAAGCCGGGTACATCTCCTGTATCACCAACAAGGAGTAAATAGTCAGGTTGTATTTTGGATATCTCCTCTCTTATTGTGTCCTGGTCCCAGAGAGGTTGAATTACTATGGTATCTACGGCAAACCCCAAGAGGCTTTTATAGAAGATGAAGTAATCCAATGCGGATAGAAACTTTTGTGGGGTCACGATGAGTAGCGTATCTATATTTTTTTCTTTAAGTGGTTGAGTATTCCTTTCCCCTTTTATATCTATTGATTTTGCATATTTTATAATCTTTTTCATTGGATTATATTGATATGGATGGACCTCCAGTATGTAATATGGGATGTCCCTTCTTTTGCCAAGGTAGTAAACCACATATGGCCTCGCCGGATAAAATGCATCTCTATTATACACTGATGGGTCCTTAAACGTTTCCCCGAATTTAGAGTCCTTCCTTACAGGATAGGGGGCAGGTGGAATTTCCATCTTTGCAGTTGATTCTGCGTAGGTGACAGAAACGGCGATATTAGTAGTATCGCCCCTGATAAGTTTTCTTATTACAGGAACTATGGGTTTACCAGGGGAGGAAAGTGGTAACAATCCAGGAATCAAGCTTATAAATATCCACATCAGTTTTCGCCTCTCAATTGGCCGCAGGCAGCTCCTACGCGCCTACCTTTACTCCAGCGAATGGTTACGGCTGGAGCAACTGGATAGAGAAAACTTTTGAATCTTTCTACCACTTTATCTTCTGGTCTTTTATAATCCAGATTATCAACAGGATTATAAGGGATTAGATTGATCTTGCTTGGTAATTTTAAAGAAAGATTCGCAAGACGCATGGCATCCTGTTTTCTATCATTAAGGCCCTTAAATATAATATATTCGAGTGTTACGCGGATATGCTTCTTTTTTGCATAATATGACCCAGCTTGTAGTAATTCGTTTATTGGATACTTTTTGTTTATTGGCATAAGTTCGCTTCTAAGCTCATCGGTTGTTGCATTCAGAGATATAGCGAGTCTAAACTGAATGGGGATTCTGGAAATCTTATAGATTTCCGGGACGATTCCGGCTGTAGATAATGTAATTTTCCTTGCCCCAATCTGCATGAGTTCATTCATTCTATATATTGCTTTTATGGCTTTTTCTGTATTTGCAAGGGGTTCTCCCATACCCATTAAAACAATGTTGGTAATCCTCTTTCCAATGTCCTTCTGGACACTCAAAACCTGCTCGGTAATTTCCCATTCCTCTAAGTTCCTGTCGAGTCCCAATTTTCCCGTAGCGCAGAAGCTACAACCCATACCACAACCAACCTGTGTAGAGATACATACGGTTTTTCGGCTTTTTTCTGGTATATAGACACTTTCTATTCTTCCTCCATCATGAAGTTCCCAAAGGTATTTAATGGATCCATCATTTGACTCAATTTTTCCTACCAGTGGAAGCGTTGGAAGAACAAATTGTTTATTGAGTTCTATCTGCATTTTTTTTGACAGATTGGTCATCTTATCGAAGTCTTCGGCGCCCTTTACGTATATCCAGTTTAATATCTGTTCTGCTCTGTATTCTTTATACCCTAATTTCTTTATGAAACCTTGTAACTCTTCAATCGAGAGATTCTTAAGATTGGTCATCAATAGAAATTTTCTTCTCCTCGAAAAAGAGATACCGTTTGATTTTCCTCGTTGTGGTCTTTGGAAATTCCTCTTCCCTTATCTTGAAGGAATTAACACGTTTGTAAGAAGCAAGTCCTTTATTTACTTCCTCCACCTCTTTCTTTAGAATTTCATTTATAGCAAACTCATCTTTATCCTTTTCGGCAATATATTCATCGATTCTTTCCCAATTGGGATAGATTATAGCAGTGAGTTCGGTTTTATTCTTTTCCCTGTCGAAGAGCTCAGTGACAAGGACTTCTTCGATGTAATCACTCCTTTGTAGTATTTGTTCTATTTCTTCAGGGTAAATGTTCTTTCCCCCATCAGTTACTATAACACTCTTTTTTCTACCGGTTATAAAGGTAAATCCATCTTCATCCATATATCCCATATCACCTGTATACAACCAGCCATCACGGATGGCCTCTCTCGTTGCTTCGGGATTTTTATAATAGCCCTTCATAACATTATCACCCTTAACAAGGATTTCACCTATCCCTTCAACATTTGGTTTGTCAATCCTGAGTTGTACACCTGGAATAGGTTTACCGATTGAGCCAGCCTTTGATCCTACTGCAGGATTTATTGTGACAATAGGGGATGCCTCTGTTAACCCATAGCCTTGAACTATGTTTAATCCTAATGCCTTGAGCCCCAGCTCTACTTCTGGGTCAAGAGCAGCAGCTCCAGCTATCATAATGCGTAGAGAGTCCATCCCGGCCTGTTCCAGTACCTTACTGGTCAAAATATTTTTGGAAGCCCTCCCCTTAATCTGTCGCATTAAGTTACCCATCGCGAGCCCCAGATTGACCATACCCTTCTTTAAAGCGTTCTGCTCGGAAATTCCTTTTCTTATGCCCTGATAGAACTTTTCAAAGAGGAGTGGAACCCCAAGGAGAAGAGTGGTTTGGGAGTCCTTCAGATCCTCTAACAATTCTTTCGATTTAAGGCTTCGCGCATAGACCACTTTTCCGCCACACATAATGGGTTCCAGAAATCCTGCTGTAAATTCAAATGTATGATGTATAGGGAGAACCGACAGGAATACTTCATCCTCAATAAGATTTAGGAGTTTCTCCGACTGGACTGTATCGTATATAAAATTATGATGGGTGAGCTCTACACCCTTGGATACACCGGTTGTTCCCGAGGTAAATATTATTGAAGCTGTATCATCCTTTTTTACTTCTACTTCCTTCTCTTCTTTTCTGGCTAATAGCTCCAATCCCTTTTTAATCACTTCTTTCAAGGTTAACTCTTTTGAATCATCAAGTGTTATTATGGGTTCTATTTCCATTTTTGAGGCGAGGTCTTTTATTGTTGGAAGAAAACATCTTTCAGTGAATATAGCTTTGGTATTAGAGAACTTGAGTATATGTGTAATTTCCTTTTCCTTTAGTTCCGGGTCTATGGGAACAGCAATACAACCCCCATAGGTTATACCGAAATAGGAAATTCCCCATTCCATTCTGTTCTTAGAGAGTATGGCAACCCTTGTTGGCGCCTCAATACCTATATCCGTAAAGAAAGCAGAGATCGCCCTTGCCCAATCGGATGCCTCCGCATAGGTTATCTTCCTAAATTCACCCTCCCTTCTTTCCATTATTGCTACCCTGTCCCCCCTTTCATGAAGTCTTTTTACCAATTCTCTGAATGTTTTAGCGTCCGTTATCATCATTTTTACCTCCGAGAGTAACAAATTTTTTTATTCTTTTTAATGTTTTGGGCCCTATTCCTTTGACTTTCAGTAAATCTGCTTTGTTTTTAAAACCATTGTTCTCCTCCCTGAATTTTATTATTCTCTCAGCGTATATTTTACCTATACCGGGGAGAAGCATTAATTCCTCTTTTGGTGCTGTATTTACATTTATTGGAAAGGGTGAGATTGAGCCCTCAGTCCTTGATGCTTCTGGATAGAAATGCCTCAGTGTACTTCCAATCAGTAAAACAGCTATAATAAATAGTATAACCCTTTTTTCTGATTCAGTGAACATAACGAATCCCTATATAATACGATGGGTTTAGCAATTCGCCAGAGGGATTATAAGAGATATTCCTGGCTGTAATAAATGGAGAGAACTTATTATCCAGCCAGAGTTCTATTCCACCGGATAGATACCTTATGGGATCAGAAAAACCGGTGACGGAGAACTTATAACCGAGAAAGTCCAACTTACCTTTAAGGAAAGCCCTGCCGTATTTTTCAACCATCCCTTTATCCTGATAAGCAAGGTCGAGTCCAAATCTTTCCCATTCCATTCCAAGATTTGCAAAGTAGCATTCTCCTTCTCCCCATCTAAGTGTATCCTCACCATATGTGTAATAATTTCTTCTACCTGCAGATATTTCGAGATTAAAGCAATGTATACTTATACCGTAATATTCAATAGTTTTTGGACACGCATTCTCTATTGGGAAAAACACAGTTGGGAATCTATCTCTAAATCTGCCAACTTTTATATCACCCCAGTCTCCTACATAACCTGCACATCTCCTCACCAATCCAACCTCAATCCTATAATCCTTAAGGGTGAGAATTATTCCATAATCAGGTGTATCCAGATAATTTACCCACCCACCCAGAGAGAGAGAAGGGAATGAGTGATAATAACGAATCCCTCCACTGTAAATAAGTGAATCTTCAATGTTTGCACCTTCCAGCCACCCGAGGATTAGATTAGAGCGATAGTATATCCATTTAAAGCCTTCTGCTTGTGTTACCTTCTTTTCATCCCAAATTGTATGTTCTACTTGCAATCTATATGATATAGAATTTATTGAAGATAGCAGGGAATAATGCTCAGCAAAATCCCTATCTCCTACACTTTGGATTCTCAAGTTTCCTATACTTACGTTGAGAAGGTGATAGTACTCAGGACTTAGCGCCAGGTTAATCCAGTCCTCTTCCATACTATAAACCCAGGATTCCTCTGGTTTTATCATCAAAGTAGGTAATTCGGGTTTAAATATATCTTCTTCTACAAGAATTAATAAAAAGAGAATCATTCGTGATTTTTAGCACTCCGTGTTTTAATGCAACGCATTGTTAATGTAACGCATTGTTAATGTAACGCATTGTTAATGCAATGCATTTTTAATGCCCTGTTCAAAGGGAGGATAGATTATGCCCTTCTCAGTTATTATACCTTTTATCAGATAATTAGGGGTAACGTCAAAAGCAGGATTCCTAACCTTAATGTTCTCAGGGGCTGTGTGAATTCCTCCAAACTCTATCAACTCCTCGGCTCCGCGTTCTTCAATGGGTATTTCCTTTCCGTTTTTTATAGAGAGATCAAAAGTCGTTGATGGCGCAACGACAAAGAATGGTATTTGGTGTTCCTTTGCTGCGAGTGAAAGTCCGTAGGTTCCTATCTTATTTGCTGTATCCCCATTCCTTGCGATCCGGTCGGCTCCAATAAAAATAGAATCTACCTTTTCAGTCTTCAATATGTGGGATATTGCGCTGTCTGCGATAAGTATGGATTCTATCCCGTTTTTCTTAAGTTCCCAGGCTGTGAGTCTAGCCCCCTGGAGGAATGGCCTTGTCTCAGGAACAAATACGGAAATCTTCTTCCCTTTTTCTTTTGCCTTATAAAATACGGCAAGTGCTGTTCCAATACCTCCGGTGGCCAATGCTCCTGCATTGCATATGGTCATACACTGTGCCTGGTCAGGAATTAGGGAAGCACCATATTCGCCAAGTTTTTCGGTTAATTCTTTATCCTCTTTGTGAATCAGGACTGCTTCGCTTATGAACATTGATGCATTTATATCCTCATAATCGAGCAACTTCTTCATCCTATTTGTTACATAGAATAGGTTATAGGCTGTGGGTCTGGCGGATTCCATTAATTCAATTTTCTCTTTTATATAACTCTTATTACAGTTATTAAGTGCTGCCAGTGCAATTCCATACCCTGCGGCGACTCCAATAGCAGGTGCTCCTCTAATGAGCATGCTCTTTATTGCGTCATACATTTCTTCTGGTGTAGTTATATCCACATAGACTTCTTCTTTTGGTAATTTTCTCTGGTCAATAAGTCTTGCTTTATTCCCAAGCCACTGGATGGTTTTTGCCCACATATTTTTCCCTACCTTAGATAATAAGTCCTGCTTCTCCGAGTAGTCTTCTTGTAGTGCTTAGAGGGAATCCTACAACATTGGTAAAACTGCCATCAATCCTATCAATGAAAGATATATTCTTGTCCTGTATGCCGTATGCTCCTGCTTTATCAAGGGTTTCGCCGGAATCTACATAGAATTTTATCTGGGGTTCTGTGAGTGGGTGAAATTTTACCCGCGTTTTTTCATAGTCATCTGTGATTTTCTCCCCATTCCATAATGCCACGCCTGTATATACCTCGTGCCATTTACCTCCGAGTTTTCGTAACATCGCTCTTGACTTTTCCCTGTTTCCTGGTTTGCCCAGTATCAAACCGTTTAAAAAAACCAGCGTATCAAAACCAAGTATTAGGGAAGTATTGTCAACATTGGTATTTGTAGTGACCCACTTTACCTTTGTCGTCGCGTTGTAAATACAGGTCTCTACAGGTGTTTTTAGCCGAACTTCCTCTATTTCTGCAATTTTTACAGTAAACTCGACCCCCAATTGTCGGAGGAACATTCTCCTCCTTGGCGATCCTGAAGCCAGGATAATCTTCGTAGAATTTTCATTCGTAGAATTTTCATTCATAGAATTATCATTCGTAGAATTATTATTCATCAAGTTATCATAGACGACGGAGTTCGCTTTGTCAAGGTTTGCTGATTATGCCTACCCTCTTTCTCGCAAAGGCGTAAAGGAATATAAAGAAGGGTTCAAGTCCATGCAGGGCGCGGAACGAATAGAGGCAATTCATGAATTGCCTCTACTCCCTTATCGCGACTGGGAAGTCGTTCCTACAATTCGGTTGGGAGGGGTAGGGAATAAAAAATCAGTTCAATCAGTGGAAATAAAAAATAAGGGTACAAGGATTCAAGGGGCCAAGGGTTCAAGT
>DAOVFB010000059.1 GCA_030668705.1 Candidatus Stahliibacteriota bacterium
AACCTCCCTTTTTAATATAGTCAGAAAGATGATTTTTGGTATTTGCGACAGATTCAGTCAGATAGAAGTCAGGCTTAAAATCCAAATATTTCAGATATTCGCTAAAGGAAAAGGGATATAGAACAAAATCCATATATCTGCCTGTTAAGCGAGTGGATAGTTCCTTGCTCAAAAGATTTGCATTGCTCCCAGTCACAATAACTTTTTTACTCCTGCCAAGTCTGTTTACAAATAACTCCCATCCCTCTACATTCTGAGGCTCATCAAGTATTATATATTCAACACTATCGTAAAGTTGGTAGAAGGCTTCGAGAACATCGTTCAATTCAGAGGCTTCCAACCCATATAATCTCTCATCGTCAAAATTTATATAACAATAATCTTTTTCCCCAAATAACAGATGCGCAAGTGTAGATTTGCCTGCCCTTCTAACCCCTGTAATTACGATAATATTGGAATCAAGAGGAATGTTAATCTCCCTTTCTATTATTCTCCTGCTCAGAAAAAGACTTCTTAATTCTTCCTCCTGCTCCCTTATTATTGTTTTAATCGCCTCTATATTCATTTTATCCTCCCTCCCAAATTTTGTACAATCTTTGCGTTTTAAATGCAAAGTTTCCATTAATAATATAAAATATAATTATATAGTCAAGGGGCACAATATTTATATTTTTACCATCTTTTGTCACAATTATGCATTGATTTATCGCGCCCGACGCATCTACGCTCCAACGCAAAAAACGCAACTGTCACACTGCCTGCCCCACTTGTCCTACTTGCCCTATGAAATGTGTAACTATTTCATTAGGGTGTAATGCAACGCTATTATACTGGGGTGGAATGTTTCACTATTCCACATGGGGCACCGTCCCCTTATATATGGCTGATGGGCTTCAACTTAGTCGGTTGACACAAAGAATATAAAGAATATAATACCCCTACAAAAAGGAGGATATTATGAAAAGGATGTTTTTATTTGGATTAGTTGTATTTATTAGTTTGATATTTGTACAAAATCTCAGAGCCTCTGATAACTACCACTTCGCAATTCTGGGGGACAGAACAGGTGGGGCAAATCAGGAGGCATTCGAGATGGTTCTTAGAGATATTGAAAGATTGCATCCTGATTTTATGATTACTGTAGGAGACCAAATCGAGGGTTACACGGATAGAGAAACTGCAGAAAAGGAATGGGATGAAATACTGAAATGCATGAAGGTAGTTACATTCCCTGTTTTTTACGCCGCAGGGAATCATGACATATATTGTGAAGAGAGTGAAAAGGTCTTTTCAGAGAAGACTGGATTCAAATCCTATTATACATTCGACTATGAAAATTCGCATTTTGTAATCCTAAATAATTCAACTGCAGAGAATTTTGAGCAAATGGGCAAAGAACAGATAGAATGGCTAAAGTGCGATTTACGAACTAACAGGGATAAAGAGAATATATTCGTCTTTATGCATAAACCATTCTGGGCTCACGGGATTGCAGAGGGTAATGAGGATGCGATGCATACCCTATTCAAGGAAAATAACGTGGATGTAGTATTCACAGGACACTGGCATCAATATGCGAGTAATGAATATGACGGTGTCAAATATATCCTTGTAGGGAGTTCTGGGGGTGATTACGGACCAAAGGAAAATATAGGCCTCGGTATGTTTTACCAATTCATGTGGTGTAAAGTGGATGGAGATAAATTATATGCCTCAATTATTAAGGCAGGTAATATATACGATGACGATCTTGTTACCATAGAAGAAGAGCAAATGTCATATGAAATCTCACATAACCTTATCACCTCTGAAGCGGAATTATTTGAAGGTGAGAGAAAGAAAAGTATGGACGTTTCTGTAAGGATTATAAATAAAACCAAAAAGAAGATAGAAAATGAGATAAACTGGAATTCTAAAATGAACTGGAAAGTTAGTCCAGAAAGTAGACCTACAGAAATAGCTCCCAATGACACTCTGCATTCTACCTTCCAGTTAATCCAGAAAGGCGGTTTTTATCCACTCCCAACTATTAGTTTTGTATATCCTTTTGGCAGGGATAAGCGGTATGAATATGAGAAACCTGTATTTGTTCACAAGAAGATTAACTCAGAAAGGGTAGAAAAAGCACCTGTGATAGATGGAAAACTTGGTAAGAAAGAGTGGACGAGTACTGTAACTGTTAGTAATTTCGGTAACTTCGATGGAAATAAAGCAAAGATTGATGAGACAGAAGTATCTTTTTCACATGATAGTGAAAATCTCTATATTGGTGCAAGGTGCGGTGAAGATGAAATTGATAAGTTAAAAGCCGAACTTACCAATAGGGATGACCCTGTTTACCAGGATGATTGTATAGGTTTTCTAATCTCACCACATGGAAATTATGTCTATCATATCTATGTAAATACCATAGGCACAATATGGGATAAGAAGGTAGATTTAGAAGATGGGAAACAGGATGAGAGCTGGAATGCTAATTGTGAAGTAAAGTGCTCAAAAAATGAGGATAGCTGGGTTATGGAAATGAAAGTGCCACTTACAGATATAGGGATAACTGATAAGACATGCGAAATAAGTATGAACATCAGGCGCAAACAGTACCGAAACCGAGAATCTGGTGTCTGGATGATTGACTGGGTCTACGACCCATCGAGGTATGGTACGGTTATCTTAAGATAAAAAAATAGTCTCTCGCAAAGCACGCAAAGGAATCCTATTTTGTAGGGGCGAACTGCGTTCGTAGTTTTGTACTTCCAAAACACCAAATAGCTCGGAGGTTGCACAGTATGACATCTTCGCCCTTCTTATTCTGGTGAAGGTCTGGGTTGGCCCTAAATCCTAACACCTAAATCCTAATCCCTAATCTCTGTGGAGGTCTGGGAGGAATCGACTAACACACTAACTCTTTGTCTATGACTCCAGACTATCGACTCCTGACATTGGACGTTGGACTTGGGACGTTATCTATATAAATATATAGTTTAAGTTGTCATTCCTCTAACTTTACAAATATATCCCGGATATAAATGTATAATTAGGAATTGGGGATAGCACCGGGATAGAATTCATGCCATACGGCTTTGTGCTAATCCAATAACTTTCAGGCAATGTGGACAAAAATAAATAATATTCTTACCTTTTATAAATCCTAATCCTTTTGTTTTGTAATAAATCTCAG
Organism: Candidatus Stahliibacteriota bacterium; assembly: GCA_030668705.1. GTDB lineage: Bacteria > Hydrothermota > UBA3072 > UBA3072 > UBA3072 > DAOVFB01. The sequence continues at coordinate 3,179 of DAOVFB010000059.1, forward strand.
TTATCTCTTCCTCACAAAAAGGACATTTGGGATTCATATCATTTTTGGCTGTTAGTTTCAGATTTGTTTGCATTAATTTCCTCCTTTTTATATCATTTTTTCAAAATTACGAAATTACCTCAAATCGTAAAACATCGACCCTCTAAATTTTAACACTTTTAAATTCTTAAAACTAACTAAACTTGGGATTGAATATCTGGTAAAACAATGAATTTGCAGACTTTATCTCCACGCCCAATAGCTTGCTCAAGCTCCACCTTCACTGGTTTCCCTATAGCTATTTCGAAAACTGCTTTAACCCAACCCCGAGAGCATTGACAGAATGCTGGTGATAGCTCAACCAGACCTTCTCTAATGAGAGGACAACCACACTCCTCACATATCGAGTAAATGGTATCTCCATCTCTTTCCCATGCCCCACACCAAAAGTCCTTCTGCTGATTGAGTTCGTTCAATAATTCATCAATTTCCTTGGTTTGGCGTTGGATTTCTTTGACCATTTCAATACTACCGTGATGAATAGCACAAGCTCGACCACAGTTATTCATCAGCTTTTCTCTTATATTATCATCTACCTCAGCATCTAATCCTTCGATTAGCGTTGCAATCCATTCATGTATGAGTTTTTGTTCCTTCATAAATATAGACCTCATCATGTATAAGTAAAGTTATTTAGCAAAGCTTATACGTTCTAATATAAACAGTGAATATAATAATTATTGTCATATAAACTGATATCACTTCTCTGGATAACCTCACATATATTCTATTAAGACTAAAGATTAATGTCAAGGAATTCGAACCACATTTTAGACACAGATTTACACAGATAAATACGGATAGGGTTAAATAGTTGAGTAGTTGAGTCGTTAAGTTGGTAAAAAAATAGAGCTAAGACCCAAGACCTAAGACCTAAAAATGCCACAGAGGCACAGAGTAATATAGTTAAATAGTTGAATCGTTTTTATTAGTCCAATGTCCGATATCCAAAGTCAGTAGTCAGCTTTCAGCTTTTTAATGATGAATAGTTGTGCGGGGGAAAAATATGGGTTGACAATTACTGTAATCCTGTTAGAGTCTTAAAAAAAAGAAAAGAACAATCAAAATTCAATCAAAAAAAGGAGGAATATAGTGAGTCCAAAAGACCTTGAGGATCGACTAGTTCTGGCTATCAAACGTGCAGAAACACAGTTACCCGATGATGTAGTATCTGCCCTTGAGAAGGCACACGAGATTGAAGAGGGTTCTGCTAAAGTTCAGATTGAGGCTATCCTTCTGAATATAAAGGTCTCCCGCGAAACAGGAGCACCCATGTGTCAGGATACCGGGATACAAACCTTCTTTATTGAGGCTGGCGCAGACTTCCCTTACCTTGGCAAGCTTGAAAATATTATTACGGATGCAGTAAAACGAGCAAGCTCGGAAGTCCCTCTTCGACCCAACACAGTTAACCCCTTTACGGGAAAGAACCCGGGTAATAATGTGGGAAGATATGTTCCATACATCACCTGGGATATAGTAAAAGGGGAGGAGTGCACGATTCATCTAATGCCTAAAGGTGGAGGTTCTGAGAATATGTGTGCACTTAATATGATGTCTCCCGGAAGAGGGATAAAGGGCTTAAAGCGCATTGTTGTTGACCACATAGTAAGTTGTGAGGGAAAACCCTGTCCACCGACCGTTGTTGGAGTTGGTGTTGGTGGTGGGGCAGACCTATCCTTGAAGCTTGGTAAGAGGTCATTGCTCAGGGATGTAGGAATTCGTCACCCTGAACCCCACATTGCGGAACTCGAAGAGGAGTTACTTGAGTTAATTAATGAGTCCGGGGTTGGTCCTATGGGAGTTGGCGGTAAGACAACCGCTCTTGATGTCCATATAGAGTATGCGCACAGACATCCAGCATCCTTTCCTATTGGAATTGCAGTCCAGTGCTGGGCTGATAGGCGAGCTACTGTAAAGATAACTAAAGATGGAAGAGTGGAGGTGATCTAAATGGCAACTGTAAAATTGAATACCCCATTTGATAAGAAGGATATCCAGAATCTTAAAGTTGGCGATACTGTTTATATCACAGGGAAGATGTTTACTGCAAGGGATGAATGCCACTTGAAAATGTTGGAATTACATAAAGAAGGTAAAGATATACCATTCAAACCAGGAGATATGGCACTTTTCCACTGTGGTCCGGTGGTTCAGAAGAAGGATGGCGAATGGAGAATCGTTTCTGCGGGTCCTACTACCTCTATCAGGATGGAAATCTTTGAAGATGAATTCTTGAAGACCTTTGAAACGAGGATGATTATTGGTAAAGGTGGAATGGCTGACAGAACTCTTGCAGCTTTAGAAGAGGTAGGTGCTGTTTATGTCCATTACACAGGAGGAGCAGGGGCTCTTGCAGCAAAGGCGATAAAGAAAGTAACAGACGTTTACTGGCTGGATGAACTGGGTGTACCAGAGGCTGCCTGGATACTTGATGTAGAAGAATTTGGACCTCTGACAGTGACCATGGATGCACATGGAAATAGCCTATATGTGGATCTTAGAAAAGAGATTGAGAAAAACCTTGAAAAGATTCATGCAAAGATAGAAAACAGTTAGAAAAGGAGGAATAAGTAATGGCCGAAGAAAAGTTGAGTGTGGACGAATTATTAAAAAAAGCAGAGAAACCCAAGAAGTTGGCGCCCAAATGGCATGAATTTTATCGTGGGAAGTTTGAAGGCTCACTCAAATGTGCTGTAACCAGTTTCGATGACTTTGGTATCTGGTATACCCCTGGTGTTGCAGAACCCTGTCGTCTAATACAAAAAGATCCCTCCCTTGTTTATAAGTACACTAACAAGTGGAATAATGTTGCAGTGGTATCCGATGGAACAAGGGTCCTGGGGTTAGGTGATATAGGACCAGAGGCAGGGTTACCGGTAATGGAAGGCAAGGCGCTTCTATTCAAATATCTTGGTGGGGTGAGTGCATTTCCAATTACCCTTGCCACAAAGGATCCTGATAAGATTATTGAGACTGTTAAGATTATTGCACCTGCCTTTGGTGGAATCAACCTTGAGGACATAGCCAAGCCTAAATGTTTTTATATCCTTGAAAGACTTCGTAAAGAACTAGACATTCCGGTCTGGCATGATGACCAGCAAGGAACGGCATCAGTTGAACTCGCTGGCATTATCAACGCCTTGAAGGTCGTAGGTAAGGATTTAGAGAAAGTGACATTTTCCATTATTGGAGTAGGTGCTGCGAATGTTGCGCTAACCAGAGTAATGTTCACGGCTGGTGTAAATCCAGAGAAGGTAATAATGGTAGACAGGAAGGGAATCCTCCATAAAGGTCGTGAAGATTTAGAAGCAGATAAAGACAACAATCCATACAAATGGGATCTGGCGTGTAAAACCAATGGCGAAGGTAGAAAAGGTGAAATGAAAGAAGCAATCAGGGACACCGATGTAATGGTCTCCGCTTCCTCGTCAGGGCCCGGTGTCATCAAGAAGGAATGGATAGCCAGGATGAATAAGGATGCCATTGTTTTCGCAGTTGCCAATCCAGTTCCTGAAATCTGGCCATGGGAAGCAAAAGAGGCGGGAGCAAGAATCGTTGGAACAGGACGCTCTGATTTTGAGAATCAGATCAACAACTCACTCGGATTCCCTGGAATATTCAGAGGAACACTGGATGTAAACGCAAAGACGATTACAGATGAAATGGCTATTGCTGCATCCTATGCCATAGCAGAAACAGCTGAAAAGAAAGGACTTCGTGAGGATTATGTTGTTCCGACAATGGATGAATGGGAAGTATTTATTAACGAAGCTGTTGCTGTTGGAATGAAAGCAATGGAACAAGGTATAGCGAGGATCGAGCGTACAGAAGAAGAACTCAGAGAGATAGCAAGCACCCTGATAGGGGGGGCAAGGAAGCAAACACAAATTCTGATGGATGCGGGATGGATTAAACCTCCACCTAAGGTTGAAGGAGTTGATTGACACTTTATTTAAAAGGAGAAAGAATAGGGGCGTGCAATACGCCCCTATTTTTTATTGTTAACTAAATTGAGTGATTCTGGCAATTAAACTATCTCTTGTCCATTGAAACTTAGTAATGTTATACTTTCCAAAAAATAGAGTTTGGGGAATATTTCACCCATTGGGTGAATGCCCTATATGATAGTAATTTATCCAGTAGTTGCTTCTATTCCATGGGGCAAGCAAGGGTCAGTCAAGGAGCTTGAACTCGAAATGACAAAAGTAATGCCAATTAATATGATGAAAGAATTACTCAAATTAGGGTCATGTTATGTTTCTGCTGTATCCAAATTAATTTAAGTTCAATGGAGTGCTGTGTAGATAATTTCTGCCAGTTGTTTACCGATTCCTTTAACTTCCTGTATTTCTTCTTTAGATGCAGAAAGCAGTCTTGCACTTGAGCCAAAGTGCTGTATGAGGGCTATCTTTCGTTTATATCCTATCTGGTTTATTTCATCCAATTCTGACAAAGAGAGCCGTCTTCTCCTCCGTCTTCTATGATAGTCCAACGCAAATCGGTGGGATTCATTTCGAATCCTCATCAGTAGTTTTAACGCCGGAGAATCCTTTGGGAGGGAAATAATTTTACCCGTGGGGAGGTAAATCTCCTCCAGCCTTTTTGCAAGTGCAATAGTAGATATCTGTAATCCAATGAGTCTCTTCATGGCATTTATGGCAGCATTTAATTGTGGTTTCCCTCCATCTATTAAAATCAAATCGGGAAAGTCTTTTCCATTGAGTAATCTTTTAATCCTCCTCGTAACAACTTCTCCTATCATTGCCGGGTCATTGATGCCTTTTATTCCTTTTATCTTAAATTTTCTGTACTCACTTTTAGCCGGGATACCATTTATGAATACCACACAGGAGCCTACTGAATCTGTTCCGCTTATGTTGGATATGTCAAATCCCTCAATCCGGGTTGGTAGTCTTTCTAATGCAAGGATTTCCTGGAGAACGAGTAGAGAATATTCTGTCCTCTTAGGAGGTTTTGATAGTTCTCTGTCCAGTTCAAGTTCTGCATTCTTATTAGCCATTATATTTAGCTGTTTTAGATCGCCTTTCTTTGGTATATGTATTTCGGTCTTTAGCCATTTTTCCAGTAAGTTCCTGTTATCTATACAGTAAGGGAGAACTATCTCCTCAGGTACGAATGAGATCTTTCCATATCTGCCCCTTAGGAAATGATGTAGGAACTCTCTCCTGGTGGATTCTTCTTTTGACTGGAAGAAATAGCGTTCCTTATATATCATCTTGCCCTCTCTTACTTGAAAGACCACTATGCAGGCTATTCCATGTCGTTGTTCTATGCCAATGATATCCCTTGATTTTTTATCGCCCAGGACCATTCTTTGTTTTTTCCTGATATCCCGGAGACTCATAAGTTGGTTTCTGTATATCGCAGCCATCTCAAAATCAAGGTTTTTTGAAGCGGACCACATTTTATCTTCGATTATCTTTTCAATTCTTTGACTCCTCCCCTTCAAGAAGTCAATAACTTCTTCGATGAACTCTCCATACTCTTCTTTTGTTACATTTCCTATGCAGGGAGCGATGCATTTTTTAATGTAATATTCAAGACAGGCTTTCTCGGGGATTTTTTCATTTTTACATGTTCTTATGAGGAATATATCCCTTATAGTTTTTAGTGCCCTTTTGACTGCCCTGACATTTGTATAGGGTCCAAAATATAATGACCCATCATTCACGATCTTACGCGTGTAAAAGACCCTGGGATACTCTTCTCCTACCGTGATTTTTATATACGGATAGCGTTTATCATCTTTTGATCTTATGTTATACTTTGGCAGATGCTCTTTTATCTCGTTTTCTTCAAGTATCAGTGCTTCTATTTCACTTTCGGTAACGGTGTAATCAATCGAAGTTGATTGCTCCAGGATTCTTTTTTCTTTTATTGTATTTTTCTTAAGGAAATAACTCATGACCCTTTTTCGGAGGCTATTTGCTTTACCTATATATAATATTTCCCCTTCATTCCTAAAGTGATAAACTCCGGGAAGATTTGGTATATCCCTTGGACATTCAGTAAGCATAATAAAAAATAACGCCTTTAGAGACTATTTGCAAGGGCTGAAGGTTCTTTTTTTGGCACTGATTAACACTGATTCTTACTGATTTTTCTGCCACAGAGGCAGGAGAGAACACATAGGATTATCGTGGTATGTGATAAGTGAACATCATCGTGATAAGTGATATGTGGTATGTGATATGTGGGAACGGGCTTCTGCCCGTGATCATCGAGGCTGGAAAGCCTCTCCCACAAGATTAGTCGAGCGTCCAGAGTCCAGTGCCAAAAAAAGAATTGGAGTAGGGGCAATTCATGAATTGCCTCTATGAGTTTCGCTCCATGGCAACGCAGAGCAAGCTCTGCTACTCCAGGCTATCAGCAAAATAGCTATAAGTATATAAGTTGGTCGATTAGTCAGTGTTCTTTTTCAACCTATTCAACGACTCAACTACTCAACTATTTAACTATATCTGCGTTCATCTGCGGTTTCGTTTGACTTTGGACTTTGGACATCGGACATTGGACTAATAAAAACTATTCAACCACTTAACCATTTAACTAAATTATTTGACTAATGAATGTTGACTATTGACTTTGGACGTTGGACATTGGACAAACGGCTCTGTGTCTCTGTGTCTATTCTTTGGGCGGGGGTTGACTTTAGAAAAGGGTCAGTTATCCTGTTTCTATGTTAAAAGTTAATGATGTATATAAGACCTACGGAAATGTAGAGGCCTTAAAAGGGCTCTCTTTTGAGGTGGGAAAGGGGAGTGTCTCTGGTCTTCTCGGTCCAAATGGCTCAGGAAAAACCACTACTATTAGAATAATCCTCTCCATTATATATCCTGATAAGGGTGATATCAAAATGGACTTTGAGAAAATTGGTTACATGCCAGAGGAGAGAGGATTATATCCAAAGATGCAAATGGATGAACTTATTTACTTCTTTGGTAGGCTCAGGGGTATGGGAAAAGAGAGAATCGAAAGGGAGATGGATTTCTGGCTTGATCGACTGGAGCTCATGAACCGTAAAAAAGACAAGGTCCAAACCCTTTCCAAAGGATTAAAGCAAAGATTGCATCTCTTAATCAGTGTGCTTCATGACCCGGAACTTCTCATCCTCGACGAACCCTTTACAGGACTTGACCCCATTGCTATAAAGGGGCTCCGCGAAATGGTTTCCGAACTAAAAAATAGG
>DAOVFB010000014.1 GCA_030668705.1 Candidatus Stahliibacteriota bacterium
AACTCTTAGAATACCTTAAGCTTCGCCTGGAGAATAATGGCAAGGTAATGCCAATAATCCCTTTAGAGGATTTTGAGGCGATTATGAGGTTGGGTGAAGCGAAGTGATTTTGTTTCTTTTTGGGTAGTTTTGGAGTGGTGCAGAGGAGTTTAAAGTGAATATTGTCATGTGGATGATTTTTTAGGCGTTGTTATCTTTCTTGTAGGGGTTTGATTAATCAAACCCGAAAATGTAGGGGCATGTCTTGCCCTTCTAGGATAAATTTTACAAAAAATGTGACTTGACCAGTACAGGGATTTACTTTATAAGGATAGAAATTGGTGATAAGAAATACTCAAAAAAGGTAGTTATTTTAAGATAAATTGAGTTGGTCAGTTAAAAAGGGGCCAAGTGCCTAAAAGAGCTGTGAGCCTTCAGTAAGTACTTATAACCCATACCCCTTAATCCCTGCTTTTCTTAATATAACTACATCTAATCCATAATCCTAACTCCGAGCCCATACCTAACAAAAGAACCTTGACAACAAAAGGAGTTTGGATAGGTTCAAATAATGAAAGTCGATAAGAATACTATAAGTAATCTTCTTAAAAATCAAAATTACGTATTATTTCTTGCTTTTTTTCTGGGAATATTTCTTTCTAAGTTTGCAATACATACAAAGAATATCACTATACCTGCTTTAATTGCTGTTATGACTATTTCTTCTATTGAGATATCATTAAAGGATTTCTTTCCCTTAAGTAAGATAGCTCGTCCGGTTCTCATAGGAATTATATCTAATTATATTATCTTAAGTGTTGTTATTCTATCACTCGCATGGTTTCTTGTTCCCGATCAGGAGTTATGGGAGGGTTTTGTAATTGTTGCTGTTTCACCACCAGCTGTTCTGATTATTCCTTTTACTAAAATTTTCAAAGGAAATATTTCTCTCTCAATAACCGGGACATTTGGGACTTATTTTGCAGCAATTATTATTGCACCGCTGGTGGCTTTTTTATTATTAGGAGAGAACTTAATCAACCCTTTGAAATTAATTATTATTCTATTTGAGTTAATTATTATTCCGTTAATCCTTTCTCGATTACTTTTGCTGAAATATAATATTAAAAACATTGAAAAATATCAATCTCCTATTGTCAATATAGGATTATTCATAGTTTTTTATACAGTAGTAGGACTCAATAGGCAGGCACTCCTGGGGGAACCTAAGATGATAGGGATGATTTCAATTATTGCTTTTTCTAGTTTTTTTATACTCAAATTCTTCATAGAGTTTATTCTGAATAAATTAAAGGTAAGTAAAAAAACTCAAATAAGTATAATTTTAATGGGTACCATCAAGAATACTGGATTTGCTGCTGTAACTGCTTTGTCTTTATTTGGAGCCAAAGCAGCAATACCTCCAGCTGTATTTAGTGTATTTATAGTTATTTACTTAATTTATCTCGGAATAAGTTTCCGTATATAATCCCAGATTCTCCACAAAGCCCACAGAGACAGATATTCTTTGTTACTGAAGAAGGAACCTCGCAACCCCATTTTAGACACAGATTTTCAACTGTTCCACTGTTCAATTCTTTAACCTAGAACTTAGAACTCATAACTAAGACCCAAATCCTAATTCCTAAATCCCAATCCCTAATATATACCACAAAGTCACCCCAGTACAGTCAGTTCCTCCCTACGGGGCAGGCCCCGATGAAATAGTTACACATTTCATAGGGCAGGCAGAGAACACAGAGAAGAATTATTTTTTTGTGTAAAAAACACACACCACCAAATCCTATATCCTATATCCTAACCCCTGAATTAGACACTGATTCACACTGATAATAACTGATTAATATTTAAAGTTTAACATTTATAATTCAACATTCATATTTCCTTAACCCCATATCCTAAATCCCAAATCCTAGCCCTTTATCACATAATCCCCTGCTCATCTTAAATTATTCACTCCTAATCCTAATATTATTCCTTAATCCGTGCTTGTCTTAAATTATTGACTCCTAATCCATACAAATGACTTTGGACATCGGACTTTGGACTCATATTACAAACGCAAGTTGTGGGTTGTCAATTTCACAAGCGTTATTATATTAAAAGAGGTTTATAATAAAATGCAAAAGGATAAAGGTATATTCTATTTAGATATAATAAGCGCACTTAATCGCAAAAAAGTTAAATTTGTTGTAATAGGAGGAGTTGCGGTAAATCTCTACGGTATCCCGAGAATGACTGTGGATCTGGATATTGCCGCAGATCTTTCCGAAGGGAATCTCAAGAAAATTTTAAAGATTATGAAAGAAAGGAAATTTAAGCCCCAGATACCAGTTGATCCCGAAGACCTGCTTGATGTTAGAAAAAGAAGTGAATGGATAAGTGAGAAAAATATGTTAGTTTTTACCTTTGAAAATCCAGATAAGCCATTTGAAATTCTTGACATATTGTTAGAAAGCTCAATACCTTTTAAAAAAATGTATGAAAGAAAGATAATACTTAATGCCCAGGGAATAGAAATACCACTGATATCAAAGGATGATTTAATTGAAATGAAGAAAATTTCAGGCAGGAAGCAGGACAAATCAGATGTTGAAATACTGAAAAGGATTACTAAAATTGAAAAAGGGATTTGAATACGATATTGAAGAAAGGATCTTAAGAATGTACATAACACTCACTCCTATGGAGAAACTAGAGTGGTTGGAATCGGTTCGAAGATTTATGTCATCTGCCTTACCCAAAGAAACTCGGAAGATTCTAATGAGCATAAAAAAAGGAGAAATATAGGCAGCCTCGCTCCTTATTCTCTTGCAAATCCCGTAAAGAAATCCCATCCCCAACATCATTGAATTTGAGTTTTATTATTGACACGCTTTGATATTAACTTATAATAAAACAATGGCAAAGTTAAAATATATTGCTCTTCTTATAGGTGTAATAAGTATTATCCTCACCCCCATAGCAAGATTTTTCTTACCAGGGAAGGCTCTTTTTGGACTTGCTGCTCTCTCCTATCTCCGTTTTACAGTAACGATGTTACTTTTTGCCCTTGTTTTTCACTTCTTGTTTCCGGAGAAGTAAGTAGAGCAATAATACCATTAACTTTAGAGAATAAAACTCTATACAGGGGGTTTAAGTACTCTAATTCTATTAACTAAGCCCAAAAAGAAAAAGTTCTGAGTACTGGGTTCTGGGTTCAGTGTTGGGATTATGGATTAGATGTCATTAAGTCAATATAAGCAAGGATTAAGGGGTATTTTTAGTTCTGTGTATTGAGTACTTAGTTCAGGGTTGGAGGTAATGATTAGGAGTAGATGTGTATATGTGTTTGTTATAAGAGTCCAAAGTCCGATGTCCAAGGTCAGTATCATATTCCAACCTACTTAACTATTCAACAACTCAACCATTTAACTATCATTCTAACTGTCATTTGACTCATGACTATAAATTTGCGACTCAGAACTGTCTTACACCTACCCCCACCCCTATCTCTTCATTCTCTTCTGGAGCATTACAAAATCTATTAATATCAAAAAATAGAAAGTCGTGTTTACCCAGACATTTAGATAATTACCAAAAAGAAAGGCAGAAATTATAAAAATAATGACTCCAACCCTGAGGCTTATTGGTGCATAGTATCTAATATATGCTAAATATGATGAATGTAGCATTTTGTGACATTTTTCACATAAAAAACTTGTAGAGTACTATGGGGACGGGGGTTGACATTTTGACATTTTTACCTCTTCTAATTACCCATTTATGTCCGTAACATATTTGGATAATTTGGAATGATAGAGGGAATCGAACTTACAGCCGTGCAAGGGTGGTATATAATTAATTTACTAATTTACAAATAAACCAATAAATTACAACGAGTTGTTAAATGGCAATTTATGATTTTTAGAAGAATCTTGGATTGTAGATGTTTGTAAAAATGTCAAAAATACCTGTCTCGCGGGATGCGAAGCTATTCCACAAGGGCCTGTCCAGTGGAATGTGTAACTATTCCACAGGGAGCACCGACCCTAAACTTTAGGTATTGACATTGTAACCAAAATAGCTTACAATTGTTATATAAAAAGGTTACAAAATTATGGACATTTCTAAAATTTTCAAATCAAAGACACGTAAGGCATTATTTAGGCTTTATTTTACAAATCCAGATAAGGAGTATTATCTGAGAGAATTAGAACGCCTTCTTGATATTCCAGTGAGTATGATTCACAAAGAATTACATCGATTAGAGGTTGACGGTATTTTTAGTTCAAACAAGAGAGGTAATCTTAATTATTTCTGTCTTGATAAAACCTACCCCTTATTTGAGGAATTGAAGAGTATCGTATCTAAGACTATAGGAATACGAGCATTACTAAAAGAAACTTTAGAAAAATTAGAGGGCACAAAAGTTGCTTTTATCTATGGCTCTTTTGCTAAAAATGAAGAGAATGCCTCGAGTGATATTGATTTGTTTATTGTGGGCAATATTGATGAAGGTAAATTAGTGCCCGAACTAAGAAAATTAGAAAGACTTCTAAAAAGAGAAATAAATTATAGCTTATATTCAAAGATGGATTTTAAGAGGAAAAAGAGAGAAAAAAATTCATTTATATTGGATCTTGTTGAGAAACCCAAAATATTTTTAATCGGGACTGAGGATGAGTTATAAAAGGTTTATCGAAGCCAACAATGCCCTCGATACTGCTGTTAAATTTGTCGACTTAGTACAGAAAATTATTGAAAAGAAAAACCTGTAGAGAAAATCTGGATTTCCTCAAACACTATAAAAAATGTCAAAAGTCATGCACCGACCCTCTATCCTACATAAAATATCTTGTTAAAAGTTATGCTGATCATACAGTTAATTCTACAGCATCTGTAATTGAAAAAATGATTGCAATATATAAATTTGATAAAAATTTAGCTAACAAAATAATCAAGCTTGTTGAAGAAATTGTGTCGAACCAAAAACGAACCCCCAAATACGACTATATGACCAACGAACAACTCGAGATAGACAAACTTGTCTATAAGATGTATAACCTTAATGAAGAAGACATAAAAGAGGTTGAGAATTGGTATTTTAGACGATATCCAAAACTGGCAAAGATTATTGAGGAGAAACTAAAACAAAAGAAATTACAAATTACTCAATCCATTGAGTAAATTGTTGACAAAATGGATAAAAATATTATATTGAAGTTACTATGAAGGAATATATTAGAAAGCCATTATTTAATGTCTTACAGAAAGGATTGAAAGGTGAGCCGAGATTGGTTCAGGTTATAGTTGGTCCAAGGCAGGTAGGTAAAACAACTCTGGCATTACAATTGTATGATAGATGGAAGGGCCCAAAACTTTACAAAAGTGCAGATTTACCAAATATTCCAACTATTAATTGGGTCATAACACAATGGGAGGAAGCAAGGGCATTGTGCCAAAAAGGGAAGGGTGATACGCTTTTGGTGCTTGATGAGATTCAAAAGATTCCACGATGGAGTGAAGTTGTAAAAAAGATGTTTGATGAGGATAAAAGGTTAAGAAAGCCAATGCGTGTTGTTCTACTGGGGTCATCTTCACTCCTGATGCAACGGGGCCTGGTAGAAAGCCTTGCGGGACGATTTGAAATTCACCGTCACAACCACTGGTCATTCTTTGAATGTAAGGAATATTTCAATCTCAAACTTGAAGAGTACCTTTATTTTGGGGGTTATCCGGGGGCAATCCCTTTGCGTAAGGATGAACCACGATGGGGAAAATATATCAGGGATTCCTTGATAGAAACTGTATTGTCCAAGGATGTTATCTTGATGTCACCAATAACCAAACCGGCATTATTACGACAGGTTTTTGGACTTTGTCTTGCACATCCGGCTGAAATCTTGAGTTATCAGAAAATGATAGGACAATTACAGGATGCGGGAAATACAACTACAATAGCATCCTATCTCAGATTACTTTCAAATGCTTTCCTTCTCACCCCACTGGAAAAGTATAGTGGAAGCAAAATTAGACAAAGAGGCTCTATGCCCAAAATATTGGTATTGGACAACGCTTTAATTTCAGCTACAATAGGACAGGGGTTTAAGGCTACACTAAAGGATAAGATATTCTGGGGAAGGATGGTTGAAAATGCTGTTGGTGCCAAACTTTATCCAATACTTAAGGAACTTGGCGGAGAACTTTTTTACTGGAGGTATAGGAACGATGAAGTTGATTATGTAGCACAAATTGGGCAAAGATTGATTGCTATAGAAGTGAAATCAGGTTCACATCCAAAATCTATATCATCGTTGAAAGTATTCGCAAGGCGGTATAAAAAAACAGAAAAGATAGTTATTTTTCAACCAGAAATTAATGGAACACCAGAGCAAGTTAAAAAGGATAAAGAGGAGAAGAATATAAAACGCTTGAGCCTTCAAGATTTCTTTTCTAATCCCAGTAAGAGTTTAGGGATGTAGGAGAAATCAATAAATAAGGAGATAAACTGTATGAGCGGTTATTCATATATAATGGGGTCAGGTCTTGATTTTTGAATTTAATAAGATCGGAAATTTTCAGGAACAGGGTTTGGCGCTAGTTACATAAAATATATCGGCTTATTACTTATATCAAAAATAAACCCCTTATTGGTATAATCTATTACAACCCAGTGTCTATTTTTTATATGAAATTCCTTTTTAAAAGTTGCTCCTCCTTTTTTAGATTCAACTTTTAATTTATGGATACCTTTAGAAAATCTAAAATAAAATGTTTTCCAATTATGTCCTGGGGCCCTTCCATAAACATCAAAATCTTCATTAATAACAAGTTTCCCATCGATATATACTTTGATATCAACCGTATCAATGGTTAAACTCTGGTTACTTATATAAAGAATAAAATTACTAATACAATAATTAAAATTAGTATCTCTATCTTCCTGACCAGTAATTTCCATCTTCGGTATTGAATCCCTGACTTTATAGGCTGCTTTTTCATTTGAATTATTTGCTTTTTTACAACTTATAAATGCGATAAGCAATAAGGGTATTAGTATAAAATAATGATTTTTTATTCTCATAACTTAATTATAAACTTTGATTTCCCTTCTGTCAATTGTTGTGTGAGGGAGGACGCTGATTGACCCCTTATGGAATAGTTACACATTCCACCCCGATGTAGTGAGGATTGTACGCTCGCAGTTTGACAGATATGACAAAAAAAGTCCAATGTCCAATGTCAGGAGTCGAAAGTCAAAGACAAAGAGTTGGTGAGTTAGTGTGTTTGTTGGGTTCGTGGAGTTCGTGGGGTTCATAGGGTTCGTGGGGTTGAAAAGAAGTCCAATGTCCACAGTCGTGAGTCGGTAAGCGTCTATAGCGTCTGTTGGGCTTAAGATCGAGGCCGGGAGGCCTCTCCCACAAAAAACTACATAAGGAAAGCGAAGATGTCATACTGATCAAACAACGAGCTTGTTACATCCTTTGGGACTTTGTCCCTCGCAATGACATTATGAGGCAGTCTCCAAGGCTTGCCCCTACAAAAATCGCGACTGGGAAGTCGCTCCTACAATTGGCAAGACCTGTCTTGCCTCTACATTTAGATACCACCAGGTACCTGAACTTTTCCGACACTTTATTTATTAATGCTTGACTTTTCCAATGGTTTCTTTAGGGTAGGAGGAGGTTTTAACAAGGAGTAGAAAATGTATAATCAACTTAAAAAATTATCTATCTTATTCTTTTTAGTCTTTATTAATCTACAGGCACAGAATGAGCGGTGGGTTTACAACTACGATGGACAACAGCACTGTTCGGATATTGCAAGAGATGTTGCCTATGGGATCGATGGAAATCTGAGCATCTATTGCCTTTCCAGTTAGCAGGAGTATACTTTCTGCAGGTGGATTATAATGGTAAGATTTTAAAGAGAAAGATATGTTTTATTAAATAGCTCTCATTGTAAATATTTTTAAAAGGAGATAGATATGAAAGTGGAATATCCAAAACGTATATCACTTGCTAACCTTCCGACGAGGATTGAAGAATTGAATTCACTGAGTAAAACCCTCCAGGGACCCTCGATCTGGATAAAAAGGGACGACCTTACCGGATGTGCCACATCTGGCAATAAGATAAGAAAGCTTGAATTTGTTATTGCCGATGCATTGGAACATAAAGCAGATACCCTGATAACCTGTGGGTGGGTTAACTCCAATCATGCAAGAGCAACGGCTGTAATCGCTAAAAAGATGGGCATGAAATCCATTCTCCTGCTTCGAGGAGAGAAACCCTCTGTCATGCATGGAAATCTTTTTCTCGATGGATTGGTTGGAGCGGATATAAGATATCTATCACCGGCTGAATACGAAAGAAGGTATGAAATAATAGCTGAAATTGTTTCCGAATTAAAGAAAAAAAATAGGGTAGGATATCCAATCCCGGCAGGAGCCACCTATCCTGTTGGAATCTGGGGTTATATAAAAGCGGCAGAGGAGATAAAAAATCAATCCCCGGATTTTGATGCAATCTTAGTCCCTGTGGGAACGGGAGGAACCTATGCCGGATTATTCATTGGAAAGAAGTTATTTGATTTAAAGGCCGAAATTTATGGAGTAAATGTAGAAGAGGATGAAGACTATTACAGGGAAAGGATTACAGAGATTATTGAGGAATGGAATAAATCATTTCACCAACCTATCTCATATTCCCGGGAGGAGATAAGGATTATAGATGGCTATCAGGGTAAGGGATACTCTCAGTTTGGTAGGAATGAAATAGAGGTTATTAAACTACTTGCAAGGACTGAAGGTATTATATTAGACCCTGTATATACAGCTAAGGCTATGAGGGGGCTTATAGAGGAAGTCAAAAAGGGAAGATTCAATAGAAATGAAAAGATACTTTTTATCCATACAGGAGGCATCTTTGGATTACTTTCCCGGGTCGAGGAAATGGGAAATCTGTAACTGTATGTTTTAAAGGAACCAGGAGATAAGAAGATGACATCATTAATCATTGGTATTGCTGCATTTTTGTCTCTCTTTGGACTGGAATATAAAACTGCGTTTTTTGAAATTTATCTCCAGGGGGAATGGAGAGTTGGCAATAGAGAGGTTGCATTGACATTTGACGATTGCCCGATGGAACCATATACTTCACAGATTTTGGATACATTGACGGAGTACAATATAAAAGCCAACTTTTTCATAATTGGCGAACGGGCGCTAAAATATCCTGAAGTAATAAGAAGGATACACAATGAAGGGCATTCAATTGGCAACCATGGTTATACAGACAAGAAACCATCACTGTTATCGAAAGATGATACAGCAGAGGGAATAATCGAGACTCAGAATGTTCTAAAGAAGATTACAGGGGTAAGACCGAAGTTATTTCGTCTACCATCTGGTATACCACAGAGAGAAATAAAAAAAGTGGTGGATAAAGAAAAACTCAGGATAATATTCACAGATGTCTTATTATCAAACGAACGACAAAAAACAGCTGATGAGATAGTTTCTCATATCATCCGAAATACAAAATCAGGGAGTATTATCCTTCTTCATGGTGATCATAATGGGGTAGTTAAAGCTTTGTCAAATGTCATTAAAGGGCTTGAAAAAAGAGGCTTGAAATTTGTAATTCTGGACGACCAATGAATTCACGAGCCCGTTTCACCACTAGAGAGGGGTATAGTTTTATGGTGGTACTTATATGAAAAGTATCAGGGGATTGCCATTAGGTTCTCTCATCGAGCTCTCATGAGATTCCAATCTCACAAAGTGCGCCCACTCGCCCTGTTAGATGACGAAGTCTATCTAACGGGGCTCGCTTCGACATGGCAGACCCTCTTTAAATAGTAATAAAGTAGGGCATTATATATAGTGATAAAATTCAAGAAAATTACTCTTGATAATTTAATAATTATGATTAAATATATTGAATATATAGATAAAGAATTTATTCCATATATAATACTTTAATCGCATAAATTAACAAAATATAAAAAGGTGGTTGTAAATGAGTGGAATAGTTGCAATTGTATCAAAAAAAGATTGTAAAGATGATTTATTCTATGCTACAGATTATCATTCTCATCTTGGCACATCATATGGAGGGATTGCAATATCAGATGGTAATGTAATACATAAAAAGATTCACAATATAGCGAAAGCACAATTTAAATCAAGGTTTATAGAAGATATTGATTTCATAAATATGAAAGGAAATATTGGAATTGGTGTGATAAGTGATAAAGATACACAACCACTAATTATGAGATTAAAGTTTGGGGAATATGCTATATGTGGTGCAGGTTATATTAACAATCAGGATGAACTTGCTTTAGAATTGATTAATGATGGAGTTGTTTTTTCCGAGATGCCAGGCAGTGAAGTAAATCAAATAGAATTGGTAGCCAAATTAATCAATAAAGGAAATACTTTAGAAGACGGTATTGAATATATGTATAGGCGAATTGAGGGTTCTTTATCTTTGTTCCTCTTAAGCAAAGAAGGGGTATATGCAGTAAGAGATAAATATGGTAGAACTCCTTTAGTTTTAGGTGAGAGAAATGGGGATAAAATAATTGTATCTGAAACATGTTCATACAAGAATCTCGGATTCAAAACAAAAAAGTTTTTAGGCCCAGGAGAAATTGTCTTTTTTGATGAGGATAAGAGCATACAAGTTAAAAAGGCAAACAGTATTTCAAAGCTGTGTACCTTTCTATTTGTATACGCTGGTTTCCCTGCTTCAGAATATGAAGATAAAAATGTGGAAGAATTCAGAGAATATTCTGGAAGGATTATTGCAAAAAAAGACAATGTTAGCGTGGATTTAGTAGCAGGGATTGCAGATTCAGGGACAGCCTATGCCCATGGTTATTCACATGAGTCTGGAATACCTGTAAAGATACCTCTTCTTAAATATACTCCTGGATGGGCAAGGAGCTATGTACCTCCGGCACAGGAAACAAGAGATTTAATAGCTTTAATGAAACAGATAACTGCAGATGCTTTAATAAAAGACCAAAAAATTCTAATAACAGAAGATTCAATTGTTAGGGGGACACAACTGAAGAATTACTTACTCGTTAAATTATGGAATTCTGGGGCAAAGGAGATTCATGTCCGACCTGCATGTCCTGCACTTATGTTTCCGTGTAAATATTTGTTCTCTACAAGGAAAATTGAGGAACTATTTGCAAGACGTATACTCAAGCAAATGCACGGAAGACATATAAAAGAGATAGAGCCATATCTTGATCCTGATTCAAAACAATATAGCGAAATGATAAAAGCCATGGAAAAAGATTTGAATGTAACATCCTTAAAATATCAAAGACTCCAGGATATGCTTTTAGCAACAGGGTTAGGAGAAGAAAATTTATGCACTTATTGTTGGACGGGAAAAGAGAACTGTTAGGAATTTAGGTCCTGGGATTTGGGATTTAGAGTTTAGGATATTAGTTCATTTGATATTTTATTCGATAGGAGGATAAAGGATGCAGAATATCATAACAGTAGCAACAGATAAACGGGAGGGGCTCTACGATATAACAGACCAGGTGAGAGTGATTGTCCAGTCATCACGGGTTGATGCTGGTTATGTCAATGTGTATGTTCAGGGAGCTACGGCCGGTATAATGATACAAGAGAACTGGGATGAGAGTGTGCAGGAAGATGTTGTTGACCTGTTAAGAAAGTTAATACCCAGGGGTGTCTGGAAACACGACATCCAGGATGGGAATGGAGATGCGCATCTAAAATCCGGAATAGTGGGACCAGGCGAGACAATTCCTATAATAAAAGGTAAGCTGGGTCTCTCAAGGTGGCAGAATATCTTTCTATGTGAATTCGATGGTCCACGGGATAGAAGAAATATTGTAGTTACAATAACGAGGGCCTAATATTTATTCCCAAGAGGAGAACATATACAGCCCACCTGGTTTATTATTGGATAGGGACTCAATAAGGGATTTTCCTATAGCCCTCTTCTTGACTTTCTTTGTTTTTCGAAGTATTATCAAATTATATGTTAGTGGAATTAAGAGTAGGTAGAGGATGGCTTTAACTAAATATTTACGGAACTTCAGTATTCGCGTTCTTAAGGGAGATATTATTGATTTTTTGGAAGAACACGAGGGGGAAATCCTTCGAGCAGTTCGGGAGGAACTTGAGGAGGTGGATAGAAGAATCCCCGAAGAACAGGCCTTTATAGATGTAAGGATGGGGGAGTTGGGAGAAGTTCTCACCAGTGCCATTCTGAAGGCAGTAAAAAGATTCTTAAAAGAATACTGAGGTATCGGGACTTGATTCTGAAATCATATGAACTGTTCTGAGATAGTGAACAGATTTTTGTTTCTCGAAGGTCTTGATTTACTTTTATGGACCGATATATCCCGTGCTTAAGACGACGTCATCAAACCAGCATATATTATCTTTTGGATTGTTATGGATGTAAATCCCCAGGCTGATACGTTTTATCTTTAATTCGTTTGTTGTTCTCCAGTTAAAACCAGTAAGGTGCATGTAAAGCTCGCCATCAATCCAGGCTGCTATTTCACCATTGTCATCTCCTGCATCGTTTGCTGTTATCATCATTTCCATACAATACCAGCGACCTCTTTCCGGAATAATTACTGAGTCAGGATAGAATACATTTCCCCAGTAATGGCCGTCGTTATCGCGAAGCATTTCGTGCCAATAGGCATAAAACTCCATCCTTCCCGGTGGAGTCAGGGTTTCCCATTTACTCCATGGCTCAAAACCAGAACCAAATCTATCATCCCCTTCAGGTTTTATTCCAGCCATCCCCATCTGATTCCATTTGTTATCGCCTTCAACTGCATACAGGGAACAGAAGTGCATACCCCAGCCCTGGTTAAAGGTCGAATCAAATTTGCAATACCATCGGAAATAAACCTTATCATATCCAGGATGGAACCAGTATTTGATACTGGAGGTTGAAGAATTGCCATCATTGTAAACCGCAGTACATTTTAGTGCCCTACTGCCTGAATGGGCAGTCCGGGTATTATCGATAACCAGAGGAGGTCCGTATGCATCAAACCAGTCATCATAATTACCATCCTCGAAATCATCTTCAAAAAAAACTGTACCCGGTTCTTCTAAGTGATTTTCAGGCTCTTTTATACAGCCAGATAATGTCCATAATACAGTTGATATGCTAATTGCATATAATGCTTTATTGTTAATTCTTGTCTTTAACATTTTATAGTCCATATAATTATAGGGAACTGTGTCTCCATTGTCAATCTATTTTATTGCAACTTTTAGACCTTCTGACCCCTAATATTAGCCACAGAGACCGTCGCTTCGCTCCAATGCGAAATGCAGATTGCAAAGTGCAAAATGCCTCTCCACCCATTTTTTAGACACAGATTTACACTGATTAAGACTGATTAATATAAACTAAGACCTAACACACAAAAGATCGACGCAAGGGACGCTATAAACGCCACAGACGCTATAAACGCAGACATAGTTAAATGGTTGAGTAGTTGAGTCGTTAAGTTGGTAAAGAAATAAACCCTAAGACCCAAGACCTAACACCTAATAATGACACAGATTTTCACTGATACCAACTGATTAACCCCTGAATCCTAACCCCCAAATCCCAAACTTGAAACTTGTAATTTGAAACTTGAAACCTTAAACTATTGATTCTTTCTTATTTTGCTGATGGCCTGGAGTAGCAGACTCACTCTGCGTTGCTTTGCGCGAAACTTGTAGAGGCAATTCATGAATTGCCCCTACTCCAATTTTTTTTGACACTGGACTAATTCCCACATATCACATATCACATACCACATATAACCCTATGAACTCCACGAACTCAATGAACTCAGTTTTTTAGCCACAGAGTTTTTTAGCCACAGAGACACCCCGATATGGTCGGCTCCTTCCTGCGGGGCGAGCAAAGAACGGAAGAGAGAATTTTAGAGTGAAAAAGGTCTTGACTATTGTTTTCAGCCGGTATATAATAAAATAAATAAAAAAACTGATAAGTTGAATTTTGCTACAGTAAGAGATTGAATCTTACAAAAATGTAGAATTGTAAGGGTATTGATTGTGTAAAGTAATAAAAAGTTAGGACGTGAAGTCAAAAGTCAGTACCGATTACAGTAATTCTTTAAAACTTAAAAATTTAGGAGGAATGATATTATGGCAAAAAGAATGGAAGCAATGGATGGCAACGGCGCAGCAGCACATGTAGCCCACGCGTGTAATGAAGTAATCGCCATCTATCCTATTACTCCGTCCAGTCCCATGGGGGAAATCGCGGATGCCAAATCGGCGGCAGGGGAGAAGAATATCTGGAATACGGTGCCTGAGGTAGTGGAGTTGCAGTCCGAAGGTGGGGCTTCTGGGACTATCCATGGCGCACTGGCATCAGGCGCGCTTTCTACTACATTTACCGCAAGCCAGGGTCTACTGCTTATGATACCAAATATGCACAAGATAGCAGCAGAGCTCTTGCCTACCGTGTTCCACATTGCTGCGCGTTCTTTAGCCTGCCAGGCTCTATCAATTTTTGGGGATCACTCCGATGTAATGAACTGTCGCACTACCGGATACTGTATGATGCCTTCAGGCAGCATACAGGAAGTTATGGATGTTGCACTGATTGCCACGGCGTCAAGTCTGGAATGTCGTTTGCCGTTCCTGCACTTCTTCGACGGGTTTCGCTCAAGTCATGAGATTCAGAAGATAGAGGTTATTGACAAGGACATCATGCGAGAGATGATAGAGGATGAGTTTGTCGTTGCTCACCGAACTCGCGGACTCTCCCCTGACCACCCGATGATAAGCGGTACCAGTCAGAACCCCGATGTCTATTTCCAGGGACGTGAGACGGTCAACCAGTTCTATTTGAAAGTTCCGGAAATTGTCGAGAAATATATGAAGAAATTCAAAAATCTTATTGGTCGAGAATATGAAATTTTCCAGTATGTTGGGGCACCGGATGCAGAAAAGGTAATTATCCTGATGGGCTCTGGTACCGATACAGCTCACGAAACAGTAGACTCTCTTACTAGTCGGGGTGAGAAGGTTGGGATTATCAAAGTTCGTTTATACAGGCCTTTTAGCACCGAATATCTGGCCAGAGCATTGCCGAAGACAGTCAAAAAAATCGCAGTGCTTGACCGCACTAAGGAACCCGGAAGCCTCGGAGAACCACTCTATCTGGATATAGTTTCGGCGGTTGATGAGATGCTTGATAAGGGCATGGCACCCTTTGCCGAGAGGCCAATTATTGTCGGTGGACGCTATGGTCTTTCTTCCAAGGAGTTCACACCCGGAATGGTCAAGGGCGTATTCGATAATCTTGACGTCAGGGAGCCAAAGAATCATTTCACCGTTGGTATATACGACGACATTACCAATACCAGTCTTGAGTGGAACGAGAGTGTAAGCAACGTTTGCGGCTCAGCATACCAGGCGATTTTTTGGGGTCTGGGTTCCGACGGCACTGTTGGCGCAAATAAAAATACCATAAAGATTATCAGCGAAGCTACCGATAAATATGCCCAGGGATATTTTGTCTACGATTCCAAGAGAGCAGGTAGCCGCACCACCAGTCATATCCGCTTCTCTGACGAACCAATCAAGAGTACCTATCTGTGTCAGACCGTTGATTTCGTGGGATGCCACAACTGGTATTTTGTTGAGAAATACGATGTACTTAAGACCTTGAAAGAAGGCGGTACTTTCCTCCTAAATTCTCCTTACGGACCTGATGAGGTCTGGGATAAGTTACCCAAAAAGGTCCAGTGCCAGATCCTCGAGAAGAAAGCCAAATTCCATGTCTTGAACGCAATTGATCTGGCAAAAGAGCTATATCTGGGTGCTCGAATCAACACCATTATGCAAACTGCTTTCTTCAAACTGGCTGATATAATCCCCGTAGAGAAAGCGGTGAAGCTTATCAAAAAGAACATCGAAAAGACTTACGGTCGTAAAGGTGAAGAGGTTGTTAAGAAAAACTTTGAAGCGGTTGACCGCGCTCTTCTTGGACTACACGAGGTTAAATATTCTGATAAGCCAATCTGCGATAGGGAAATGTCACCCACGGTTCCCGATTTCGCCCCGGATTTCGTGAAGGAGGTAACGGCTGAGATTATCCGTCTGGAAGGCGATGAGATTCGTGTTTCCCAGATGCCGGCTAATGGACAGTGGCCCACGGGAACCACCCAATATGAGAAACGTAATGTAGCTGTAGAAATTCCTGTATGGGATGAGGAGCTATGTACGCAGTGTGGTCTGTGCAGCCTGGTGTGTCCGCATGCTACTATCAGAATGAAGATATACGACCCGGAGTATCTAAGGGATGCTCCGAAGACCTTTAAATCCATTGATGCAAAGGGCAAAGATTATAAAGGTAAGAAATTCACTCTTCAGGTTGCTCCTGAGGATTGTACTGGCTGTCTTCTGTGTGTGCATGTCTGCCCCGGAGTGGATAGGGAGAATCCAGAGCGGAAAGCGCTTTATATGGAGAGTCAGCTTGAGCTTCGAGAGTCCGAAATTCTGAACTGGGACTTCTTCCTTAATCTCCCGGAAACCGACCCCGATACCATAAAGAAGGGTACTGTAAAGGGCAGTCAGCTCATTCGTCCTCTTTTCGAGTTTAGCGGCGCCTGTGCCGGCTGCGGTGAGACGCCTTATGTTAAGCTCGTTACACAGCTTTTTGGGGATAGGGCACTTATTTCTAATGCAACAGGCTGTTCAAGTATTTATGGTGGGAACTTACCTACGACTCCTTACTGCAAGCGTGGTGATGGCTTTGGTCCGGCTTGGACCAATAGCCTCTTTGAGGACGCTGCTGAAATAGGATATGGCTTCCGCCTTACCTGTGACCGTCTGAATCAGCAAGCCAAAGAGTGTCTCTCGATAGCCGATTATGTACCCGATAAATTGAAGAAGGCTCTACTTGACGCTGACCAATCGACCGATGCAGGAATAGAAGAACAGCGCGGAAGAGTGAGTAAACTTAAGGAATTGGCCAATAAAAACAAGGATGCTTATATGAAATCCCTTGCGGATTACCTCGTCCGAAAATCGGTATGGGTCTTTGGTGGAGATGGTTGGGCCTACGACATTGGCTATGGCGGACTGGATCACGTTCTCGCTTCCGGACGAGATGTTAATATGCTCGTCCTGGATACAGAGGTTTACTCTAACACCGGCGGCCAGATGTCCAAGGCAACTTCCAGGGGTAGCACCGCGAAATTCGCTGCCGCAGGAAAGCCCATGCCAAAGAAAGACCTCGGGATGATGGCCCAATCTTACGGTTATGTATATGTTGCTCAAGTTGCATTTGGTGCTAATCCAGGTCATGCTGTGAAAACCCTTGTGGAGGCAGAGGCCTATAATGGACCTTCCATTATAATCTGTTACTGTCCATGTATCGCACACGGAATTGACATGACTAAGGAACTTGACGAACAGAAGAAGGCGGTAAAATCCGGGCACTGGTTGCTCTACCGTTATGACCCCAGCCGTACGGAACAGGGCAAAAGTCCGCTTCAACTTGACTCCAGGGAGCCGTCAATTCCTATAGAGGAGTACATGTATGGCGAGAACCGCTATCGCGTCCTGAAGGCAATCAATCCTAAAAGGGCAAAGGAACTGGCCAAACTTGCTCAGTATGATGTTGACCGACGCTGGAATCTGTACAAGCAACTGTCTGAGATGGATTACAGCTGGGTAAAACAGAGTGAGGGATAGGCTTTAATAAAGCAGGCTTTAATAAAGCTACTCTGTGATTGATTGACATATCAGGGACACTTTAGGGTTGAAGTAGAGATAGAGTTTTCTCTAAAGCTATGTGTTTATATGAATTAAAGAAGTAAGGCCAGGCTCTTTAAACCCCGAGAATTTTCTTGAGGTTTTTTGCTCTCCTTCGTGCTACGGGGATTTCTGCATTATCGCTCATTTTGAGTTTGTATGTCCCCCCAAAGAAAGAAAACACCTCTGTAACCTTTCTTAAATTTACGATATAAGAGCGATGCACCCTTAAGAATAAATTTGAGGGCAATCTTGCTTCAAGATAGTTTAAACCCTTTCGATAAAAGAAGTCATCTTTTTTAGTATGGATAGTGGCGTAATCTCCATCTGCCTTAGCCCAGTAAATATCCTCCACATCTAATAAGATGAATCCGTCTTTCGTCTTTAATGCAATCTTTGATATTGATTGACTCCTTACATAGTTTAGGATGCGCCCAACTTCCGATTCCCATAATTCCTTTCTTTTGATAAAGAGTTTTGCCTTATCTATTGCATTAAAGAGTCTTTCCTGCGTAATTGGTTTTAGGAGATAGTCAATGGCATTTGCTTCAAAAGCCTTTATTGCATATTCATCATATGCGGTAACAAAAATAGTTGGGGGAGGAACATCCAGAAAATCAAGCACACCAAAACCATCCAATTCAGGCATCTGTATATCCAGAAGCATAACATCTGGAGAAAGCTCAAAAACCAGAGAGATTGCTTCTCTACCGTCTCCTGCCTCTCCAATGACATCGACATCTACTCTGGTAAGAAGTGTGCGTTTCAAGTAATCCCGAACCAGTTTTTCATCATCCACTATCAATACCCGTATTCTTTCTCTATTTGCGTTCATAAATTTCTAATATCTAATCCTCATCTACATAGAGGTTTTTTAGCTTAAGAGCAGAAAGACAGCTCTATATTTCTTAAAACATTTATAGATATTTCTACTTTTATTCTTCCTTAAAGTGGTCCCAAATGAGCTCATTTCCCTCCCTTAGGCAGATATTTAACTTCCAGATGTGGTATTAGATTCCCTTCCTCAACTACTGTCCGGTCTTCTTTCCGCCCCAACTGAACAGGAGCTTTGACGAATTGATATTGCATGCTTGGCCAATAGGAGACCTCCGCTTTTACGATATATTTCCCTGATTTTACTTTTTTGCCTGATATATCCTTTAGATCCCAGATGTAGGTATGATGTCCTATGTTTATACTTGCACCTGTAACACCGTCAGCATCAACGCATTCGGAAGATTTAACCCATTTGGGAAGGTTAACCTGTTTTTCTTTGGCATATCCACTAAACCCGGAGACATAGATGGTTTTAACGAATTTACCGTCCTTATCTTCAATCCACACCGCGGTTTGTGGCGCTAGTTCATCACGAAATCCTAAGAGAAAGTCTATAACTACAATAGGGTTATGATATTTTGAAAGCTCTATATGTCCTTCGGCAGGGCTCATCTCATCAAATACCATCTGGGATGCTTTTGAGTCTGAATATTTTCCTACCACCTCAATCCATCGGCTCATAGCTTTTTTCTGGTATGCAAATCCAAGCCAGTACAGGGCAGAAGCCTTCATAGAATCAGGGGCATTGCTTTTCACAACCATGTTTAAATCATCTATTCCCTGCTCGAGCTTTCCTACAAAGAAAGGAAAATTTACTCCCAGCATTCCTCTAACAGATCTTAACTCAATATCTTCTGGGGCAAGAGAAACAGCTTTATCTAATGCGGACATCGCCTCAAATACAAGGTTAGTGCGGAGTTCCCTATTTGCATAGATCCTCTGGTCGTAACCCTTTTCAGCTTCGCTTGCAAGGGTCAGTCCAAGCCATTTATATGCTTCCATATTCGATGCATCTACACTTATCGCTTTCTTAAGCACTTTTTCGGCTTCCTCGTAATTCCCGTCATCAAAGTAAGTTTTTCCTTTCTCTATGAGTAAAATTGGATTCTCGGGTTCTTTCTGAGTTTTTTCTTCTAACCCGGTATCTGCAGTGCCTTCTGTTTTCTTTTCTTTAATCGCCTCTGACTGCTCTGTCTCCAGGAGTTTTTTGATGTCCTCTTCTGCACTCTTTGCAGAGTCTGTCCCCGGTGCAATTTCAATTACCTTCTCCCAGGCAAGTCTTGCCTTTTCTTTTTCTCCCTTTTTTTGGTAACCCATCCCAAGGAAGTGATAGGTGCTTACGAGTAAATTATTTGGGATCCTATCAGGGTATTGTTCGTGCATCCTGACAATAAATTCTAGATCTTTAATCCCTCCCTCTAACCTACCAAGGAATGAAGGTACATTTACTCCCATAAGGCCTCTATATAATCGAGCGGTAGGATTAAGAGAATCAAGTGAAACTGCCTTATCCAGTAGTTCAAAAGACCTTAATGATAATCTACCTGCTTCCATATAGTTCTGTGTCTGTCCAGCCTGCATACCCGTGTAGAGCCCAGAATAAGCATAAGCAGTTGAATTATCCGGATATTCTTTTACTGCTTTATCCATTGTGCTCATCGCTTGCAGAAGATTGCCTGAATTTTTATAACCCTCGGCCTCTTTAACGAATTCATCAAGGGTCATACACTGGATTGCACCTGCACTGCCTATAATAACGAGGGCAATAAAACATCTTATAAGTACTCTCACAACTACCTCCTTTTAAGTTTTAAATGAGTATAAGTTCCAATTTTTATAATACAAGGGGATTTGTAAAAATGCAAATAATTTTCTATAAGCGGTTTAATCTTAACTATAAGCGGTTCTTTGCGAGGTATTGTATTGGTATTAATATTTCCACTTCTACTTCTTTATTGGTGTGGATACCAAATGAACCCCTTTTTCCGTAGATGGCCTCAATTCTCTTCTTGATATTCTCGAGACTATGGTCAGGAATAAGATGGACCATAGCTTTAGCAGAATTCGACACGGATATATTCAGTTTACTATCTTGTTCCTGTATTAAGATTTTTATCCTTCCCTTTTTCTGCTTCTCTACCCCATATTTTACAGCATTTTCTACAACTGGTTGAATGAGAAATGGTGGGACTCTACAATGCAGTAATCTCTCATCTATATTCCATATAACCTTAAGCCTGTCTCCCAGTCGTATCTTTTCTATAAAAAGAAATTGTTTTATAAACAGAATTTCTTCATAAAGTTCTATGAAATCCTTCTGTCCGCGACGCATTGAATATCTGAAGACCTCGGCAATAGCAGCCAGTGCCTCTTCTGCCTTTTCCGGGTTTTTACTAATAAGGGACTGAATGGATGCCAGAGAGTTGAAGAAAAAATGGGGATTTATTTGGGCTTGTAAACTCTTAATCGAAGCTTCTAACCTTGCTATTTTGGTTTGTTCTTCAAACTCCTTTGATGTCGTCCTGAATATTAAGCTGCTTCCCATTATTGTCGAGAAGATACCAATACCTATGCCAAATTTTATGATTAATTGCGAAGGTATAGGATAAGATTGAAAGAATAGGTAGCAGATATAATTGGCAATAATTAATCCCATAAAAGAACCCACAAAGAGCAATGGTATGTGGAGGAAGATCTTGAAATGGAGTTCTAAATTTTTCACCTTTGGATAGGTCAATTCACAGAGTCCTCTATTTATGAAACCAATAGAGAAGGAAAATATCACACATATGCAAAAGACCCGCCAGAAAGGACCCCCTCCGGTTGTCAGAAAGATAAAAGCAAACATAAGTGCTACAAATAAAAGGATAAATATGTATGAAACAGTTTCTCTTATATTCATCCATTAAGAATAATAAGATTTCCAAAAGATGCAACTTATCTTAGATTAGAGGCCTGGGTTTTACAGATAAGCGGAAGTCTTTATGTCTCATCCTGTGTAATAAAGTAGGGTTGCAAAAAAATTAAGTTTCATTATTATCCTTTTATGAGACCTTCACGAGTTGAAATAAACCTTAAAAATCTCGAGGCAAATATAGAAACGGTAAGGAAAAAGCTTGGCAAGACAAAACTCCTTGCCGTAGTAAAAGCAGATGCCTATGGGCATGGAGCTGTGGCTATTTCTTCAAGAGCTTCTGCTATGGGTGTGGATTTCCTTGGAGTGGGTATAGTGGAGGAGGGAATAGAACTGAAGAATGCAGGGATACAGGTACCTATTATAATTCTTTCGCAAGAATTAGAGGAAAGAGTTGAAGAAATTGTCAGATATAATCTTCTCCCAACTGTCTGTTCAAGAAATTTCTTAGAAGCGCTGAATAGAGAAGGGAAAAGACAGAAAAGGGTTGTAAATCTTTCCGTTATGTTAGATACTGGAATGGGTAGATATGGATTTTCCCCTGATGAATTCATTTATTTCTTGAAACTAATTAAGAAAATGGATTGGGTTGAAATCGCCGGTGTTATGTCCCACTTCCCTGTTGCTGGGGTGGATGAAGAATTTACCCGAGAACAGATTATCGAATTCAAAAACCTCATTTTGCAGGCAGAATCAATGGGTATATCCATACCTGTAAAGAGCATAGCAAATTCAGCAGCATTCTTAACGGAAAAAGAGTCGATATTCAATATGGTAAAACTTGGGTTGATACTATACGGGATTCTACCCTTCCAGGATGGAACACCAGAGGAATATCTTCCAGTAATGGTTGTAAAGAGTAAGATATCATTTATTAAGACCATTCCTCCCGGTCACTCTGTTAGTTATTCGAGGAGTTTTATAGCCAAAAGGCCAACAACAATAGCTGTAGTCCCCATTGGATATGCCGATGGCTATGACAGGAAACTCTCCAATAAGGGTTGGATGATGGTGAGCGGGAAGAAGGCACCGGTTATCGGAGATGTAACGATGGACGCCACAATGATTGATATTACCGATATCCCAGATGTAAAAATTGGTGATGAAGTTATAATTATGAATAAATCTATATCCGCCTGGGATATAGCAAAGACAGTTGATACAATACCTTACGAAGTTATCTCCCGCATGGGTAAGAGACTTCCCAGGCTTTATATCTAACCATACCGTCACTCTTTATCAAAATTTAGGGTTAACATTGTTCTCATAGTTTTTTCTTTTGAGGAGAATTATCTTAAGACTATACGGTTATTAGATAATTTTTTCTACGAAATCTCTTACTTTCTTACTGTGGTCTTTCTTTAATGGTTCTAAAATCTCTTTTGCTTTTGCTCCACTAATACTTGCCACAGCCATGGCGGCTGCAAGTCTTAAATCCTCAGGGTATTTTGGTATACCGAAGATTTTTGTGGAGTTAATGATATTACTGAGAGGAGGGAGAGAGGTTTCTCCGCCGTCATCTTTTAAAATATCACATATAGCTATCTTAATCTCCACTCCGAGAGTTCCATGGAAACGATCCTTAAGGAGTCTTTTATTCAAAACAGGTATACTTTTTCCTGTAATGATATTTTTAAGTGATGTAACTGCGTATTTTTCTACTTCTGGAGATTCAGACTCAAGGAATTCCAAAATATAGGATTCAGCATCTACCTTTAGTATACGTTTAAGGCTTCTTATGAGCTCTACCTGGACCCTTTTATCATCAGAATGGAGCTTGTATAGATCGCTCACAATTTCCTTACCCCCGATATCTCCAAGAATCCGTACAGCATTCCTCCTCACATACCACCGCTCATCCTCTAAGTACTCCTTGACAACCTCTATAGCTTCCGAGCCCAGGGATTGAATAGCATTCATCAGTGCAAGTCTTACGTCTTTCTCCTCTGTATCTTTCAATAATTCCATTAAGTATGGAATTGATTCTTTACCCAGATCTTCTATCTTACCTATCACCAGTTCCCTGAGTTCTTTATTCCAGAGCAGGGAAAGCAAAACGTTTCGTGCGTCAGTAAGTTTAAAATTCGGAAGATATGGTATGATTGCCTTTGCTTTTTCATTATCTCCCACCGCTTCTGCAAAAAAGGAGATTATGTCCTTTACGATGAATTCATAGTTCAACTCTTCTGCCTTTTTACCTGCATCACTTAACACTTCTACGAATTTGTGAAATACTTCAGTATTTTTCTCTCCTTTTGCATATTCCATCAATTCCTCTACCATTCTCCTTACCAGAGTGATTTTCTTTCCTGCGTAGATTTCATCCATCACCGATGTAATGGTTTCCAGGGCATTTATTTTTACTTCAGGGGATTCCGATTCAAGGCTTTTGTAAAGTGATTGGAATAGGGAACCTACTTCTGATATATCCATCCCGGTTTTTAAACGTTTATACAAGCGGTTATAGGCTCTTTTGCTAATTCCCCCGTGTCCTTTTGAACTTAGAGTAGGTCCCTCAGGGGCAGCACCTGCCCCGGTTAAGGAAGTTATTGGAGAAGGAGATGTGAGTTCATCCCATAGTTTTTCAATTTCCTTTTCTGCCCAGCCGAGTTTTCTCAATTTTCCTTTGAGTAAATTATTCAACGAAGAAAGCCTCTTGCTGTCAAGCGAAGTAATAAATCCCGATAAGCTAACCCTCTTATTTTCTTTTAGCAGGTTAATTATTCCTCCTGCAATAGTTTCGTCTTTCATTAACGGCAGAAGGATTCTTGCCATTGTTATTTGCACATGTTTGCCCTTTTTTAGAATCTGAAGAAAAACTTTATTTCTGATTTCATCCGGAGCACTCTGGAATGTCTTTTTTATCTTGGCGGAATGGTTCAATAGTGCATCAGATCCATATTGCCTGGTGAATTCCCTAACAAAATTACTGAAACCATCTGTTATCTTGCCAACTTGATTACTTTCCCCTTTCCCAAGACTGCATAACACTCTGAAGAAATTAGAGA
Organism: Candidatus Stahliibacteriota bacterium; assembly: GCA_030668705.1. GTDB lineage: Bacteria > Hydrothermota > UBA3072 > UBA3072 > UBA3072 > DAOVFB01. The sequence continues at coordinate 24,557 of DAOVFB010000014.1, forward strand.
TTTCCTTATTACTATACTCATCATAAGAGAGTTCAAAAAACTCTTTAACGAATTCTCTGGCAACTCCTGCCCCTCTGCCCCTTCCTTCTCCTTCACCACCTCCCCTACCTTTTCCTTCGCCACCACCTCCGGTGCCTACTCCCTTTCCCCTTCCTTCTTCTTCACCACCCAATTTTCCTTCTCTTCCTCTACCTCCTTTCCCCCATAAGGCTTCCTCCAATTCTTTTATGTATTCTTCTTGTATATCGATAGAAGATAATGACTTTTTAATATCGGGTAGCAGTTTGTCTAACCTGGTAGGTGATAATTCTTCTAATAAATCACGAGCCTCAAACACACCAAGTAATTTTGTCTTACTTAGAAATATCTCAATTATCTCTGCATCAGAGAATGTCATGATAATTGACTTGATAATCGCTGATATCTTACTGAGTTTTATTTTATTTTTCAGTATTTCTTCCTTTGCTTCTGGAGAAATTGAATTGATTATCTCGTTAAATACGGGGATATGATTTTTCATCCCCTCTTCGCCTGAAGTAGTTATAACCTGATCATATAACCTCATAAGGGCTTTTGTAACCTTATTTGCTTCTTCTGTAGGAGGTTCCTCTCCTGTAAGGCCACATTCCTTCTTTAGGAATG
>DAOVFB010000073.1 GCA_030668705.1 Candidatus Stahliibacteriota bacterium
AGATTTATCCAGATGGAGGATGAATTAGCCAGTATGGGAGCAGTCATAGGAGCATCACTGACGGGGGCGAAGGCTCTAACAGCAACGAGTGGCCCTGGATTTTCTCTAAAACAGGAGAATCTTGGATTTGCAATAATGGCCGAGATACCCGTGGTGATTGCCGATGTTCAGAGAGGAGGACCCTCAACAGGTCTTCCGACCTATCCAAGTCAGCAAGATTTGATGCAGGCGAGATGGGGTAGGCACGGAGATCAGGAGATAATAGTGCTTATGCCTGACTCAGTGCAGGAGGCCTATGAGCTTACCATTCGTGCGTTCAATCTTTCGGAAAAGTATAGAACCCCTGTAGTTCTTATGACGGACGAGGTTATATCTCATATGACCGAACCATTGGATATTCCGGATGAGATTGAAATCATAGACAGAGAGCCCCCTGGTGTTCCACCCGAAGAATATTATCCCTTTGATTCCTCAAAGGGGCTGGTTCCACCCCTTGCTCCCTACGGGAAGGGGTATAGATTCCATATCACAGGATTAGCCCATGACAAGACGGGGTTCCCTTCCAGTGACCCAGAAATAGTACACAACCAACTAAAAAGGAAGCTTGATAAGATCAGGGAAAACACGGATGATATAGTGGAGGTTGAGGAGTTTATGTTAAAGGGAGCAGAGTATGCTATCTTTGCGCTTGGTTCAGTAGCAAGAGCCTCAAAGCAGACCGTAGTTAATCTCAGAAAAGATGGGATTCGGATAGGCCTACTCCGCCCGAAAACCCTCTGGCCCTTCCCGGAGAAAGAGGTCAGGAAACTTGCGAAGAAAGTAAAGAAAATCTTTGTTATCGAGCTAAATTATGGACAGATAGTTGGCGAAGTTGAGAGGTTTGCATCAAAATATACTGAAGTGGATTGGTTTGGCAGAGCGAACGGGCGTCTCATACCACCAATAGAAATAAGGTCATTTATAGAGGATAGGATAAAATGAAGACCGAAGTAGTAAAGAAATATCTACGCCTCGAGAAGATGCCAACGGTGTGGTGTCCGGGTTGTGGTAATGGTATAATACTGGGTTCGCTCCTCCGGGCTTTTGAGTTACGGGGGCGGAGCAAGGATGACATTGTACTAATATCCGGTATAGGGTGTTCTGGCAGGACACCGGGGTATGTTGATGTACATACACTTCATACGACTCATGGTAGAGCGATTGCATTTGCGACGGGAGTAAAAATGATGATGCCAAAGATGAGTGTTATTGTAGTTATGGGTGATGGTGATTGCACTGCAATAGGTGGCAATCATTTTATCCATGCAGCCCGAAGGAATCTGGATATAACGGCCATTGTATACAACAACGGGATATACGGAATGACGGGTGGGCAGGTATCACCGACAACGCCTTACGAAGCCTATGCCACAACTGCTCCCTATGGTCAAATGGAAGCGCCTTTTGATATAGTCGAGCTTGCGCTTGGTGCCGGTGCTTCTTATGTAGCGCGGAGTTCTGTAAATGATGTACCGAAGTTAGACGAGATTATTATGAAAGGTATCAGAAACGATGGTTTTTCAGTTATAGATGTAATAACGCCCTGTCCTATCGTTTTTGGGAGGTACAACAATCTAACTGCTGATCCCATGAAGAATCTGGAGTGGATAAGGGAGACAACCATTCCAAAGAGCAAGGCAGCGAAGATGAGTGAGGAGGAACTAAGGGGGAAATGGATAACCGGTATTTTTAGAGACAGGGAAAAGCCAGGCCTAATCAATCTATATTTGGATTTAGAGGAGAGGTTAAGTAAGCCGGGGTCAGGGGAAGACAAGGGAGAGGAGGCATGAGATGAGGCGTGAGATACAATTAGTTGGTCATGGTGGTCAGGGTGTGAGACTTGCCGGTTCTATTCTTTCGAGAGCCTGTGGAATCTATGATGGAAAAAACATAGCAGAGACACATCTCTATGGGGCTGCTGCGAGAGGAGAGCTTTCCGAGTCGGAATTGATTATCTCTGACGGGGAGATATACTATGTCAAGGTTGAGAGTCCGGATGTTCTTTTAGCGCTCACACAAGATGCCTATGACGATTTTAGAGGTTCTGTAAGGAATGATGGCTTAATCATTGCTGATGATTTCTATGTTGAGGAATACGATGCAAGTGATAAGAAACTCAGGTTATTTCCACTTACTCGTGTTGCACTGGATGTAGTAGGTGCTTTAATTGCAGTAAATGTTGTCGCGCTTGGAGTTATTTCAGTTCTTGATCCCCTTATAACACCTGAATCGGTAAAGCTTGCAATTAAGGATAAGATTAAAAAGGCGTATCTTGATAAGAACTTAAAGGCTTTCGAAAGAGGCCTAAAATTGGGGAGTGAGAAATGATATTATTGGTTCTTTTTTCTTTTTCATTTTCAGATGTTCTGGATGAAATAGGTGATTTCTGGAGTGGGCTCAATGAGGCGCACGGACCCACGGGTTTTGAGGTCCTGCAGTTTGATATGGATGCGATGGTGAGTGGGATGGGAGGTATTTATTGGGATGAGGGAATACATGCATCGTCTTTCAATCCTGCTGAAATAATGAAGATAAGCGGGTCCTATGAGTGGAATTCAGAAGTTATTTTTACTCATAGAACTCTTGCCTGTGGTATGAATACGGAATTTATCGGATATTCTCGCCCAATGTGGGGGGGTGCAGTTGGGATAACCATGCTGGGTTTCTTCTCAGGAGAAATGGAACTTCGTGGATATATACCTGGTGAGCTGTTCAGTAGTTATTCGGCAGAGAACCTTATTGCAGGATTTACCTACGCAAGAAGATATGGTGAACTTTCCATAGGTGGGACATGTAGATATCTTCATGAGAGGATATTTACTGATTCATATTCCACCTATTCTTTTGATTTTGGGATGAGTCGCCTTTTTCCTCTTTCAGAAGCGAAGGCATTAAGAATGGATATTGCATTCCTGCATTTAGGTCCCAAATACACAGAATTGAAATTTCGTCTTCCAGTCACCTGGCGGGTTGGATTTAAAGCTCATATTGGCTCTTTTAGGGGTGGTATATCCTTAAGTAAACCATTAAATACAAAACTCCAGTACTCATTGGGTGGAGAGTATAAAATAGGATGGTTTGCACTTCGGGCTGGTAAGAAGTTTGAAAATCCTTTGGAAAAATATTCCTTTGGATTCGGTATTGCCAAAGATAGATTTACACTTGATTATTCATATGCGCCAACTGATAATGGATATGAGGGTGCGCATTTATTTACAGCATCTATCGGGTTGTAATGGCTAATTGTCCAGAATTTGAACGGCCAATTGTAGAACTGCAGGAGAAGATCGAGGAGTTAAAATCCCTTAATGAGGGGAAAAGTGGTGGTTTGGAGAAAGAGATAAAAAAACTTGAAGAGAGACTGTCTAAGGTAAAAGAAGAGGTACTCTCGAATCTCTCGCCCTGGGAAAAGGTTGAACTTGCAAGACACCCGAACCGCCCATATACACTTAATTATGTAAAATATTTATTCAAGGACTGGGTTGAGTTACATGGTGACAGAAGATTTGCTGATGATAAGGCAATAGTTGCCGGTATAGGAAAGCTAGGGGGAGTATCCTTTGTGGTTGTAGGGCACGAAAAGGGCAGGAACGTGAGGGAAAGAATAAGCAGGAATTTTGGCATGCCTCATCCTGAGGGTTACAGAAAGGCTCTCCGGGTGATGAAATTAGGAGGAAAATTTGGCATTCCTATAGTTACTTTTATAGATACTCCTGGTGCATATCCCGGTATCGGAGCTGAGGAAAGAGGGATAGCAATGGCAATAGCAGAGAATATCAAGGAAATTGCGGCAATTCCTGTTCCCATAATAGTCATTATAACCGGAGAGGGTGGAAGTGGTGGAGCGCTTGGTATAGGGATAGGGGACAGGGTATATATGCAAAAATTCGCAATATACTCAGTGATTTCTCCTGAGGGGTGCGCCTCAATCCTATGGCGGGATCAGAAATATAAAGCGGATGCAGCAGAAGCACTCAAATTGACTGCCAGGGACCTAAAGGGATTAAATGTTATAGATGGAATTATCAGTGAACCTCTGGGGGGAGCCCACAGTGATCCGGAGGGAGCGAGCAGGTTATTAGGAGAAGCTATAATTAAAGTATACAATGAATTAAAGGATGTGCTGCCTTCCGAGTTGATTGATAAAAGAATAGAGAAATTCGGAAGAATGGGATTTTTTAAAGAGTAGTAAATGGCTTTAAGTGGAGACCTTAAGGATTTTGGGCTAAATGATATCTTCCAGTTCATCCAGATGGGTGGGAAGGATGGGGCATTGTATTTAAAAAGTATTAAGGGTGAAGCTGCAATTTATTTTAAGGGTGGTAATATTCAACACGCAGAAGTAGGCGGTAATGATGGAACTGATGCTATAAATGAATTGCTTACCTGGAACGACGGTACCTTTAACTTTATTGCAGGAGAAGGAACCGATAAAGTCACCATAGATCTACCCGTGCAGAACGTAATACTTGAAGCTGCAAGGCAGATAGATGAATGGAAGAAAATGGGAGATGTAATACCATCAAGTAGAGTGGTTGTGGATTTTGTGGAAGAGCCTGATGTAGGTGATATTGAACTTCATCCAATGGAATGGAAAGCACTCTCTTTTGTTGATGGAAATAAAAGTATAAAGGAAATAGCAGATAAATTGGAGATGAACAATTTTGAAGTGGCAAAGATCCTTTATGGTCTGGTGCAATCGGGATTGGTTAAGGTCCTGGGAGAGAAGCAAAAGTAGAAAATGAGGGCCGTTTTTAAAAGTGCTTTGGGATCATGCACAGATAAAAGGAGGAATGTGAATGAAGATTAAAAATGTTTGTGTAGCAGGGCATTCTAACGTTGGTAAAACAACCATTGCGGAAGCAATATTATATAAAACCGGTGTAACAAGCCGTTTGGGAGCAACTGATAAGGAAACATCAATTCTGGATTATATGAAGTATGAAAGAGAGAGAAAACTCTCTGTAAATCTCTCTGTAGCTTCGTTTGAATACAATAATATGGAGATAGACCTTATTGATACACCTGGTTATCTGGATTTTCAAGGTGATATGATATCGGCGCTTTCAATTGTTGATTCTGTGGTAATTGTGCTCGATGGTACTTCAGGGATAGAGTTTACCACTGAAAAGGTTATGGAGATAGCAAGTAAACGAAATATTTCCAGATTATTTTTTGTGAACAAGTTAGGGAAAGAGGATGCCGATTTCTTTAAGATATTTGAGGAGATTAAAGGAGAGGTAGGAGATGGGGTACTGCCGCTTACTATACCCATAATAGAAGGCTCCGAGCTAAAGGGTATTGTAGACCTTCTGGAATTGAAAGCATACTCAAAAGATAGTGAGATTGATATTCCTTCATCATTTCAGGATAAAGTAGAAGAATATCGTGGTTATCTGATTGAATCTCTTGCCGAGGTAGATATGGATCTTATGGAGAAATTCATCGATGAGAAAGAAATAGCCCAGGAGGATATAATGAAAGGACTCCACAAGGGGTTCTTAGAGGGTAACGTGTATCCTGTACTTGGAGGCGATGCTCTGTCCTTGGTAGGCGTTGACTCACTTCTGGGTTACATCAGTAGAATTTTCCCTTATCCCACTGAGGCTCATCTTCCCGATGGAGTAAAGAGCACTGATGACCCTACTATTGTCTATGTATTCAAGAGTAAATTTGAACCCCATGTAGGTGAACTGGATTTTGTAAGGGTATGGAGTGGTAAATTAAAGGTGGGGTCATCGCTTTTGAATAACACCACTAATTCTCTGGAAAAGATCAACCAGGTTTTTAAAGCTACTGGAAATGAGAGAAAATCAGTTGATGAGTTGGAACCTGGCTCTATTGGTGTTCTCGTGAAACTGAAGGATACAAGTATGTCTGATACCCTTACTGACCCCTCACATCCTGTAAAAATAGCGCCTATTACTTTCCCATCACCTGTGGCAAAAGTTGCTATTGCAACTCAATCCGAAAAGGATGAAGATAAAGTTTCTAAAGGCCTCTCAAAATTACAGAAAGGAGACCCAACATTGAATTCTTACTTTGATTCAGAGGCCAAACAACTTATAATAGAATCAATGGGTGAACAACATATGCAATATATGAAGACGTTATTAGAGGAGCAATTTGGCGTGACCGTTGTAGAGGAACGTCCAAAGGTTCATTACAGAGAGACGATACAGAAAAAGGCCGAAGGATGGTCGAAGTTCAAGAAACAGACTGGTGGTAGGGGTCAATACGGAGAGGTTTATCTTCGAATAGAGGCACTGGAGAGGGGAAAAGGAGTTGAGTTTAGGAATAAAATAAAGGGAGGGCATATTCCAGCTAAGTTCGTTCCCTCTGTGGAAACGGGAGCAAGACATGCTGCAGAAGAAGGGTTTTTAGCTAGTTATCCCATAATAGACCTGAGTATAGCAGTTTATGATGGTTCCTATCATCCCGTCGATTCCTCGGATAATGCCTTTCAACGAGCCGGTTCTCTTGCACTAAAAGATGCTCTTAAGAAGGCAGAGCCTTTTATTCTTGAGCCTATCCTTAAGATAAGGGTAATAATTCCGGATGAATATACAGGAGATGTAATGGGAGACCTAAACTCAAGAAGGGGAAAGATTCTTGGTATGGATTCCGAGGGTAAATTCCAGGCTATAAATGCTTATGTGCCAGAGCATGAAATGTTTAAATATTCCAGTGCGTTACGCTCAATTACTCAGGGTACAGGCACGTACTCTTCGGAATTCGCCTTTTATGAAAGAGCTCCCCAGGAAATAGCGGAAAGGATTATCAAGGAAAGGGAAAAGGCCGAAGAATGATGTTGATTATACTTCTTTCTCTTTTTGAAGGAGAGTTCCTCAATTTAGGGATAGATGCAGGGAGTTGGGGGAGGGGGGCGACCGGACTTGTCTACCCCACAACGTCATATAATAACCCGGCATCTTTGTTAATATTAGAGCCAGGTGGAAATCTCACCGGCTCACGCCTCTTCGGAGAACTTGCCAATCTCGTTGCTGGAGGTTTGAATTTTAAGAGTGGGGATTATGGTTTCGGCGCCGGTTTCTTACTCCACACCGTTGGTGATATCCATGATACAAGAAGTGCCCTTATAGATGAGGATGGCGATGGGGAAATGGATGAAGGCGAAGAGCTTGACGGAGACAGGATAACCTATTTCTCCTCACGAGAGGGAGCCCTTATTGGTTCTTACGCAAAGAGGTTTGGGAATCTTGCACTTGGTGCCAACCTCAAGTTTATCTATAAGAAGATCAAGGATGAGGTTGCTTATGGTGCTGGCACCGATGTTGGTGTCATCTTCGATAGAGATTCCTATTCGATAGGTGCGCTGATAAGGGATTTTACTACCTCTCCTATTTTCTGGGAGGGTAGAACAGAACACATTGCACCATCGTATCTCCTTGGGTTGGGAATGAAGAGGAAGATAGGCTCGGTCTTAGTGTTAATGGAATTGGATCTTCTGCAGGATGATTACGGATTCAATCACCATCTTGGTTTAGAAGTTGAGATAAATAGATGGCTCTCTGTTCGTAGTGGCTTTATAAATAAGCAGCTAACCGCCGGTGTAGGCCTTACCAGAATGCCCATCTCGGTTGATTATGCAGTTAATGTTCATCGTGATCTACCTCTCTGTCACCGTGTTTCAATTTTGTATACCTTTAAATAATATAATTCCATTTAGTCAGCACCCAGAACCCACCACCAAAGATTAGCCACGGCAAACTCACGGTTAATTTTTGATAAAGGTGATATGTGTTATCCACCTCACCCCCTTAATTTAAACCCAGACAAACATGGGTAAACAAGCTCGGTGGTTGCACAGTATGACATTTTCGCTCTCCTTAACTTGTATTCATCATGTCATATCTGTCTACCACCGAGCGTAAAACTATTTGCAGATTTCGGAGTAGCAGACTCACTCTGCGTTGTTTTGCGCGAAACTTGTAGGGGCAATTCATGAATTGCCCCTCCTCCAATTCTTTTTGACACTGGACACTGGACGCTCGACTAATCTTGTGAGAGAGGCTTTCCAGCCTCGATGATCACGGGCAGAAGCCCGTTCCCACGTCCTAACATACCAACCGACCAACCCATATACACATACACATATACTCATATACCCATCTACTATTCTACTCATTCCCAGTTATCACATTATGTAAAATTTTGCTTAATTCTACTATATTGTATGGCTTTGTAATGATACCACTAAAACCATGTCTTTTAAAATGAGCCATTACTGGGTCATTGAAATATCCACTTGAAACTATTACCTTAGCATCAGGGTTTATCGAAAGCAGTTTTTCGATGGCCTCCTTACCACCCATACCTCCGGGTACGGTCAAATCCATTATAACAACATCAAAAGGTTTACCTGATTCCTTTGCCTGTTCATACATCTCAATTGCTTCGACACCATCCTTTGTAAACTCCCCCTCATAACCAATGACTTTGAGCATCCTCCCCGCAACATTCCGCACCCCCTCTTCATCATCCATTAATAGAATCCTGCCCTCGCCGGGAATGAAACCCTCTTTCCCCTCTTTCCCCTCTTTCCCAACCTTGATAGCTTCCATAGAAGCAGGGAGATAGATATAGAATGTCGTACCAACACCAAGTTTTGACTCCACGGTTATGTAACCACCATGGTTCTTGATTATTGAATAGGATATAGCAAGCCCTAAACCACTCCCCTTCTGCTTGGTGCTAAAATACGGGTCAAATATCA
>DAOVFB010000111.1 GCA_030668705.1 Candidatus Stahliibacteriota bacterium
GTTAACTTCTTCTTAGCAAATTGTTCTAACCGTTTATTCCTATTTTATCATCGCTATACATAAAATACCGGGCAGCTATACCCTATCTATATAACCTTATACAAAAAAATATGTATGTCAATACAATGTTTTCAGCGTGTATAATACAGAAATACTACGCCGTAGAACTCCCTCTATTTTTTAATAACTTCTCTTGCCCTTATGAACCAGGATAAAATCTTTTGCTAATCCTCCAATCTCCCTTGCTATATCTTCTGAGAGATGTACCTTTTTTAAGTATTCTTCCCTTGCTTCATCGCTACTTTCATATGTTGCCTCTATAATCGCCAGGTCTGCACCACTTATAAGCTTTTCAAGTGATGCACATAATCCTGTATCACCACTTATCGCAATAGTCTCACCTTCATAGGAAATTCTATAACCCACGGCAGGGAGTCGATTGAGTATTCCTCCTTCCTTTACACTGCCACAGTGAACGACGGGAAAATCTTCTATGTTCATACCGGCAATCTCAAAAACTTGCTTGGGCCGAATTCCCCTGGCGGAGATTTCAAATGGAATAGTATCAGGATAACATTTTATAAAGTTTTCCACTATAGAGAATAACTCAATGCATCCCTCTGGTGCAAAAATTGGGAGTTCTTCCTTCCTGCCTATCATTCTCATGAAACCAAGGAGCGAATGAATTCCGCCAACATGGTCAAAATGTCCATGGGTAATAAATATTCCTCTGAGACGATCAAGGTCAACCTTATTTGCCTTTATATCTCTAAGAATTCCATCCCCAACATCAAAAAGAATTGCACCATTCTCATTCTCCACCCAGATATGCTGAGTCATTCCTGCTCTTGAAAACAGAATGTTAGCGTTTAAATACTTCCCCTGCCAGGTTTGCATCTCCACTCTTTCATTATCCATATCCTAACCTCCCTCGGAAAATATTTTAAACATAAAGGTACTTAAAACTCCCCGTTATTGTCAATTCCTTATAAAAATTAAAATGACAACCAAGAGAGAAATCAATTAAAACAAAAAATTAAGAGCCAGGCTTTTAATCCTTTGTTGCCACACTTACATTGTCAAATAATATGGCGGGGAACATTCCCCTCCAGGTTGAATGAAGAGTATCTTCTATATCCACTACATCCTTCATTGTATTATAAATATTACCAGAAATCATCGCATCCTTCACTCGTCCAACTATTTCTCCATTCTCCACATATAAACCTGGAGAAAGACCTATTGAATAATCACCGTTTGGGATATTACCACTATGAGCTCCAAGGGCTCCAGCAATTATAATTCCTTTATCCATAGAAGACACAAGACGAGATAAAGATTTATTACCGCATTTTATGAATAGATGCTCAAGCGAAGGGTTTGGTTTTATGGAAATTGTTTCTCCCCCCCACCTTGATGTTTTGAATCCATGTCCTGTAGATTTTGTATTCATCTTATCTGCGTAGAATAGGTCATAGTAGAAGTTCAGAAGGACACCTTCCTTTATTATTGGAAATTTATGGCAGGTTGTTCCCTCATCGTCGAATGCCCTTGCCCCGGGCATCTTGTCATTTAATGGATCGTCATAAATAGTGAGTTTCTCACTAAATATCTTCTCGCCAATTTTTCCGGAAATAGGAGATTCTTTCTGATAGATACTCATACCGTTTGTTGCAGCGAGAAGTCTCCACATAAGGACATATATCACTTCAGGCAAGAATAAAACTTTCATCTTTCCCTTCTTAGCCTTTACTTCTTTTTCCGATTGATTGTAAACTTCTGCAAGAAAACCTAAATATTCATCCGATGCTCTTTCAAATCTTTTAGAGACAAGTGATCTTTCTATTGAAGAATAGGAAGCGGGATATAAGATTTCAGGATTTAAGATGTATGCTGAGAACTTTGTTGAGAGATTCATACCATGGCTATTCACAATTTTTATATTATTTATAATACGCTCTGTATGTAGATTAATCTGCCCTTTGGCTTTTGACGTAAGTATTCCATTTACTCTTTTGCACTCATCCACTAACTTATCATTGGAAAGGGATTCGATAGAAGGGTCATAAGTATTCAGCGGAGGTAAGTCCAGAGTTAATGGGATATCAAATGATGCTTCAACACCTCCTTTCATGGAATCAATAGCGTTCTGCAGGAGTTCTTCTCTATTGATTAGATTTTTGGTATACGCAAACCCAAGTTTGCCGTCTTTTATCAGTCTAAGGCTAACCCCGGACTGCAGTTTAGTATCAACATCTTTGAGTTTCAAATTTTCAAACCATATTGAATCAATTTTCCCTTCTAGGGAATATATCTCTACTTTATCACTTTTGGTTCTGGCAAGTTCCATCAATTTTTCCATTATCTCCCCCCTACAACAACTTTATTTATAATGATATGTGGCGCACCATGACAGGAACGAATATTAAGTTGCCCCTTTCCGCAACCACCTGTCCTGCAAAGCTCAAGGTCATCCCCTACTTCCTTAATATTTTGAAGGGTTTGATATAAATTACCGGAGATATTAATATCACGTATCATTTCTCCAATTTTTCCATTTTTAACCACATAACCATATTGTGCACCAAAAGTGAAATTTTCACCACTTGTCTGGCCTCCTTTTGCATCGAGAAGATATAGGCCGTCTCCCAGCTTAACAAGGAGATCCTCAAAAGTATCCGTACCCGGGGCAATAAAGATATTCCCCATCCTTATAATTGGGGAATAGCGATAATCTTCAGCAATACAATGGCCGCTAAGTGGCTCCCCAAATGCGGCTGCAGTCCTTCTGGAATGCAGACGTCCCGAAAGCACTCCATTCTTCATTAACTGTGCAGGTCTTGTTTTCACTCCCTCATCGTCGTATTTGTAGAATCCTAATTGGTTGGGCATCGTAGGATCATCAATAATATTAACTATATCATTTCCCAATTTTGCTCCAATCTGCATCTTCTCTCTCATAGAGGGATTATCTTCAATAAGATCGGCTTCTGAAAAATGACCAAAGGCTTCGTGAGTAAAAACTCCTGCAAGATTGGGATTGAGAATTACATTGTAAATGCCACCCAGAACAGGTTTTGCCTTCAGAAGGTCGAGTGTGATGGCCGTTCTTTTCAAAAACTCCTCTTCCTGTTCTCGGAGTATATGAAAACCATTACTCCCTCCAACACCGACTCTTACATTCTGAAGTATGCTGCCATCACTACTTGTAATCATCCCACTTATTCTCGTAGTTATCAAATCTTCTCTGATTCTATTTCCTTCGGTACTTATGAAATACTTCTCCCGGATAATCTCCGCGTATCCCGTGCTGGTGGTAATGATTCCCTCATGTTTTAATGGAATAGTATTGTAATTCCTGGTTATTTCAAGTTTTTCATCAATTGAGACATCTTGAGGGTCCTCTTCGAGTATCGGAATAAATGTATCTTTTATAACCTCGGCCTCCGTTAATACCACGGGTTCCTCAATATTTTCAGAAATTAGCATTGCATTTTGAACAGCTTCCAGGACAGCTTCTTCAGCATCTTTTTCTTTAGTAAAAGCAACTGAGGAAAATCCGCCTTTTTTCAGAACCCTTAAGACATATCCATCTGTGGAATTAGATCCGATTTGAGTTAATTCCTTTCCATTAAAGACGATCTTTGTATCCTTCTTTTTCTCATAGCGGATATCTGCATAATCTGCGTCTACCTTTGAAATGATTGACTCTAACTTTTCAAACATCTAATCTCCTAATCTTATTTTACTAATTTTTATAACATAATATTAAATGAAAGTCAATACTCAAAAAGAAATTGTTATTGCTATAAATAAATGTCACACTTTATTATTATCCGGAAATTTCACAACAGATGAAACATCTTTTAAAACGGGAATCCATATTAAAAAAGAGAGGACTTGCCGCTCCAATGTGCGTCTCGGAGGGCGAGCGGGCACTGTTTTATTCTTTCTTATCCTTTTAAATATTTATCAAACCAGCGAAGTATATGTTTTAGCCGTTGTATCCTTCTATCCGTTCGTCCTTCACGCGAAAGACCATGCGGCTCCTCAGGAAATCTAACCATCTCTGTATCTATACCCAGTTTCTTTAATGCTATAAAAACTTGTTCCCCTTGCTCGATGGCACAGCGCAAATCCTGTTCACTGTGGATTACAAGCGTGGGCGTTTTAACATTTCCAATGTACTTCATAGGAGATTGCCGCCAGTAGTTTTTAAAATTATCCCAGGGAGATTCCCCTCCAAACTCCACCTCAAAAACCCAATTGAAATCGCTAGAACCCCACATACTAATGAGATTACTAACACTCCGTTGGGTTACAGCTGCTTTGAAACGATTTGTGTGTCCAATTATCCAGTTCGTCATATAGCCACCGTAACTGCCACCGGTGACACCCATCTTCTTTTTATTGATATACGGTTTCCCTCCCATAAAATCAGCCCATGCCATCAAATCCTTATAATCCACAGTCCCCCAGTTATTCCAGATGGATTTAGAATGTTTTTCTCCATAACCGTGCCCACCGCGGGGGTTGCAAAAATAGACGACATATCCATAAGCAGTTAAATAGAAAAACTCATGCATAAAGAAGTTTCCATATTGCACTCTTGGACCGCCATGTATCTCCAGAATAGATGGGTATTTTCTTTTTTTGTCAAAGCCAGGTGGATAGAGAATCCAGCCCTGCAAATCGTTCTTATCCGCTCCCTTGAACCAGACTTCCTCAACTTCCCCGAGATCTATCCTCTTTAAGAGATTCTCGTTAACATGTGTAAGTTTTTTCAGTGCTTTAGTTTTCATGTTTCGGACCCAAACCTGTCCTGGATCTTTCATATCTGCATGGAAATACGCAAGTTTCGATTGCTCCTTATCAAAATTAAATGAGCCCACAACTCCCCTGTCTCCCACCACCATTTTAAGACTTTTTCTACCACCCTTCCTGGATATCGACTCAAGAACAGTGTCCCCATGATGAGATACCTGGAAATATACCCTCTTGCTATCCTCAGACCATACTGGAGACATATTCAGGGACCCAACTTTTAAATCATTAATCGTAAGATTACCCACATTGAAGTCAAACTTTCTCGTTAAATTCTTTACCTCATTCTTACCGTCAACAGAAATTACCCATAAAGAATGTAACTTCCACCACTTATTTTTACCATCTATTCCAAAGTATGCAATCCATTTCCCGTCAGGTGAAAAAACAGGATGCCCTTTAGAACCAGGAGGTGTCTCTATTTTATGAATTTTTCCACCCTCTTTCGAAACCACAAATATATCTATGGCATCTGGATCGAGGTCAGGGTCTTCACTTCTATTAGAACAGAAGACTATTCTCTCTCCATCAGGTGACCAGCTGGGTTCATACTCATCATAAACTTCACTGTCTGTCAATAGTTTTGCCTTTCCAGTTCGACTGTTGATTGTCCAGATATGCCATCGTTCTCCTGGCAGGTAACCTGAACCATCTACTTTGAAAAATGCCCGTGTTATGTGCCGGGAGACTACTCCCAGTTTCTTCTTCTGCTCGTCTTTTTCACGTTCAATCGCCTCTTTATCTTTTTTCCGGAAGTTACAGACTAACTGTTTACCATTTACCGCCCACTCAAAAGAACCAAAATTGCCCTTCAGATCCGTCAACTTCCGAGCCTCACCCCCATATAATGGAATAATATATATTTGCTCCTGTTTTTCATCGCCTCGATTAGAAACAAAAGCGATTTCACCCCCATCAGGAGACCACTTTGGATGT
>DAOVFB010000156.1 GCA_030668705.1 Candidatus Stahliibacteriota bacterium
TCTTCTTTTAAGCCCAGAGATAATTAATACAACTGATATCAACATCAATATAATACTCAATAACTGAGAAAGTGTCAGCACTTTTAGTGTTAAAGCACTACCTTCATAATACCGGAAGCAATCTATTATAAACCGATGCAACCCATATAAGCCAATAAGTAAAGCGAAAAGGAATCCCTTGAACGGGACTCTTTTCCTCACCCCCCATAGTATACCAAATATTACCAGAAGGTCAATTGTTGATATCAACTGTGTTGGAATAACCGGAAGGCTATATAGTGCATCCGATGGGATAAGCCCTCTTTTCAGATGATTCCAGTAGACAGGAGGCAGGTACCTTTGCGGGAATCGAATCCCTATCCAGGAATCCGTGACCCTACCGAAACAACATCCATTTAGAAAACAACCAATCCTTCCGACACCAATAGCAATTGCCACACCGGGTGCCATAATGTCGAGTACCTCCCATATATTAAATTTCTTTATCTTTACATAAAGAATCCCACCTATAAGACCTCCAACGAATCCACCATAGAAGACCATACCCCCTTCCCATATTTTGAACACCTCAATGAAATTCTCGGAAAAATAATACCAGTATTCTGCAACATACCAGAGTCTTGCACCAACTATCAATCCAATAATGATCCAGATAGAAAGCGATTGAATATAAATAGGTTCTATACCTTTACGCATTGCCTCTTTTGAGGCAAAGAAAATTGCTGTGAAATAAGCAATCACCATCATAACCCCATATGCAGCAATGTGGAATTTGCCTATTACCAGGAGATACCTAAGCATTTTTAAATCCTCTTAGTTCTGACCTCTTGATGTATGTTTTGGTCGGGCATTTCTCCAGGGCTGGTTTTAAGATACTGTTATCATCAATTTTATCCCAGTGAACACTCGCAAGATTCCCATCCATTGTTACTGTTTCGCCCAGAGTGACCCTGGTGCAGAGACTACACCCAATGCAACCCCGTGAACATACCTGTTTCACTGTTTTCGCATCATCGTATGAACGACAGGCAAGGTAGATATCCTGTTTCTTGGAAATAATTTCAAAGAGTTCTCTGGGGCAGGTTCCTACACACACACCACAGGCTGTGCACCTCTCCTCAATCACATAAGGCAACCCATCTTCTCCCATAACAAGGGCATCAAAGGGACACGCTTCCACACAATCGTTAAGACCAAGACACCCATACTGACACCCCTTATCACCCCCTAACAGATGAAGTGCGGCACAGGTCTTTATTCCATTATAATCTGCTACCCTTTTTGCAACATCGGTTCCGCCAAGACAACGAAGCACAGCAACTTCTTCTCCACCAACTTCTGCTTCGACTCCCATTATCTCTGCCACTGCAGTAGCAACTTCCTCACCCCCTGCCTTACACCCATTCACAGGATATTCACCCTTTGTCACCCCTTCCGCAAAAGCACTACATCCAGGTGCACCACAGGCTCCACAATCAATACCAGGTAACACATCAATTAGCTTTTCCACCCTCTCATCCATTGTTACTTTGAACTTCTCAGCACTTATTACGAGGAAAATGCCAAAGAATAAGGCTATTCCACCTAATATTCCTACAGGGATTAATATAGAAGCCATTCAGCCTCTCCTTTTTTTCTATTCATTTCATTTGGAAATTTCCGCTCTAAATCTCCTCAGTAAGTTTCAGGAACTCATTATAAGGTATCGCCGCCCAACTCTCAGCTAGTTCCGCCCCCATAGACCTACTTATAAGAGACACTTTTGCTGCAGTCTTTTCATTCGGTGCCTCATAGATATCAAGGAAATCATAGGGGCCAAAGAGAGCATAATGATCGATGAATTTTACTTCGGGGCATTTATCCTTAACTCTTTTTCTCCATCTTTCTCCTATCGATGCACGGTCCTTCATATTCTTGTTCACTTCAGAGGAAAGTTTGGTAAGTAATATAAACCTCATTTAAACCTCCTATTTTGCCACAAAGACAGGTGCTTCAATCCAAGAAAAAATCCAATTAGCTCCATTTTTAGACACTGATTCACACTGATTATAACAGATATCTTTTATGTTATTTTTATCAGTAACTATCTGTGTAATCTGTGTCAAAGAAATGGGAAGGGAGGGGCACTTTGCAATTTGCATTCTTCAATCTGCACTTAATAAAGCCTCTGTGGCTATTTTTCAATCCTAAATGACCCCGTGTTTCTTTCCAACCTTGATAAACGCGTCAATAGCTTTATCTACCTGCTCCGTTGAATGCGCTGCTGAAAGTTGAACCCTTATTCTTGCCTGTCCCTTTGGAACCACTGGATAATAAAATCCTATTACATATATTCCTTCCTCCAGTAAATCATTCGCCATATCCTGGGAGAGTTTTGCGTCATTCTCGAATTTTCCAAGCAGGACGGGGACAATGGGATGGACTCCAGGTCTTATGTCAAATCCAGCCTCGTTCATCCTCTCGCGGAAGCGTTTTGTATTGTCCATCAGTTTATTACGGAGTTCCGGATTCAGAGATAACATGTCAATCACCTTAATGTAAGCACCTATAAGAGCCGGGGTTAATGAATTGGAAAAGAGGTAAGGGCGACTGCGTTGTCTGTAGAGTTCTATCAGTTCCTTTCTACCGGATATAAATCCTCCCATTCCGCCACCCAATGCTTTACCAAGGGTTGATGTTATTATGTCAACCCTACCCAAAACCCCTCTATATTCTATACTGCCCTTACCATGCTCGCCCAGAAAACCTGTTGCATGAGCGTCATCTACCATAACCAAAGCATCATATTCATCAGCAAGGTCACATATCTCATCCAGTTTTGCTATATCCCCATCCATCGAGAACACTCCATCAGTAGCAATTAACCTGTATCTCGCACCCTGAGATTCCTTTAATCTTTCTTCCAGATCAGCCATATCCATATGTTTAAATATGTACCTCTGGGCTTTACAGAGACGGACACCATCGATGATTGATGCATGATTCAATGCATCACTTATTATTGCATCTTCCTTACCGATAAGACATTCAAATGTTCCACCATTGGCATCAAAGCAGGCAGCAAAGAGAATGGTATCCTCTGTCTCAAGGAAATTAGATATCTTCCGTTCCAATTCTTTATGGATGTCCTGGGTTCCACAAATAAATCTAACGGAACTTAAGCCAAATCCTCTCTTATCCATTATTGCTTTAGCAGCTTTTATCACCTCAGGATGATTGGCAAGTCCAAGATAGTTATTGGCGCAGAAATTGAGAACTTTTTTGCCGCCTTCCACTTCTATTTCCGCTCCTTGAGGGCTGGTTATTACCCTTTCCTCCTTGTATAAGCCGGCATCTCTAATGGACTGAATTTCCTTTTTTAGATCATCTTTGACCTTTCCGTACACGATACCTCCCTTTTTTATTTGATAATAGTTATGAGAACTCGTTTGTCAAGACCGATG
>DAOVFB010000016.1 GCA_030668705.1 Candidatus Stahliibacteriota bacterium
AATCTGTGTCTGATTCAGGGGTTAGGATATAGGATATAGGATTTAGGATTTGGTGGTGTGTGTTTTTTACACAAAAAATAATTCTTCTCTGTGCTCTCTGTGTCTCTGTGGCTAATCTCGTTTCTTTAACCGTGAGTTTACCGTGGCATGATCCTTGGTGGTGTGTTCTTAGTTTATATTAATCAGTTCAAATCTGTGTAAATCTGTGTCTATTCCGTGGGTGTTGTGTGTGTTTTTATTGAAAATTAACCGTGAGTTTACCGTGGCATGATCCTTGGTGGTGTGTTCTGGGTTTATTGAGTTCATAGGGTTCGTTGGGTTCGTGGAGTTCTATGTTAGGAAGTTGGCGTGAGTTTTTAACGAAAATTAACCGTGAGTTTGCCGTGGCATGATTAGGTGTTTGGTCTTAGGTCTTAGGGTTAGAGCATATTGGCCGGGTCAATCTCAAAAGAAATACGTACACCCGAAACTTTTTCGGAGTATAGTTTTTTCAGTGCTCTTTGAAGAAGATATTCCTCTTCTGATTTTAAGAGAATATGGTAACGATAGTTCCTACCTATCCTTCCAATTGGACAGGGAACCGGACCAAGAATGTTAAAGGTCCCCTTTCTTTTAGAACTTTCTAACTTTCTTTTTATCCGTTCGGATGCCTTTATTACCTTATCTTCATCCTTTGATTGAATGAGTATCCTTGCCAGGTTCACGAACGGTGGATATTTTGCGCTTCTTCTAAATTCTATCTCCTGCCTATAAAAACCTTCATAGTCGTGTTCTTTTGCAAACCTGATTGCATAGTGATCTGGGTTATTGCTCTGGATTATTACCCTACCTTTTCCACCCCTTCCTGCTCTACCTGCTACCTGGGACAGAAGTTGAAAGGTGCGTTCTGAGGCTCTAAAGTCCGGGAAGTTGATTGCAGTATCCGCAGAGACTACACCCACAAGACCAACATCAGGAAGGTCGAGACCTTTTGTTACCATCTGCGTCCCGAGCAGGATTTCGATTTCTCCGCTTCTGAGTTCATCGTATATTCTTTCGTGGTCGTGCCTTCGCGAAATGGAATCCGTGTCCATTCTTTGCACATTGAAATCCCTGTATCTGGCTTTGATTTCCTCTTCAATCCTTTCCGTGCCCCAGCCAAGATAAACTAACCTCTTTCCACATTTTGGGCATTCTAAGAGTCTATCCATGCTGTAGCCGCAGTGATGGCATATAAGACTGTCTGTTGCTTTATGGAGGGTTAGTGCTATGTCGCAATTCGGACAGCGAATAGTATAACCACAACTATAACATTTCCCGTAGGGTGCATATCCCCGTCTGTTAAGAAAGAGTATTACCCTTGACATTTCTTTACGCTTCACGGTCTCTTCTATTGCGGTTTCTATTTCTTTGGAGAAGATGTTTCTACCCGGGTTCACCACTTCAATCTCAGGCATTGCCCATCCACCTACCCTCTCTGGTAGTTTTAGAAGTTCGTATTTGCCAACCTTAGTATTATACAAGGACTCAATTGAGGGAGTTGCGCTTCCCAGTATTACTGGGATTCCTTCCATAGCGCCCCTCATCACCGCAACATCCCTTGCGGAGAACCTGGGTTTTGGTTCCTCCTGCCTATAGGAATCCGAGTGTTCCTCATCAACAATTATGAGCCCGAGATTTAGGAAAGGACTGAAGATACTCATTCTTGAACCTATTCCTATCTTTAGACTGCCTTTAAGGGCATTTATCCAGTAGGAATACCTTTTTCCTCTCCCGAGTTTGTAGTGGTATGTTTCCCCCATTCCAAAACGATTCCGTACCCGCTCAAGAACCTGTGGAATCATTGCAATTTCAGGAACAAGATAGAGCAGGCTTTTCCCTTCCCTTAGTATATCCTCCATCACTCTAAGGTAGACTTCGGTCTTGCCGCTACCGGTTACGCCAAGAAGAAGGAATGTCTCGAAGCGTTTTCCCGTTACTGCTTCTTTTATCCTCTGGTAAGCCTTACTTTGAGCTGGGGTCAGTTTTAGCGATTCCATTTTAATCTGATACTCACCCACCATATTGACTCTCTTCATAAAAGGCGGAAGCATGAAAGAAAATACAATCCCGGGAGGGCAGAGGTAATAACGAGACACCCACAGGCCTAAATTGAACAGATTTAGAGGCAAATCCAGGATTTTTTCCTTGACTTCTTTTGCCCCCTTGAAAGGTTTTGCCTCTCCCATTACCACTCCAACTATTGTTCTCCTCTGGAATGAAACATACACAACACTCCCTTTCCTGAGGGCCATTTCATCTCCTGCAATATAGGTAAAATTACTGTACTTATCTATTGGAACTGCGATATCATAATATTTCATAAGACTACTGCCAATCCTATATTATGATGGACACCATCCTTAAAGTCCATACCCCATTTTAGATAGCCCTTTAAGGGAAGGACCTTTTCAGCAAGTATCAGGTATATGCGTCTACCCGAACCACTTAACTGTTTTATTGTGAATGTGCCGGGTAATCCATTTTCATACTCATAAATCCTCGAATCCCAATTGTTTGTTTCGTAGAAGATAAAGCGAGTCTCCAGGATATAATCGGCAGAATACCTGATTCCTGTATAAGCAAGGAAGCCGGAGCCTCCGTCAGTATTTACTACCTCAAAACGATTTCTTATGTTAATATTATATTTCCTGTAAGTTAAATCGAGCCGCAATCCATCTCTTTCTTCCGTGGTCTTCAGTCGTCCATATAATGACAATCCTTTTAATGGATTCCAATGCATTTGAAAACCGATGAGCCGTTCAAATTCAGAGAGAGGAGAATTTTCACGTGTTAGTTCCGAATATAATGCGGTAGAAACTGAAGGTATAATCTTTTTTTCAAAGTGGAGGTAAAGAGCCTCTTCGTTCTTATTGAATGGTGAATTTCTTAAAGTGGGTATATTAGCCGGAATACTGGCATATATTACCTTGAGGCCTTTTCCGTTATCAATTCCCAGGGAGTAAGCAATATTCTCCCTTATATCTTGAAGGACACTTCCGCCGGTTGCAATCTCAAAGCGCATAAGATTACCCGCTAAATCCTTATCCATGTATAAAGAGAGGAGTGTGGCTCTACTCATATCCTCTATCCCGTAATCGCCAACTGCTCCGGTTATTCTGAAAGGGTGAAATTTGTAACTTGCACCGATGAGTTTTTCCTCACCATAGTCGCTCGTTTCAATGAATGAACCAAAGAGCGTTACATTCCTCCACTCCAGAGCAGCACCTCTCTGGTAGTTTTCCTCATAGGTGGATAGGTGCGGACTGAATCCCCTTTCTCCGGGTATTATACCGGAACCGGCATAGAAAAAATCGGGTTTGCTAAAGATGAGTCCCATCCCGATATCAAGGTCATAATCTCCGATAACGAAATTTCCCGGTGAATAGATTGAGCCAGCGTAGTAATCGAAATAATCATCCTCTTCGTAGTCTTTCTCCAGGACTCCACTTATTGATACACCTTTATATGGAATTTCCAATCTATTATAGACCTTGTTCTGGGAATCATCAACCTTTCTCTCAAACCTTGAGAGGAGTTTCACTCCCCTCAAAATAGCTACCTTTGGTCTTTTTATCTCAACCGTTATATAAGGCCTTATTCTATCCAGAAGTAGAGGGGTTATACGCTCTATTAAGAGTAGTTCGCTTATGTTGGTGAATGGTTTTTCTTCTCTGTAGTCTATTATACTCTCTGAAAGTAAATTGTCTATATATGGAATGAGCATTAGTTCCTGCTTTGTGGCTCTATTTATATTGATAGGATTCTCTTCCAACCGCTGGATTCTTTCCAGTAGTTCAGGGGTGGAGATAATCTGCTCGTCTATCTCGAATGGTTCAAAACCGACAAGACAGAAGAGCAATAATAGTTTTACCATCCCTTATTTCTCCGTTATCTATCATTCTGAGAGCTTTTTTGTATGGTATTTCTACCACTTCAATCCCCTCTTCTTTTTCGGATTCGTAAGGTTTTAGTTCGCTTGCTTTGAAGAGGTAAATTTTTTCATCTGTATAACCAGGCGAGGGATAGAACCATCCAAGGTTAGTGAGTTTTTCGGGTTCATAGCCTATCTCCTCTTTTAGCTCTCGGGCCATAGTTTCTTCTGGACTTTCTCCCTCTTCTATTGTCCCGGCAGGAATCTCAAGCAGCTCTTGTGAGACGGGGTAACGGTATTGTCTGACGAGTATTATCGAGTCCTTTGAAATAAAAGGAATAGCAGCTACTGCTCCAGGGTGTTGCACATATTCCCTTACCGATTTTCTTCCCGAATCCAGTATTACCCTATCGGCGTTTAGATTTATCAGCTTCCCTGTAAAAATTCTCTTCTTTTCAACTGTTTTTTCCATTATTATCTCCTCCTGTCTTGATAACTATAAAGATGATTTTCTCATGCCCTGCTGTACATAGTTAGTTGATTAGTTGAATAGTTTATTGGTTTATTAGTCATAAAAACCCACCCTTTGCGTCCTTGGCGAGAACTCTTCCCTTTTCAACAAACATATCTTTTCTTTGCGGGCTTTGCACCCTTTGCGTCCTTGGCGAGAACTCTTCACCTCCTGTAATTAACGGTAAATGTGTTTGAGAGCCCAAGGTCCGGGTGGTTCTGGAATCCTGAGGAAAAACATATATTACCAACATCCACAATGAATCCCGCTGTTGGTATCATGGGATTGGTCAGGAGTCCGAGTCCCGCCTGGAAGTTTGGGAACTTCAAGGTGTACCCAAAGCCCAGTCCTGTTCCCCAGCCTTCAAGGAAATTAACTTTAAGGCCAATAGTGCTCCATTGATTCTCGTATAATATACATAATTCCAACTCGACAGGAATAGTCCCACCCCTTATATACGATACAGGGTGAATTGCATTCAAAAATATATGATACTGATTGTAGAAGACGCCTGCCCTAAGATCTGTATTAAAGCCAAAGTTTTCTTTGCCTACCTGGTTTAAGTATAATAAAGACGGTGCTACTATAAGGTAGAGATTTTCCAGTTCTAACTTATATCTTCCCCCTAACATCATTTCACGGTATAGATCAGTTCCGAAATGAGAGATTAGGCCTCCGTATCTCTCATTATTCAGGGCTATTTTTACTGATTGTAGTTCGGGAAGGGAGAATAGAGATTGATATGTCACCGAAAAAAATGGTTTCTCAAGTCTCGATATATCGCCAAATCCAAATTCCTCAGCCTCGTGGAAAGGAGGGAAAAGTGATAGGAGGAAGAAAATCATTGGTACCCCTCGTATGAGAAATTTGAAAATTTCGTGCTATTAAATATCATTTGCGAGTAGTATAAATACAGAGGAGATAAAGTCAAGTTTATGATAGAGAAGTTCCGTGGTTTTTTAAATGCGTGATTCTTAGCAACTTTGTAATGATAATCGGATTTAGAAACGGGTAGCTACCTTAAAGTATTACCATAATAGATGAAAGTGCTGCCCTCGTTTTTATCGCTATTATCGTATTGATAAGCACCAATGATTACATCCGAGAAACCATCGCCATTCACATCCCCGGCTTCTGAAACGGAAATTCCGAAGTATGCATATTTCTGGCCTACTCCCGCAGCCCAGCTTGAAGTTTTTAATAATCCCGAAGCACTACCGTGATACACAAAAGCCTTGCCCTCGTTGGGTTGGTCACCGTTATAACCATAGACTCCAACGATGACATCCGAAAAACCATCGCCGTTTACATCCCCGGCTTCCGAAACGGAAATTCCGAAGTGAGCATATGCCTGGTCCCCCTCTGCAGTCCAGGCGGCAGTTTTTGATAATCCCGAAGCACTGCCGTGATACACAAAAGCCCTGCCCTCGTTTGCCTCCCCGTAATAATGGGCGCCGATGATTACATCCGAAAAACCATCGCCGTTTACATCCCCAGCTTCTGAAACGGAAATTCCAAAATATGCAAACTCTTGTTTACCCGTAGCGGTCCAGGCGGCAGTTTTTGATAATCCCGAGGCACTGCCATGATACACATATACATAACCCACGTCGGCATTAACGCTATCATCGTACATATCAGCGCCAATGATTACATCCGAAAAACCATCGCCGTTTACATCCCCAGCTTCTGAAACAGAAGTGCCAAAGTATGCTTCATCCTGATTCCCCTCGGCAGTCCAGTCATAGCTTTGAGATAATCCCGAAGCACTGCCATGATATACATATGCACGGCCTTCGTTCCTCTCCCCATTATCATACATATCTGCCCCAACAATTACATCCGAATAGCCATCGCCATTCACATCCCCAGCTTCTGAAACAGAAACGCCATAGTATTCTTTTGCCTGTTCTGCCCCGCCTATCCATTTTGCGCCTGTTGATAATCCCGAAGCACTACCATAGTAGACAAAAGCACGACCAGCGTATTCGTGATAGCCAGGAGCTCCGATGATCACATCAGAATAACCATCACCATTCACATCGCCAGCAGTGGAAACAGACCAGCCAAAGTATGCTTCATCCTGATTCCCCTTAGCAGTCCAGGCGGCAGTTTTCGATAATCCAGAAGCACTACCATAGTAGACGAAAACACGGCCATCATCATCCTGATCATTATCATACCCGGGAGCACCAATAATAACATCTCCGTAGCCATCGCCATTCACGTCACCAGCAGTGGAAACAACGACACCGAAGTACGCTTCTTCCTGCTTTCCTTCCGCAGTCCAGTCGGGAGTTTTATTCCGCCAGACATCAGATCTCAGAATTCCCATCTCGGCGCTCTGTTTTTGTTCTTTTCCAATGGCCATAATCGGAGAAAGTATTATGCAAATTGTTAATCCGGCTAAAATCTGCTTAAATTCCATAAGTCCATTTTTCCATTAGGGTAAAAACATACACAGAATAGAATTTAAGTCAAGTTTTTTTAGTTCCATTTGCGGGCTTTGCGAGCAAAATGGGGGGTAGTGTGTGAGATCAAATTTCCTATTGACACATTCTGAATTTCGTATAATTTAATAGAGTATGAACAATATATCTTTTGATTTCATATATATTTCTCTCCACACAAAGGGAGGGGCGGGATGTTAATTATTTAATCATATCCCTTCCCCTTCGATTCTTTTATCCATACGAACTTAAAATAGAAGCATTTATAGAGGGAATCTATATCGAAGATTTTGCAATCGAAGATTGTATATATGAATATTGGGATTTATGATGTTAATCAAAAACGCTTGGAGATAGAAAAATGAATAAAATGCTCTTAAATATTAGTGGAGTTTCCTTTGCCTACCAGGATATGAAGGATTATCTGTTTGAAAATGTAAAATTTTCCATATATTCTGGGGATAAGATTGGTCTATTAGGGTACAATGGGTCTGGCAAGAGTACCCTTTTGGATATTGTAAAAGGACAGAAGTCCCCTGACACCGGAGAGATTGCAAGGCAAACAGAAAATATATTTTATCTCAGGCAGGAAGACTATGCTGTGGGGAATATAGATGTGCAGAACTACCTTACTTCCAGTAGACCAAAATTCCATCATCTATACGAAGAAATCAATGCTATCGAGAAAGCACGCATTCCTGACCCAATAAAATATGCTGAACTACTCAATGAATTTAAAGAATTGGATGGTTATGAATTCATTCAGAGAATAAAAAAAATCATAACTATCTTTGGGTTCCCGGAAGAAGATATGGAACGCAGGGTTGACACGTTTTCAGGTGGAGAGAGAAGACTCCTGAAACTGGCATCTGGATTCGTCGAAGAGTATGACCTCTTTCTTCTCGATGAACCTACGAACTATCTTGATGATGCGGGTATAGAATTCCTTATCAATGCAATTCATTCATCAAGAGCTGCTTTTCTGATTGTATCCCATGACCGCTGGTTCTTGGACGAAACAGTCAAGGAAATTCTGGAGATTGAAAGAAAAAAAATACAAGAATATACGGGGAATTACTCGGTATTTATCAATACAAAGGAAACAGAACTAAAGGAAAAAACGAGGAAGAAGAAAAAGATTGAATCAGAAATAAAACATCTGAGAGAACTTGAACGTTCCTATAAGATCTGGGCAAAAAGAAGAGAAAAGGATAAGATTGGAGCAGGAGACAAAGGGTTTATTTCGCACAGAGCTGCAAAGTTGATGAAAAGGTCAATACAATCAAAAGAACGCATTCAAAAAAGGATAGAAGAATTAAAACAAACAAAGCCATATATTGAAAAGTGGTATGATTTCAGATTCGAAAACACTTT
This sequence comes from Candidatus Stahliibacteriota bacterium, assembly GCA_030668705.1. Taxonomy (GTDB): domain Bacteria; phylum Hydrothermota; class UBA3072; order UBA3072; family UBA3072; genus DAOVFB01. The sequence goes on from DAOVFB010000016.1 coordinate 8,228, forward strand.
TGTACCAAAAGGCGCGTGTCTTACAGTAAACAGGTTGGCCGAAAAAATAAATGACAGATTGTTATTTAAAGAATTCTGCTTTACCACTGGATGGGGAGAAAAGGTAGCAATTTTGGGGCCCAATGGTTCAGGGAAGACAACCCTTTTAGAAATCATCCTGAATATTAAAGCACCCGATGAGGGGGAGGTGATATGGAGTGGGCAGACAAATGTGGGATACCTTCCACAGCAATGGAATCCAGACGATGATGAAAAAGAGGTTTCGGAACTCTTCAGAGAAGACCAGTGGGATAGGGCAAGAATTTTGTTGGGTTGTCTTAAGGTGAAAGGAGGCAATTTTCATAAGATGCTCGGGGGACTTAGTGAGGGTCAAAAGAGGAAGATAAAACTTGTTAGTTTGATAATGAGTGAACCAAATGTCTTGATATTAGATGAGCCCACAACCCATCTGGATTATGTAACAGTAGAGATTCTAGAAAAGGCATTGAAGGATTTCAAAGGGACGATTATTCTCGTAACACATGATAAGTTCCTTCGGGAAAGGATCCAAACAAGGGAGATAAAGATTCAGAAAAGTAACCGATGAATAGGGGTCAGGATATAGCATCATTACTATTTTATTATTGGTTTATTTTTCTTCACTCCAAATCCCAAAATTTAGCCCTTGAAACTTTGCATCTTATAAACCTTTAAATTAAATTTTTTCAATCGGTGTAAATCAGTGTCAAAAATTTAATTTTTTGGGGGTTGCGGAGTAAAGAAGCCCTGAGCTTTTCCCTGTTGTTATGGATTTAGCAGGGAAAAGAGCCAAAAGATGCTTAGAGTGATTTGCTCAATTGAATAATCTGTACTTAAATAAACACCATACTGCCTGGACGCCGTCCCTAAAACCTATCTTTTTATTTTTCCTTCGGCCCGAATAGGAGATAGGAACTTCATAAATTTTGTATCTGCTCTTTAGAAGTTTTGAGGTTATCTCGGGGTCAATTTCGAATCTTTTGGCTTTCAGATTTAGTTTTTTAATAACATCCATTTTCAGGCATTTATAGCAGGTGCACATGTCAGAGATTCTTGAGCCGTAAAGAAGGTTGGTTAAGAATGTAAGGAATTTATTCGCCAGAAAACTCATAGGGAGGAAATTTCCGTTCCCTTTAAATCTTGACCCATATACAACCTCTGTCTTTCCTTCCGTGATAGGTTTTATCAGTCTCGGATAATCATTTGGGTCATACTCAAAATCAGCATCTTGAATTATTACTATACCCCCGGTCATGTGTTTAAGAGCCGTTCTAATTGCTGTTCCCTTTCCTTTATTTCTATTGTGATATATCACTTTTACATCTTCTAAATTTCTTAGTATTTCTCTTGTTCCATCGGTAGAGAAATCATCCACCACTATTATCTCTTTATCGATTTTCACGAACTTTACAGAATTTATAATTCCTAAGATTGTGTCCCTTTCGTTATAAACAGGTACTATAATATTACATTTCAATTGTATCCCCTTTTTATGCCCATCCATTCAAGTGGCTGTTCCTGGCAAATAATAATGAGTAACAAAGTCTGCGAATGAAATTCTCTGAATGAGATTCTCTGAATGAGAAATCTTCTCTATAATTTTCTGGGCGTATTAAAGGTATCTTATTTACTTCCATCAGGCGTTCCAAAGTATATATAATACGCAATAACCATAGACGCAAGGATGTAATTTTTTAACACCTATTACTCTCTGGTATGAAGCTCCTGATTGGAATCCTTTTTAGAGAAAACCATTATTAAAAAACTTCATTGACTATTCTCAGGATAGCCGTTATACTATTTGAGTGAGAAATGACGCAGGAAAATTCATAGGATTATAGGGAAAAGGCAGTGAAGTTTAATAAGATAATACTAACGGTACTTGCTATAACAATTTTCTTATTTCTTTATTTCTATCCCCCTATGTATGGAATAATGGATGAAGGTGAATACCTGAATACAGCATTCTCATTAAGAAAAGGTTCTTTTTTTTATGATGAAGTAAAGGTTCCCCCCTCAACTGCAACAGTTATCACAGAGAAACACCAATTCTCTAAGTATCCTCCTGGCAACTCAATATTACTCGTCCCCTTTACTTCGGTGCACTGGAAACTTGGTTTCCTAAGAACATTTTTATTCTTTCTGGGGGGTTTTATAATTTTTTACTTCCTTATTAAATCATATTCAATAGACCCTGTATTTTCTGTCCTCTATTTGCTCTATCCAACACTTATCCTATACTCCAGAACAGTAATGAGTGATATCCCTTCGATGTTCTTTTTGTTATTAGGGATATTCTTGATTGTAAGAAGGAAACCATGTCTGGCCGGGTTTGTTCTTGGTTTCTCTATTATAATAAGGTATACCAATGCGGTGGCTATATTTGGAGTAATGCTAAGTTACATTATAAAGAGGGATTACAAGAGTCTTTTGTCCCTGCTCCCAGGTATTGTATTTTTTATACTATTTAATTGCATTTACAACATTTCCATTCTTGGCGGCCTTCTTGCTCCACTTGTAATGCCCACTGGAGCTACAGGTTTCGGAATATCCTATGTTAAGACCTCGGGGTTATTCTACATATTTGCCCTTAACCTATTCTATCCATGTATGCTCATTATTGCCATAATATATGGCCTGAAGAAAAGGAATTACCTTATTTTCTCTATTCCTTCCCTGTTGATTTTACTGGTTTACTCCTTTTATTATTACTTTGACAAAGGCTCCTTTATTTTTGAAACTGTGGTGAGAGGGGGACGTTTTATTATTCCTGTAATGCCTCTCATTTTAATTATATATGCTTCTTTTTTAAACAGAAGCAAGTTTCTTAAAACAGCGTTTGTCATCTCAATTCCTTTATTATTGGTACTTTCTGCAGGCATACAAATAAAGCATAATCAATTCTTAAGGGATAGAGAAGAAATAAGAAATATCATCTACGATTATACTGCTGATTCAGACCTTATTATTTGCAACGGTGAGGCAGGAGAACTCATAAGTCCATTTTTCGGTGCAAAGGAATGGAGGGATTTTTATGCTGAGAGAAGGGTTTTACTGGATACTCTGGAGATTAAACAATCAGTTAGTCCCTTTCTTGTGTATGTAGAATCAGGAAAGCATCCAGATGAATTAATTGGTTACCGGGATTCGGTAGTGACTTTGTTTAATCTTGATACCGTAGTTGTATCAGAATCTCCACAGCATACAGAAATATACAGAATCTTATCCCTTCGGTGATATGACATAATAGGTTTTAGAACTCAATTAAATGGTTTTCGTCTAATGGGAACTTCTGAACTTTTCCCTGCATTTTAAAGCAAACTGCTGGAAGGTTTTCGTTCGGTAGTCAGGGTAGGTCCAATCTAAGGGTTGGAATCTTTCCTTACTATAGATTAATGTTACCTCTGCATATATTCCATCACCCAGGTATACCCTATGTGAGTAATTCTTTGTCGTGACCAGGACAACCCTGCTATCCGATATCCCCCCGGGGTCACAGTTGACAGTCCTTATGTTATCTATGGATAACTCGCTTTCCCACTTAACGCTTTTAAGCTTTAAAGTTGTCAGTTCATTCTCGGGGATTTCTTTATTAATGGAAACCCATTTTCTCTTCAAATTTGAGCCGAATTCATCATTGTAGTAATCGGTAAAATCAAAAGTGATTTCATCACTCTCAATATCAATAGTTCCGAGGGATTCGATCCTCTCCCGTATCATTTTATAACCATCCAAATCTTTGTATATCAACCCAAAGAATATCCTTGTCATTCCTTGCATACCTTCCCCTCTATTAGCCCGGTCCTTGACTCTGTGACATTTTTTCCTCTCATTCTTTGCTCTCTTGTATAGTTGTCCTAACGAAGAATATTTCAGTGAGCGAAAAGGCTTGTATTTCATTATCCCTTTATAGTCCAACCCTGCTCTTTCTTTTAATAAAATTAATAATTCATTGCGAAGACTCTTACCTTCCTTACTGTTAACATCAATCTTACCTATCTCTACCCCAGCCTTTCTCTCGAATCTTTCTATAACTTTTTCTGAAGGTTCAAATGTATAATCCTTTTTCCTCATCCTTTTTGATTCACCCTCTTTTTTCCTTCTATCAAATCTTTCAAAGGCTATACTTATAAATTCATCCATGCCAAGCATATCCCCCACTCTTGTCTTTTTTACAGGTAAGTCTTTGTACCCCCATTCATTAACGAAATCATTAAAATTTTTTCTACTACCAAATATTTCTTCAATGAATATATTGTCAATAATTTCAGATTCTTCACCCGCAAAGTATTCATTTATACTCGACCAGGTATATTCATAAGGATTTCTAACAATACCCGCTCTTAAAGGATTTAATAAGACATAGACAGTTGCCATTTTAAGATATATATCCCCTTGAATCAAAATCGATTTATATCTGTCATGAAAAACATAACCCCTACCCCCAAATCTCTTCCTGTAATACATCCCGTAATTCCCATTTATTTCTCTCATAAACTCGGTTAATCGCCCAGAACTGTCTTCTATTATTAAATGGTAGTGATTATCCATTATACAATAAACTAATATTTTAACCCTCTTTAACCTTGACTTCTCCCTTATTATCCCCAAAAAATAATCCTTTGATTTATCATCAGAAAAGATGTTTGTACCAAGTACCCCTCTATTCATAACATGATGATATGCCCCAGGGAATATAACCTTTGCTCTCATAATGATTGATTATACAGCGTAATGTCACATTGTCAAGGACCGGGCTGGAAATGCAAAGAAAAATGATAAACTTTGGTTGAGGATTAGCCTAAGAAGAATCGGATGATTATCCATCTTCCGAAAAGAAAGGTTATGAATCCGCCGATAGCGAGGAATGGACCGTAAGGGATGAGGGATTTCATAGAGGATTTACCTTTTCTTATCTGGATTATCCCATAGATAGACCCCAGAAAAGAGCTTATAAGTATAGTCAGGAGGAAGTTAGACCACCCTATGAATGCTCCAATCAAACCTGCCAGCTTAACATCCCCAAATCCCATAACATCCTTTTTATATATTGCTTTGCCGAGGTAAATAATAATAAGGATATAAACGGCACCGGTAATTGCCCCTATAGTACAGATGAGGATTCTTCCTCGGAATAATGCAAGTATAAGTCCTATAATTATACCAGAGATGGATAGAGAATCCGGGATCAACATAACCCGGAAGTCTATAAAGGATATTGGAATGAGGAGGGTTACGAATATAAGAAAGGTTAAGAGTTCTAAGGAAATTCCAAAATGAATATACGAATAAAGATAAACAAATGCTGTAATTGATTCTACCACAAGGTATCTAACAGGTATTGAAGCACCGCAATCCCTGCATTTACCATTCAGGATGATATAACTTATTATCGGAATGTTATCATACCATCTAATGCTCTTCCCGCACTCAGGGCAATGTGATCCGGGATGCATAAGGGATTCTCCTTCTGGTAATCGATATATAACCACGTTGAGAAAACTTCCGATGGTCGCACCTAAAAGGAAGAAAAAGAGACCTATCATCTACTTTGATTCCGAGAGCTTTATTACTTTTCCTGATTCATCCAGGGTGACCCGGGTAATCCTTTCCATTGGAAACCCATCTTCTGTAATTTCCTCTTTTTTGAAGGTTGCAACCCAGATTTTCTTCCCCGGCCTTGGGAAGATCCCGGCTTTCTTGAATGAGGAATTACCGATACCCGTATCCACCATTTCTATCTCTGGTTCTACATTCACCATTTCCGGGTATTGCTCCCTTATCGTATCCCTTGCTATCTCTTTTATCTGTTTTTTATCCATTCTAACCTCCTTTTTTGCCACAGAGAGAATCGCTTCACTCCAGACACTGATTTAAATAGTTTTTAATCCCCACCTTTCCTAACCATTTTTAGACACTGATTTGCACTGATTGAAAACAGATTTTTTTTATTTTTATCAGTTAACATCTGTGTCAATCTGTGCCTAAAGTAATGGAGGAGGGAGGAGCATTTTTCATTTTGCGTCCTTTGCGAGAAATCTCCCTTCCTTTTTCTTTTTACGAAACAAAGGTTTTCTTTGCGTGCTTTGCATCCTTAGCGTCCTTTGCGAGAAATCTCCCCTCCGGGTTACCGTATAAGACAAACTGGAGTAGGGTCTTTTTATCGTTCCCATCAAGGAAACCTTGTTCATCCATCATAATCCTGAAAAATTCCTGTTTTGCGCTGAGTAAGGCGGTTCCAAATTTATTCCCTTTTAATATTTCCTTAAAGAAAAGGTTTGCAATAAGATCAGCTTCCCGGGAAGGAGGAGCCGGCGGTCCGTAAGCAACCGTAGTTGAACCTACGAAACACAGTGCGCCCTTTTTTAGAAATGTCAATGCTATGGAATCAGATATACCTTTATCAATAGTATACGCTCCATAGCACGCTTCAGTAACTACTGTAGCACTATGGAGGGCCGGTATATTAAGAGGGGATAGAGCGATTGGGTAATTGCTGCCATGTTGACCATACCAATTATTGGTTCTATCTGATCCATGGAGATTGAAATAGAATATCTCTGTATTTTCACTTATTTTTAACGTATCTCTATTTTCTGGAGGGGATAGGAGGATTTCTTTATTTGATATAATCTTATACACGTTCCTTGATGCATTTGCCCAAACTGCAGCCGAGAGCCCGAATGTAGCCTTCCTCTGATTATCCTTATCCTCTTTCTTTCCGATAGAATGTATTTGCGCTATAAGCAATTCAATATCCTTTCCGTCCGGTAACCTGCCTATAGCCCTCTCTGGGAGTAGAGGGTCATCGTCAGTGGATGCATAAAAATTATCTGTCCATACAACCTGGTCTCGATCCCGGGCTGGATTTTCGACCTCATAGAAGGGGAAGAGCTTATGACCCCCGATTATAAGAAAACTGTCGCTCTCCCTGGAATTGGATGCTATTTCTGATAAATATTCTGGTGTTGTGTCAATGATCTCTGCTTCTTTAATTGCATTAAGCGCTTCTTCCAGATTGAGAACCCCCTCCTTCCCATACCTTTTTTCTGCATTCTTCTTATTCCAGATAATGTTAAGCATCAATTATTTTTCCTTATGTATGCCATTAATGATTGGATGTCAGTCGGCTTAATCCCTGATATACGTGAAGCCTGACCAAGGGTCAGTGGCTTAATTCTGTTCAGCTTTTCCCTGGCTTCGGTACTTATACTCATCAAGTCCTTATAGTTTATATCATCCGGGATTTGTTTGTCCTCCATCTTTTTTAATTCTTCTGCCTTTTGCATTGCTCGCTTTATATAACCATTATAGCGGGCGTCTATAGAAATTGCCTCTGCTATTTCTTGTTCAAATTCTACACCTAAAATTCTCTCTACATTTTCTATATCGTGGTCTTCTCTTTTAAGTAAATCAAATGCACTGGTTGGAGATGTTAATCCTGGAAGTTTTGCCTGGGTAACCATCGTCTTTTTTAGGTATTCTTCCGATTCTTTAATCTTTCTCTTCTTCTCCCTGAGTCTTTTATAAGTGTCTTCATCGATTAAGTCAACCTCATATCCATATTTCATCAGTCGAAGATTTGCGTTATCCTGCCGGAGGAGAAGGCGATATTCGGCTCTTGAAGTAAACATCCTGTATGGCTCGTCTGTGCCTTTCAAGACAAGATCATCTATCAGAACACCAATATAAGCCTGATCTCTTCTGAAGATTAGTGGGTCTCTTCCTTCCAGTTTTAAGGTTGCGTTGATGCCTGCTATTATTCCCTGGGCTGCTGCCTCTTCATAACCGGATGTCCCGTTTATCTGACCGGCAAGAAATAACCCCCCTACTTTTTTTAACTCAAGGGAATGTCTTAGCTCTGTTGGGTACACGAAGTCATATTCGACTGCATAACCAGGCTTCTGGATTTCGACCTCTTTGAGCCCTGGAATTGTGCGAAGGAATTCAAGTTGCACCTCTTCCGGCAGGGAAGAGGATACCCCATTTAGATACATCTCTTGAGTTTCAAGTCCATCAGGCTCTATGAATACATGGTGGTGCTTTCTCTCGGGAAACTTAAGTATTTTTGTTTCAAGTGACGGACAATAGCGTGGTTCGGTGCCTGTTATTTTTCCCTGAACGAGAGGAGATTGATTGAGATTATTCCTTATAATCTGGTGTGTTTTTTCGTTGGTCTCAGTAAGATAGCATGGGACATTTAGCGGGTTAAAGTCCTTTGTTTTGCGAGAGAAATGTCTGGGGTGTTCATCCCCTGGCTGGATTTTCGTCCTGGAGAAGTCTATTGTTTTTCTATCTACTCTTGCCGATGTTCCTGTTTTTAGTCTTCCGAGTCGAAGCCCGAGTTTCTTTAAAAATTGAGATAGACCCTTTGATGGTGGTTCCCCTAACCGCCCTCCTGGCGACGATTTAAGTCCGATATGGATAAGTCCTTTTAGAAAGGTTCCAGTGGTAAGGATAACTGCATCTGATAAATATTCCACACCTATTTCAGTTTTTACTCCCTTTACTCTTTTTCCATCTATGATTAGTTCCTTAACCGTGCCCTCTTTTACCGTTACTTCATTTGTTACTACCTGGTTTAATCTTTCCCTGTATCGGATGCGATCAGACTGTGCCCTAAGAGACCAGATTGCAGGTCCTCTCTTGGTATTGAGCATTTTGAATTGTATTCCGGTAATATCGGTATTATAGCCAATTTCTCCACCGAGGGCATCTACTTCATAAACAAGGTGGGATTTTGCAAGCCCTCCTACAGAAGGATTGCAGGACATTTGCCCAATCATATCAATATCTATTGTCAGAAGTAGGGTCTCAAACCCCCTTCTCGAGGCAGCAAGGGCAGCTTCACATCCCGCATGCCCACCCCCGACTACAATTATGTCAAATTTGTTCAAATATATGGACCTCTATCTTCCCCTCTAATGCGGACTTAAAATTTAGCGCATCCGATGCAGAACCGACGACCGTCCCATAATGCATAGGAACGGCAAGTTCGGGTTTTATTTTAAGGGCTGCTATTACTGCCTCATCAGCTGTCATAACATAGGTTCCCGAGACAGGTAGGAGCGCTATATCGCACTTAATATCTTCCATTTCAGGGATAAGATCGGTATCACCCGCAAGGTAAATTCGGACTCCAATCATTGTGAATATATATCCTACCCATTTATTCCCTTTAGGATGAAAGTCTTTGTCAATATTATAGGCAGGGACGGCTTCTATTTCGATTCCCTTCACTTCTTTCTTTTCCCCAATGTTAATCGGGATAATATCAGGATATTTATCCCTGCAGTCAGGGGGTCCCACGACTGCCGTGTCGTCCTTTTTGATCTTTTCAATATCTTCAAGTGATAAATGGTCAAAATGGTCATGGGTAATAAGGATGAGGTCAGCCTTAGTGAGTTCTCCTTTTAACTTGTATGGATCCGTATAGATTACTATATCATCGCATAGCTTGAAGGTATCGTGTCCTAACCATTCCGTCCTTGCTATAACATTCTTGATTTTAGTATCCATAAATCCTCCTTTTTATCATTGATTTCACTGCTTCTTAAATTACTCTGGCATTCCAATATTAAAATATCGTTCGGAATAGTCAAGGGATTTTTTATCTGCCACAGAGACACGGAGAGAATCAGTGAATACCTCGGTCTTCCGTCTCCTGTCCCCGGTCATCAGTAGTTTTTCAATGTTGAGATGTGACACACACGATACACTTAAAAAAATAAAAAAGTCCTTGACAAAAAGAAAATTTTCATTATAAAGGGATTGTCATGTTGATTGGATTGCTGTTCTTTTTTGGTCAAATGCCTATTACCGTTGTTGCTACAACGGATTCAATTTCTCTAAAACCGCCTACTAACTTAAGAGCAATGGATACCCCGAATGACCACGGAGAAAGTATTACTTTATTCTGGGACCGTCCACTGGATATATCCAACATAGAGGGTTATCAGATTTTCAGGGAGGCGGAGGATGAGAGTCTACATCTTGCCGGTTACGCGCCTGTCAACAAAACAGAATATTTGGATCAGTTGGGGCTTAGAAACAATGTCGAATATCAATACAGTATGAGGTCGATTAACCCGGAGGGTGTAGTTTCAATATTCAGTGAACTACCCCCGGTGGTTACGGCTTATCCCCAGTGGTTTAAAAAGAACGAAGTCAATATTCTTATAATGATAATAATATACCTTGGATTGGTTGTTTACTTTGTTCGGATTGCAAGGAAAGGAAAAAAAATCTTTCTGCGCAGGATTCCTGGCCTGGACGCCCTTGAAGAGGCAGTTGGTAGGGCAACGGAAATGGGTAAACCAATCCTTTATGTTCCTGGTATATGGCCAATGGATGAAATAGGGACTATTGCCGCTATGAATATTTTGAAACCAGTATCTAAGAAGGTTGCGCAGTATGAATCCAGGATCATTGTGCCTTGCATTGACCCAATTGTAATGAATGTGGCGCAACAGACTGTAAAAGAGGGTTTTACTGAAGCGGGAAGACCAGATAGATATAATCAGGATGATGTATTCTTTCTCACATCTGCTCAATTTGCCTATGCTGCGGGTGTAAATGGTATAATGGTTAGAGAGAAACCCGCTACAAATCTATTCCTCGGAGTTTTCTTTGCAGAGTCCCTGCTCCTTGCAGAGACCGGTAATGCTACAGGTGCTATCCAGATAGCAGGCACGGATAGGGTTCCGCAATTACCTTTCTTTGTTGCTGCCTGTGATTACTGTATTATGGGAGAGGAATTATATGCAGCCAGTGCCTATCTTTCAGAGGATCCACGTCTTATTTCTTCCATAAAAGCTCAGGATTGGGGAAAGATGGCGATTCTTATTTCTCTATTTTTTGGCTCGGTTTTCTCAATATTTGGTCTCCGGTTTATTCTTTCATGGTTTTCTGCGGGGTGATGATTAAATGAGAAGAAGATTACCAGTGATAATAGCATTTGGGATAGGTTTCCTGATGTTGATTCAATACTTTATTCCTCATCCCAGGTCAGAAGAATTCTATAATGTAATTGTTCAGCAGTGGTTTATTATTATATTCGCTTTTATGTACATCTTTGCCTTGAGAAGTTTCTTTATGCATCATATCACCAAGGTCAAGAGAAAGAAAGAGGGATATATATTCAGTGCCGTTGCTATGGTTTCAGTCCTGTTTATGTTGCTCTCCGGTCTTATCACTTCAAGGGGGCCTTTCTTTGACTCGCTATATAATTATATGATTGCTCCACTTCAGGGGACGATGTTTTCTTTGCTTGCCTTCTTCATTGCGTCTGCAGCATTTCGCGCATTCAGGGCAAGAAATGTCCAGGCGACATTACTTCTTGTTACGGCTACAATCGTTATGATAGGAAGGGTTCCTATCGGTGATTATCTCTGGAGAGGGATGCCAGATTTGGTTGAATGGATAATGACCGTTCCCAGTATGGCGGCTATGAGAGGTATAAGGATTGGAGTGGGGCTCGGTGCCGTGGCGACAGCAATGAAGATAATGCTCGGTATTGAACGTAGTTACATGGGAGGAGAATAATGGGTTTCTGGCAGCGATTTTTACAACTGGATAGGAAATGGATATTCATAGGGATTGCTATAGTTGTTATTATCCCTCTAATAAAACCCCTTGGCTTACCTATTAAGCCTACAAAACCTGTTATTGACCTTTTTACTTATATTGATACCCTTGGTCCAGAGTCAGATCCGGTCATGGTTGTAACCGGATTTGACCCCTCCACAATGCCCGAACTCATGCCCATGGAGCAGGCACTACTCAGACATTGTCTTACAAAAGGAATCCCAGTTATTTCGTTTGGTGGTTTATACCCGGCTTATATTGGTATGGCAAAGATGGCAATAGACGAGGTATCAGCAGACTTTCCAGACAAGAAATATGGAGAGGATTATGTATTCCTCGGCTTTATTCCGGGTGTTAGTGCAGTAATCCTTTCTATAGGAATCGATATAGCCACCACTTTTGGGAATGATTATTACGGAACCCCAATCGATTCTCTTCCAATGTTGAGAGGCGTTAAGAATTATTCGGATATTTCTCTGGTTGTAGATGTCTCTGGTAGTTCCACTCCGGAGTACTGGTTGATGTATGCACAGGAGAGGTATGGCGTGAATATAGGGGTTGCGTGCACTGCTGTATCTGCTCCAGCTTTTTATGCCTTCCTCCAATCAGGACAGTTTGTGGGTATGTTGGGAGGACTAAAAGGTGCTGCAGAGTATGAAGAACTCATGGCAAGGAAAGGATACCCCACGGGTAGAAGACCAGCCACCATAGGTATGGATTCACAGTCCCTTGCTCACCTGTTGATAATTTTACTGATTATACTGGGGAATGCCGGCTATTTTATTGTAAGACGGGGCGAGAGGAGACAGGGAATTATAAGGAGGAAGAAATGAGTATCTCAACAAGTATATGGGTCTGGATGGCAGCCCTGTTAACCCTTATGGTATATTCATTCCTCTATAAGGATAATCCTTTTTACCGACTGGCTGAGCACATATTTATGGGGCTTTCACTTGGTTATACGTTGACGATACTCTGGTATAACTATATAATTCCCAGGGTTTATGAACCTTTGTTCTTGCCACCACATCAGTGGAGTCTTATTTTTCCAATTCTTCTCGGTATGATGACATTTGGAATTTTCTCAAAGAAGTATAGCTGGCTTATTAAATATCCTCTTGCCTTCTATGTAGGAGGGTATGCTGGACTCAGAATACCATTATTATTGCAATCATGGATAATAAGGCAGGTAGAAGCATCATTCCTGACCCCTGATAAATTCACATCTCTCATGAGTTCAATTAATGCGATTCTAATATTCGCGGGTCTTTTTGCCACCTTAATATATTTTTATTTCTCAAAGAAGAGGGAGCACGGTTTCGGTGCTGCTGCCCAGGTTGGAATCGTCTTTATTATGGTAGCCTTTGGTGCTGCTTTCGGTTATACGGTTATGGCTCGTATTTCCCTTCTTATAGGAAGGATGCAATTTCTTCTCCATGATTGGCTCGGCATTATGTAAATGATTTTACTCCTTGCTCTTGCTTTTTCCATTTCTGCAAAAGATACACCTGATGATGGTGGCGGTTCTATTACCGTGAACGTTTACAATATTCCGGAGGGTACGGCACGTATCGAATTATCTCGTCTGGAAAAGGGTGATACGCTCTTTAAAGAAGCAGGACTCATTTCCATTTTTAAGGGAGAATGTGAGGATGTGTCGGTCATAGATGGTGTGGAATATCTATATAGAGGAAAAGCAATAGCGAAGGATACATTCTATATTGCGGAAATAAAGGGATTCGTAACTTCCTCTCCCCAGTGGTTTAATAAATCGCGGACTACGGTACTTATATTCCTTATTTTGTTTGGGAGTGTTGTTCTTACATATATACAGTTAGCAAAGAAAAACCCGGAAGGCCTATTTATTCGCAAACTTCCTGCTCTCGATGCAATAGATGAGGCCGTAGGAAGGTCAACAGAGATGGGTAAACCAGTTTTATTTGTCCCCGGTTTGGAAGCTATCACTGATGCCGGAACCCTCGCATCCCTTACTATACTTGAAAAGGTTGGTAAGAAGGTAGCTGAGTATGGGAGTCGAGTAATCCATCCGAATTTTGACCCTATCGTTATGACAACGGCCCAGGAGACCCTGAAGACCGCTTTTGCTGAAGCGGGTCGTCCCGATGCTTTCAATAAAGATGATGTATTCTATCTTACCTATGAACAGTTTGGATTTGCCGCGGGCGTGGATGGAATAATGCTCAGGGAAAGGCCGGGTGCTATATTCTTGCAGGGATATTTCTATGCAGAATCACTGATACTGGCTGAAACCGGATATTCTATAGGTGCGATCCAGATAGCCGGAACCAATGCTACCACGCAGTTGCCCTTTTTTGTTGCTGCCTGTGATTATGTTCTCCTGGGTGAGGAGATGTTTGCTGCTTCAGCTTATATCTCCAGGGAACCAAGATTGCTGGGTTCGATTAAGGGTTCGGATCTGGCAAAGGTAGTTCTTCTATTCATGATTGGTGCAGGTGTCATCTTTGGAACTATTGCGGGAATAGCAAAGCAAGGGGGTAATCCTGCTTACATGCAAATATTTAATAAAATGCTCGAATTTCTTGCAAGGGGAGCTAAATGAAGAAGAGGGTCCCACTTGTAATTACATTCGTAACAGGTTTTATTGTTATTATATCCTTTTTTATTCCGCATAGACCATTTGGTCCACTTGAGACTGATACTCTTATCTGGTATTCCATAATACTTGGTTTTACCTTACTTATTGGTGTAGACTCTCTGGTACGCCTCCACGTGAGGCAGATGCGGCGGAGGAAGGCAGGGTGGTGGTATTCTATTGTTTTCTTTGCTGGTTTTTTCTATTGTCTCGTGATAGGTATAATGTCGGTTATTCGAACCCCAAATCCATTTCAACCCGGGACCATTTTCTTTTACGGGTATAAAACAATTCTGATTCCGCTTCAGTCCACCATGTTCGCGCTCCTTGCATTCTTTGTCGCTTCGGCTTCCTATCGTGCTTTCAGAGCAAGAACCCTGGAAGCTACTCTTCTACTTGTTGCAGCGGTTATAGTAATGATTGGAAGAGTACCTGCGGGGTATAAACTCTGGACAAGACTGCCTGGAATAGCCAACTGGATCTTCAATGTTTTGCAGATGGGGGCAATGCGAGGAATAATGATAGGAGTGGCCCTGGGAGCGGTTGCTATGTCTCTAAGGCTCATACTGGGGATTGAAAGGACTTATTTATCATGATTGAAAAGAAAAGAAATCTCTGGGATTGGACTAATTCTATTAATAGAGGAATTATATATGTTATTATCGGGATAGTCGTAATCCTGCCTATACTCCTTGGGCTAAAAGAGGAAGTGCAGATAAGCCCATCAGTGAGTTCAGCATATGAGACGATAGAATCCCTCGATTCTAATGACGTTATTATCATATCCATAGATTATGACCCCGCTTCTATGCCTGAACTACAGCCTATGTTAAAGGCAATCCTCAGGCACGCATTCGAAAAGGATGTCAAGGTAATAATGCTGGTCTTCTGGCCTCTTGGGCTCCCCATTGGCACGGAGGGATTGGAGGAAGTAGCGAAAGAGTATGGAAAGGTCTATGGAGAAGACTATGTAAATTTAGGCTACAGACCAGGAGACCGTGCGGTTATGATCGACATGGGTAAGGAGATAAGAAATTTCTTTAGAACGGATGTGAATGACATCCTTCTCGATTCACATCCAATGATGAGAAATGTTCATAACTATAATGATATTGCATTAATTGTGGGTCTGGAGGCAGGGAGATTTGGTGAATTCTGGGTTCAGTATGTAGGTTCACGCTATAATCAGCGTATAGTACTTGGGGTTACCGGCGTAATGGCAGCTGAAACATACCCATATCTACAATCCGGCCAAATCGAGGGTCTTATTGGAGGATTGAAAGGAGCCGCGGAATACGAGACACTTATTGAGAAGCCGGGTTTTGGACTAACTGGAATGGCAGCACAATCCTGGGCACATATTGCCATTGTGATGTTTATAATAATAGGTAATATCGGATACTTTATGACGAGGCGGAAATAATGGGGTTTAGAGCGATAAGGGGGAGATATAGTGCTTGAAACAATATCGGTCTGGATTGCAGGGGGCCTAACCCTATGTATTTTTTCCTTCTTATACGGGGATAATCCCGTCTATAAATTTGCCGAGCATCTCTATGTTGGTTTTTCTGCTGCCTACTGGTTGATTTATGTCTGGCACTTTACCATTAAGCAGATGGTCATTAATCCAATTGCTGCCCGGGAGCCAGGATCCTTGATGTTGATCATCCCCCTATTCTTTGGGTTTTTGATGCTTTCACGCTGGTTCCCTGAAAGATATTCTTGGATCAGTAGATGGTCTATTGCCTTTACCGTTGGCATTGGAGCAGGCCTGGTAACAATAGGTCAAATACAGGGTTTATTGCTCCCACAACTCAAGGCTACAATACTCCCCTTAGCCACCGGTAACTGGCATACAAACATAAACAATTTTCTTATTGTGATAGGTACAGTTGCAACCCTGACCTATTTTTATTTCTCCAGAAGGGAAGGGGGCGCGGTGAGTAAATTCTCGAGAGTTGGAATAATCTTTATTATGATTGCTTTTGGGTCTTCCTTTGGATATACCGTAATGGCAAGAGTTTCCCTCCTGATTGGGAGGATGATTTTCCTCTTTGGAAACTGGTTCCATATCGTTAAACC
>DAOVFB010000001.1 GCA_030668705.1 Candidatus Stahliibacteriota bacterium
TAAAATAAGAACATTTATTTTAGTGATGATATGTGACATCCATTTCACCCCGCGATAATCGAGGTAGGTATTTGGTCTTAGGTTTAGGGTCTTAGTTTTATTTTTTTACAACTTAACTACTCAACTACTCAACTATTTAACTATTTAACAACGTGTATCTGCGGTTTCGTTTGACTTTGGACATTGGACATTGAACGAACAAAAAATAATTCTTCTCTGTGACCTCTGCCTGCCCCGTAGGGAGGAAACGACCGTACTGGGGTGTCTCTGTTGTTGTGAAATAAAGGTGTGAAGTGATAGGGCATTTTGCAATTTGCACTCTTCAATCTTCATTGGAGCGAAGCGACTGTCTCTGTGGAAAGATACTCTTACCATGGAGGATTTTTGAGGATGTCACCCAGGAGATAGAAGGAGCCGGTTACCAGGATGATGTCATCTACAGTTGCATCAGATATTGCTTTCTTTAGAGCTTCGATTGGATTTTCTTTTATATCTGCTATTTCTATACCTACTTCTTTTGAGTTATTTGTTATTTCTTCTATTTTTATAGTCCTTGGGTATAATATAGTTGTTGGATATATCTTTTTCACTATTGGTTTTATCTCACAAAGCATTCCTCCAACATCTTTATTGGAAAGGCATGAGAATACGAGCAGGACAGGTCTGTTGAAAACGTCCAGGATTGCTTGTTTTAGAACCTTGATAGAAGCTACATTGTGAGCACCATCAAGAACAACATAAGGTTTTTTCCGGACTATCTGAAATCGTCCAGGGATAGTGAATTGAGAGAGGGCTTTATTTATTTTCTCAATCTCAATCGGTATTCCCGCTTCCCCGCAAGCTGAGATTGCTACGGTTGCATTTAAGGCCTGATGTCTACCAATGAGACCCATTTGTATTTTATCATCATTCAGTTTAAATATGGTTCCTTCCTTAGAGACAGAAATAACCTCGTAGTCTTTGATGAATTTGATATTACCATAGGCTTTCCTTTTAAGGACAGTTTCAACCGCTGGTAATTGTGGAGCTGAGATATTGATTCCATTCGCTTTAAAGATTCCTGCTTTCTCTACTGCAATTTCCTCTACCGTTTCCCCAAGGATCTTCTGATGATCTATACTGATGGGTGTGATGATGGATACTTCGGGATCAAATACATTCGTAGCGTCCAGTCTTCCGCCCAATCCCACTTCAAAGATTGAATAGTCCACTCCCTTTCTTTTGAAGAGGAGGAAAGCACATGCTGTTAGTGTTTCAAATACACTTATCTTTTGCTTAACCATTGATAATTCTTCTATCAGGGAAGCAAATCTCTCTTTGGAGATAAGCTTCCCATTTATCTTTATTCGCTCTCTATAGCTAGTAAGATGGGGGGATGTATAGAGACCCGTAGAATAGCCCGCTACCCTGCATATCGCATCTATTAGATGTGCAGTAGAGCCTTTTCCTTTAGTTCCTGCAATAAGAAACCCCTTAAGACTTTTATGGGGGTTACCTATGTCTATTAGGAATCTACGAAAATGATCTAATGACTCAGGGTATTTTGCCCTTTGGGATTTTTCTCTGTCGATAAGGGAATTGAGATATTTCTCAGCCTGTGAGAAATTCATCCAATATCTACTGGTTATGCGTTGAGTGTAAGGAGAAACTTTTTCTTTGCATGAATGTAAGTAGCCTTTTTATTGTCAAGTGGCCATTGAATCTCTTCCACTTGGCGTCTTGGCCACTCGAACTTCCCTTATGTTCAGAGGTTTACTCACCCAATAATATCCGCTCCTTCATTTCTGCTACTGCCCTCTCCATCCCTACTATAATCGCTCTGGAAATAATTGCATGACCTATATTCAACTCATCTATTTCTTCTATCATTGCAATACGTCCGACATTACGGAGATTAAGTCCATGACCAGCGTGGACTTCAAGGCCCCTTGTTATGCCAACCTGAGCTGCCCCTTCTATTTTCTTATAGTTCGCATCACTGGGATATTCACTCCATTTTCCTGTATTCAATTCAACAGCACAGGCGCCTAGATCAGATGCCATCTCAACCATTTCCACTTTAGGTTCGATAAAGAAAGTTACCATTATTCCTGAATTTTTTAGTTTCTTGGTGGCCTTCTCGATTTCCCCGGGAACGGTTTTCAGGTTTAGCCCTCCTTCAGTGGTTATTTCCTCTTCCCTTTCGGGAACAAGACAGACCCAATCTGGTTTAATGTCCAGGAGCATTGACTGAATTTCCTTATCAAGAGATGCCTCGACATTTAAGTGGGTCTTAACAACCTCCCTTAAGATTCTGATATCTCTCTCCTTTATATGTCTCCTATCTATCCGAAGATGGGCAGTTATGCCATCGGCTCCTGCAGACTCTGCAAGAAGAGCTGCCTCTATGGGGTCGGGATACCGCATCCCCCTTGCTTCTCTTATAGTCCCAACATGGTCTATATTAACTCCCAGTCTCATCAGTATATAACCTCCTGTCTGTTTCTCTAAGCCTTTTAATAAGTGTTTTAACCAAGAGCCCTACCATAGGTTCTTCTTCTAATTTCTCCTGTAGTTTATTTGATTCGAGTACAGAAACCACGGTATTCTCGATAGCCTCTGCTGTTGCACTCCGTGGTTGCCTATCCAGAACTCCCATTTCTCCAACGAAATCCCCTGCTTTAAGGTCGGCAACCCATTTACCCTTCTTATTGATTCTCACCCGCCCTTCCCTTATTAAAAATATCTCTTTCGAAATATCTCCCTCTTTGAACAGAACATCGCCGACTTTGAAACGTCTGGTCTCGCTCATTACCTTCTCCTGGAAGGACTCCTCTTTTCCCACTCAACAACAATTGGAGCCACAATAAAGATAGATGAGTAGGTACCTATAACGACACCTATGAGTAAAGTAAAGGAAAATCCGTGGAGGGTTCTTCCGCCAAGGAAATAGATAGAAAAGAGCACAAAGAGAGTTGTAATGGAAGTAATTATTGTTCTTGCGAGTGTGTCATTAAGGGACGTATTGATTATCTCTTCGTATGGTTTGCCCCGGAGGAGTTTTACGTTTTCTCTTATCCTATCGGATATAACGATTGAGTCGTTAATCGAATATCCGAGGATTGTAAGAAGACCAGCGATTATTGGAATATTGAACTCAACGTTCGCGATTGAGAGTAATCCGACTGTGACTAAGAGGTCATGGAGAAGAGCAACCACTGCAGCAACGCTAAAGCGGAAGGTAAACCTGATAGAAACATAGATGAGTATACCAATCATTCCAAGGAGTAGGACCCAGGATGCCTTCATCTGAAGTCCCTTACTTATAGCTGGACCAACCAGTTCCTCCCTTGGGAAATCAATCTTATTATCCTGGAATTGCCCTCTTAATTTTTCTTTCAGGTTCTCGACAGAGAACCCTTCAGTTTCCCTGAGTTTTACCAGGAATAACTCCTTGCCTTTGTATTTCTGTATTGATGCTCTTTCGTATCCGGTTGACGCGAGAGCTGCTCTCATTTGCTCCGAGGAAACTGGCTTTTCTTCGAATGCGACTTCAAGAAGATATCCACCAGTGAAATCAACGCCGTATTTGGGGCCTTTATGGGCAGCAATGGAAACAAGTCCTGCTAAGATTATAATACCAGAAAATGCGAAAGCTATCTTTCGTGCTCCTATGAAGTTGTACTTTGGCTTCTTGAATATCTGGAACATAGGTAGTGCTTTTAATCCCTTGAATGTCCAGTACTCAAATATGTTACGTGTGATGAATATGGCAGTAAAGAAACTGGCTGCAAGACCAATAGAAAGAGTGATTGCAAATCCTTTTATCGGACCGGTTCCAAAATAGAAAAGGATTATCGCAGCAATGAACGTTGTTGTGTTTGCATCCAGTATTGTAGTGAACACTCTCTCGTATCCACTTACTATTGCCGTCCGTATAGTTTTTCCTGAAGCAAGTTCCTCCCTTATTCTCTCAAAGATCAGAACATTTGCGTCTATAGCAGCCCCCACTGTTAGAACTATTCCGGCAATACCAGGCATGGTTAGAGTTGCCCTTAAACCCGAAAGAACGGCTAATAGGAAGACGAGGTTGAGAATTAGAGCAAAGATGGCTACCACACCTGCTTTACGATAATATACAGCAATAAAGAGAAAAACTATAATTCCGGCTAGCATGAAAGCCCGCGTGCCTGCTCTTATAGAATCGGCCCCCAGAGCAGGTCCAATAGAACGCTCTTCAATTATTTTAAGCGGTGCAGGTAGAGCACCTGCTTTGAGGATAATCGCCAATGTTTTTGCTTCCTCCATAGGGGAATTGCCGAGGGTGATAACGGAACTTCCATTGGGTATCCTTTCCTGAACTACAGGGGCGGATTTGACTACACCGTCAAGCACTATTGCTATTCTCTTTCCTATATGTGCTCCAGTAATCTGTGCCCACTCTGCCCTTGCTACCCTTGTCATTGTGAGGTCCACTCTGACACCTATGGGGTTGTTACGTGTTCCTATTCCTGGTGTTGCATCAAGGATCGAACTTCCCGTAAGAAGGGGTTTTTCTTTCAACAGGTACAGAGGATAATACTTATAACCCTCCTGAATCACTTCTTCCCCCCACTGGAAGGCGTAGCCATACGGGATACGTTTCTTCACTTCAGGGATTTGCAGGAGTGAATCAATATAAGGCTGATAAGAAGAAATAATTCCATAGATCTTTACAGATGGCCCTATAAAATAGCTGAAAAGGTTAAAAGTATCACCCTTAATTTCTCTCAGGGTTTCGTTGATATTGTTAAGAGTATTCTGAAATATAGCAGATTCTGCCACTGATTTGAACTCCAGAAGTGCCGTTTTCCCTATAAGTTCACGCGCTTTATCCCTATCTACTACACCTGGCAGTTGGATCATTATACAATCCCTTCCCTGTTTCCTTATATCTGGTTCAGATACTCCAAACTGGTCAATTCTGTTGCGAATAATCTGAAGTGCACGATCTGCTGCGCCCGCTATTTCTTCTTCCTTAAGTTTGGATTTATCTACTTCCAGAACCATGTGCATACCACCCTGCAGGTCAAGCCCAAGGTGGAGTGCTCTGGATTCAATTGCTTCTAACTTCGCAGGCGATATGCGGGCCATTTCTTCTTTATCAAGAGAGAAGTACACCCATGAATAATGCAACTGCCAGATTGCAATAGCAATTACTACAAAAATAAATAACCATCTCCATTTTAAGTTTTTCATTAACAACCTCCTAAGGACTAATTATCTGTCAGGCAAAGATTTCTTCTCCGCCAGCAATTATCTCATTTAAGGCATCCTTAAAGTGATTCTTCTCTTTTAATATATCTTCTCCCACCTGGTTCTTGTAGAATTTCCAGGACCTTTTTATTTCATCTCGAAGGAGTTCTACAAGATTCCCTTCTTTTCTGCCTCTTATAACGTCTTCTTGATGATAAAGCAGGATATCTTTGGTGAGTGATCGGGCAAGCCTTCTGGCCTTTTGATGTTCTTTCTTCTTTTCTTCACTCCAGGACTCAGGTAGAGGGGGTGCCGTTATCTTGGGTTCTACTGTTCTCTTTTCCTGTAAAGTTCTTAAGAATATCTCTTTTGCTTCGGTTGTAGTGGGCTCTGCTGTAACACTTTCTTTTTCTTCTGCTTCCACTGCTTTTTCCATGGTGGATTCAGTTGGAATTTCCCCAAATGAAGTTCCGGTAGAGATTTCTTCAAATGAAGGCTCACGAGTCTTTTCTTCTTCTACTGGGATAAGTTCTATATCAAGTGGTTTCCGGTAAATAGTAAAAATGTTAGAGCAATTTGGGCAACGGACCTGTCCCCCTCCCACCGGGATGTCGGAATCGTTAACTCTATATTTCTTCTTACACTTGGGGCACTCACTGATCATCTCTTCCTCCGTTTTTTTTATATCTAATAAGAAAGGCCCAAAAGGTCAAGGGGTTATCTTTTTACTACGCCAGTTGTTCCTTATTTTATCAAGGAGAGCCAGTGTCTTTTCAGGGTATTTAGCTGGTAATATTTCGAAAATTATATATCCATCAAACTCGTTCGTAAACTCCATAATTGGTATCCAGTTGATCTTTCCTTCGAAGGGTATGAGGTGGTCATCATTACCCTCCATATTAGAATCGGATAGATGGAAATGTCTTATTCTACTCCCCAGTAATTTCAGGAATTCTTCTATACGGTTAACCTCTGCCGCTGCGTGTGATGTATCGAGACATATAGAAAGGTCAAATTTTGCCGCGAGATACATGAGTGTTTTTGGTTCTGAGCCAAAATAACCGGGGAAAGTATTTTCAAGGATCGGATTTACTTTCCATTCGTGTGAGAATTCTACTATCTCTTTTAAACTCTTTTCAGCCTGGTTCAGCGAGCCATCTTTATAACCTGGATGTACGATAACTATTGGAACTTTAAGATGTTCTGCAACGAGTATGGTTTTCTCTACTTCCCGGACAGATTTCATTCTCGTCCATTCTTCAGAGCATGCAATATCAACCCACCCGGGAGGATGAAGAGAGGAAGCTTTGATTTGGTTCCTTCGGAGATTCTTTTGTATTTCCTTTATATCCTTTCCATCCTCATAATTAAAATGGCCAGGGTCACATCTTATCTCAACCCACTTAAAAGGACTTTTTCCTATAGAGTTGAGGGCTTCGTATATACTTCTATCCTTTGTTATTGTAGTTGAAACACCAAAATTAATCATTTGACGGATAATATAGATGTTTTTCCTGTTTGCAAGGGGATTTTAACGTTTCGATTGATTGAAAAGTGAAAATAAGGACATTTGTCCTAATTGCAAATTACAAAATGACCGAAGACGGTAGCTTTTCGATTTTTGGCTTATGACTTTTAAACGGGGGTTGACATCGAGATTATTATTTCTATTATTGAAAAATGAAGAGGATTTATTTACTTATACCAGTTTTATTCCTTACTCTCACTTCCTGTAGTAAAAAAGCCATATATGTTTCTGCTTCTATTGGTAAATATCCTGATATAAATCGTTTCTGGGCTTTGATACAGTACGTGGACTATCGGCCTGTAGAGGATGCCAAAGTGGTCCTTGATAGTACCACTACTATTGGATTTGACGGGACAATGGGTGGTTATTACAAGGAAGGGATGATGTGGTTGACTTATGATTCCACGTATACAATCCAGATAGAGGTGGAGGACTATGAGGATATCTTCGGAACAGTAGAGATTCCTTCGGCTTTCAGCCTCCAGATGGAAAGTTCTATAGATGAAGGAGATTCATTGATTATCGAATGGACGCATGCTGATTCCATGGAGACTTCACCTGATCAGTGGCGGATGCTTGTAGTGGAAGGCCAGGACACCTTATATCATCTGGGTTTTGCCAGGACCGAGAATAGATATAAAATTCCTTCCGGGATCATACACAATGACATAGATGTAACACTTGATGCAATTAGATTTGGGGAATTATCTCGGGTCTATATTAATTCAGTTTTTGCGGGGATAGTGCAGAGGAAGAAAACCGTTACTGTGAATTAACAACCTTTGCCAACTTTATTTCCAACTCATTTTTGAGAGTTTCTAAGTCACACTTGGTAGTAAAACCAGATGCTGTTTTATGACCACCGCCGCCATATTCCGAGGCAAGTTCCTGAACATTAACCCCATTTTTGGAACGCAGTGATACCTTTAATTTACCACCCTCTCTCTCTTTTATTATAGCCGTAGCCTTAACACCTTTTATGGATAGGCCATAATTCACAAATTCATCTGTGTCCTCTTCCCTTGCACCTCGTTTTTCTAACATCTTCTTTGTCACATACATAATACTGAACTTATCATGGAGCGTTATGCTCTGCAGGACATCTCCTAACAACTTAATCCTTGTTGGTGGGTCAGTAAACCATATAAATTCTGAGATTTGAGCGGCAACTACCCCATATTCTACCAGTTTTGAAGCTACCCGCAGGGAATGAGATGTGGTATTGGGATATCGGAAGGAACCTGTATCAGTAAGAATTCCAATATATAGGTAGGTAGCAATCTCTTTATCTAATTTAATTAGTTTATCCAGTAGTTCGTATATAATCTCTGCCGCAGAAGAGTAATTAGGCTTTACAACATTAATGGTGCCAAAATTCTCGTTGCTTATATGATGATCTATATTGATTACAGGTTTTGTAAAGTCCAGTTCATCCTTTATTGAGCCGATGCGTTCAATCTCTGCTGAATCTACGATGAGTATGACTTCTTCGTCAAAATCTTTTTTATCGGTGTGAATAAGGTTTACCTTCTTGAATCGGCAATATCTGTCTGTTGGAGGGTCCTGGTTGTAGATGTAAGCCTTCTTTCCCATTTTAAGAAGTCCCAAAGCAAGGGCTATCTGGGAGCCTATAGAGTCACCATCAGGATTCTTGTGAGAGACGATCAGGAACTTATTGTATTTTTTTATCATTCTAATCACTCTTTTCACTTTCTTCCTCGCTTTCTTTGTTCAAGAGAGTTTCTATATGTTTGATTTTCTCAAAGGTTTGGTTGTATTTAAACTGGATCTTTGGAGTATATTTAAATTTCAACCTTTTTGCTAATTCGTGTTGAAAGAACCCACTGGCATGATTCAGTAATCTGCTATTCTTCTGGCCCTCTTCACTTCCTCCGTGAACAGTAAAATATATAGTTACATGCTTAAAATCAGGACTGATTTCCGCAGAGATTAATGTAATTAAACCTACACGAGGATCCTTAACCTCTTTCGCTATAATCTCAGAGACAGTTTCAATTATTAGGGAATTCACCCTTTTTTGTCTGAATCCCATTGCCCACTTCTACAGTATAATCTATTATATCTATACCCTTTTTTTGCTGTATATTACCTATAGTCTTTTTCAATAAAGATTCCATGAATTTACTGTCGTTGCTTACTCCAACGATTCCAATAAGTGCCCGTTGCCACTTATCTAAATAGTCAATCTCACTTATTGCTACATTAAATTTATTTCTTGTAGTTACCTTTATACTATTTATAATACTTCGTTTTTTCTTTAATGAAGTTACACCTGGAAGATATAACTCTACTGTACTAATGCCAATTACCATATTAATAACTACAGAGACCTCTTCTCTTCGACCATCTTATAGGTCTCGATAATGTCTCCCTCTTTGATGCTGTCAAACCCTTTTAATTTTATTCCACACTCATACCCTTCTTCAACAACCTTTACATCATTATCGAATCTCTTTAATGATTTTATACTCGTTTTTATTATCTCTTCATCGTTACGTAGCAAAACAGCTATATCTTTATTATGCAGTTCACCTTCCCGCACATAACATCCGGCTATTATTCCTATAGTTGAACCTGTAAATACCTTTCTTACCTCTGCTTCTCCTGTCTTTACTTCTTCTCTCTTTGGCGCTAATAGACCGGTCATAGCCAGTTTGATGTCCTCTATTATTTCAAAGATGACATCGTATGTTTTAATTTCTACTCTATGGTTTCTGGATTCTTTTCTTGCCTGAGAATTAGGATTTACCTTATAGCCAATGACTATTGCATTTGATGCGGATGCCAGCATCACATCATTCTCTGTTATTGGACCTACTCCAATGTGAATAACATCTATTTTAACTTCATCCGTGGAAAGCCCTTCTAAGGAATCAGAGAGAGCCTCAACGCACCCAGCATCGTCTCCTTTAATTACTACTTGGAGTGCTTGAGTTTTACCTTCTTCTATCTGTAGATAGAGAGATTCAAGGCTTACTGATTGTTTCTGTCCCAGTTCCCTTTTTCTCTCGGTCGATTTCCTTACTTCAGAAAGCGAACGTGCAGTTTTCTGATCATTTACCACTCTGAAAGTATCACCAACTGCTGGAAGCTCTTCAAAACGTGCTATCTGCACTGCAGATGAAACCCCTGCAGTATCCAGGCGCTTATCATTCTCATCAAGGATCAAACGAACCTTGCCACAGGTAGCCCCGGCAATAAAGGAATCATTAAGTTTTATCTCGCCTTCTTTTATGACCACTGTTGCTGCATTTCCAAGACCCTTTCTTATTCTTACTTCAAGAATTGTCCCAAGCCCTGCTCCTTTTGTGGGAGCTTTTAGGTCAATATCTTCCGATTGAAGGAGTATGGCATCCAATAGGTCTTCCACACCATGACCGTTCAAAGCAGAAATCTCCATACACAATACTTTCCCACCATACTCCTGGACGAGAATTCCCTTCTCTGCAAGTTCTGCTCGAACCTTGTCTGGATTGGCTGCAGCAAGGTCAACCTTGTTTATTGCTACTACGATGGGGACTCCTGCTGCCTGGGCATGGTCTATAGCCTCCAGAGTTTGAGGCTTAACGCCATCATTTGCAGCAACTACAAGTACGACTATATCTGTAACATTAGCTCCCCGTGCTCTCATTGCAGTAAACGCTTCATGTCCGGGAGTATCAATGAAGGTTATCATATGGTTGTTATATTTAATATGATATGCGCCGATCTTTTGAGTGATACCTCCTGATTCTTGAGCTGCGACCCTTGTCTTTCTTATGTGATCAAGAAGGGTGGTTTTCCCATGGTCTACGTGTCCCATTATTGTAACAATAGGTGGTCTTTTTTTAATCTCGTAGCGCTTTTCTTCAAGTTCCGGAGTTTCATACCCTTCAGATAAACAAGCGGTGAAATTGAATTCATCTGCTATTAGTGAAGCGGTATCGAAATTCAATCGCTGGTTTATTGTAACCTGCATCCCAAGGCGTAGACAGGCGCCTATTATTTCATTTGGGCGAACGTCCATAAGTTCGCCAAGTTCGGATACGGATGTACCTTCCCCTATGGTTATAATATTTTCTTCTTTTGTTTCTTCTTTCTTTTCTCTCTTCTTGTATCTTTTCTTCTTGCCTATACCTTCAAGTTGAGCAACAACCTGTTTGACCTTCTTCTTAGCCTTTATTTTTTTCTCTTTTTTAGTTTCTTCTTTTTTTTCTAATTTTTCCTTCTTTTCTTCTTTCTCTCCCTTCGGAAGTTTCTTCTTAATGTGAAGAGCTTCTTCGTTGGAAAGAGTGCTCATATGAGATTTAACCTTAATTCCTTCATTTAGTAGAAAGCGTATGATATCCTTACTTGGGATACCCAGTTCTTCTGCTAATTTATATACCCTGATGCGTTCCTCTTCCTTTTTAGGCATTGGTTTGGTCCGAACTCATTACTTTATGGATGGCTGTGTAAATCTTATCCACACTTTTACTTCCCAGTCCTTTTGCTTCCATCAATTCTTCCTTGCTGTGGGACATTATATCCTGAGCATTTTTATAGCCTGCGTCTTTGAGCAGTTTCTTTATGTGACTACTAATTGACAGTTTTCCTACCTTGATTTTCTTTCTTCGATTGGATTCTTTGTTCTTGTGGTATTCACTGCGACCCTTTATTTCTATATCAAGACCGGTAAGCGCTACAGCAAGAGATACATTTTCACCTACCTTACCAATGGCTCCTGTTAACTCGTCATCCGGAACTATACAGAGAACCTTTTTGCTATCCAGCATTTCAGCTTCAACTACTTCAACGGGAGAGAGCGCTTCTGCTGCATACTTTGCTTTATCCTTTTTCCACCTTACGACATCGACACGTTCGCCGGCGAGTTCTCTGACAATGGATTGAATTCTGTTGCCTCTGTGGCCTACACATGAACCAACGGCATCTATCTTCTCGTTAGTTGAATAAACGGCTATCTTTGTCCGTTGGCCCGGGTTCCTTGCGATACCTTTTATATTTACTTCTGAATGTAGTATTTCAGGTATCTCAAACTCAAGTAACTGAGTCACAAAATCCGGGTCAATCCGCGTGAGATACACCACGGGTCCTTTTATGCGGACTCTTTCCTCATCACCTTCTTTTGGTCGTTCGGTTACCTCTTTTATTATGGCCTTAATAGGACTTCCCTTACGCAATTTTTCCTCAGGTATTTGCTCTTCTCTTGACAGAAATGCTTCAGTATTTCCTATTTTGATATACGCTCCTGTGGAATAGATTCTTGAGACTGTTCCACTTACCAATTCACCTACTTTAGTCTTATATTTTTCATACAATATTTCTTTTTCATTTGTTTTAATCTTTTGAATGAGAGTGTTCTTTACGACGGTAATTGCATTTCTGCCGAATCTTTCTATGGGGAGTTCCTCTTTGAAAGTAGCCCCTGCCTCAATCGTTGGCTTGAACCTTCGGGCCTCGGATAGGGAGATCTCTTTGTATGGGTCTTCAACTTTTTTAACAACTTTCTTTATCCTGAAGAGTGTTATCTTACCTGAAGCCTCTGAGATTTCACATTCCAGGTCTTCCTCCAGCCCATATTCTTTCCTTGCTGCAGTGATGATGCTCTCCTTTAGAGTCTCAAGCACAAATTCCTTTTTCAGGTCTCGCTCAATCGCAAGTTCTGAGAGCATTGCGACAATTCCTCTGTCAATCATTTTACCTTCTCTTCGATAATTCCGGGGGAGGAAACTTCAAGGCGATATGGCTCGGGCATAAAGCCATCAACATCGAGCTGTACTGATAGTTCTTTTGATATTCTGGCGCAATCGTCTATTGTGATGCCTCCCGTTTTATCAACAAAAACTCTAATGAGTCTGTTTTTTACTTCTAGTTTCTTGAGTATAAATCCTTCATCGAATCCGTGAAGGATTGTTTCGAGCATTTCTTTTATTTTATCTTCTATAGATTTTCCCATAATCTATTAACCACCTCTTTTGCTATTTTTTGGGGAACCTCTTCAGCCTCTCCAGTTTTTCTATTTTTTATCTCTATTATTCCCTTTTCTAACCCCTTGCTCCCTATTATTATCTGTAAAGGTATACCTATTAAATCAGCATCATTAAACTTGTATCCTGCTCTTACCTTCCTATCATCATAGAGAACTTCATAATCTTTTCCTAATAATCTATATAAATCTTCAGCTAGTGCAACCCCTTTTGAATCTGATGCATTGAGATTTAGTATAAGTAGATGATATGGAGTGATTTCCTTGGGCCAAATAATTCCTCTTTCATCGTGGGATTGTTCTATTGCTGCAGCCATTATCCTCTCCAGCCCTATTCCATAACTCCCCATAACTATAGGTTTTTCTTTTCCATTCTCATCGAGATAAAATGCTCCTAATGAGGATGAATATTTCGTTCCCAGTTTGAAGATATGCCCCAATTCAATTACATTCCTCCAGGAAAGCTCCGTATGACATTCAGGGCATAAATCTCCTTTTTCAGGTATTCTTATATCCACGAAATCCTTGATATCCATGTCTCTTTCCGGGTTAATTCCTTTTAAATGGTAATCATCTTCATTGGCTCCACTTACCAGGCCTTTTATTCCTTTAATGGATAAATCAGCATAAACCGGGTAATTTGATCCAATAGGACTCACGTATCCTATGGAGGCTCCAACTAATTTTTTTACTTCTTCTTCAGATGCTATTCTTATTTCTTCAAATTCTCTTTTTAGTTTTTCTTCGTTTATTTCATAATCCCCTCTTATGACTATCCAAATTGGTTTATCATCTTTCATATAGAGGAGACTCTTCATTAATTGGGTTGGGGGTAGACCCAGAAAACGGGAAATTTCATTCACGCTACCCGGAACTGGTGTATGAATCTTTTCCAGTTCACCATCCTTGAAGTTTGCCTTGCTTGGGAGCGTCGATATGGCTTCTATATTGGAAGCGAGTCCACAATTTGGACATACAGTAATACGGTCTTCTCCTGAGGGGGAATCTATCATAAATTCCTTTGATTCCGAACCACCCATAATGTCGATTGGAGCCGTAACCTCCGTAGTTGTGAGTCCGCATAATGAGAATATTCTCCTGTATGCTTCTTCGTGTAGTGAGAAACTCTTATCCAACCCTTTCCTATCCCTGTCAAAAGAATAGGAATCTTTCATAATGAAAGTGCGGGCACGTAGAACTGCTCCTCTCGGCCTGATTTCATCTCTGTATTTTATCTGAATCTGATACCATACCTGTGGTAGAGAACGGTAGGATCTGATTTCATCTCGGATAACCGTGGTTATTATCTCCTCATGGGTTGGAGCAAGGGCCATTTCACTATTCTTCCTATCAGAGAGGCGGAACATCTCATCTCCGTATTCCTCCCATCTTCCTGTTTCTTTCCATATTGAAGATGGGGTAAGCGCTGGCATTAGTAACTCCTGTGCTCCGATTCTGTCCATCTCTTTCGTTATAATCTCCCGGATTTTCTTAAGGACCCTCCACCCGAGGGGCAAATAGGTATAAATCCCCGCTGCCAGAGGCTTTATGAGACCAGCTCTTAGTAGCAATCTATGAGATACGCTCTCTGTTTCTTTTGGTACTTCTTTTTTTGTCGGTATAAACGCTTTACTCCAACGCACGAAGTATATATAATGTGTTTTTTTGATTAGTCAACCACACATTAAAAAACACTTCTTGACAAAAGATTTTTTTGCTATATATTGATTCAGTAAGAAATAGGTTTGGTTAGATATATATAATTAGTAATGAAAGAAAGGAGAAGTAATGCGGACATTTTCTCAACGGAAGGAAGATGTGCAGAGGGATTGGTGGATTGTAGATATTAAAGATAAACCCTTGGGTAGGGTTGCTTCCAGTGTGGCCTCAATTCTTCGGGGTAAACACAAGGTTGATTTTACGCCCCATGTAGATAATGGGGATTTTGTCATTGTGATAAATGCAAATAAAGTGATGCTAACTGGTAATAAAGAGGAACAGAAGTTATATCGTCATCATAGTGGTTATATTGGTGGACTTAAAGAAGTTCCTTTTTCTAAGAGGATAGAGAATGACCCGGAGGGTATTATTATTGATGCGGTTTCTGGAATGTTGCCCAAGAACAAACTGGGAAGAAAGATGATAAAAAAATTAAAGGTGTACAGGGGAGAAAAGTACCCTCATCAGGCACAGAAACCCAAAAAATTAGAGTTGGGAGGATAATAGTATGGAAGAGCTTGCTTTGGTTACAGGAAAGAGGAAAGAATCATCAGCTAGTGTCCGTTTCTATCCTGGTAACGGTCAAATTACGGTTAATAGAAAACCAGTAAAGGATTATTTAAAGGTAGATCGTCTAGTTTATGAGGTAAGGAAGCCCCTTGAGCGAGTTAACGAGCTTAATAAATATGACATAATTGTTGTCGTAAAGGGTGGGGGTATCTCCGGGCAAGCAGAAGCAATACGGCATGCCGTTGCAAAAGGACTCGTCCAAATAAACCCTGAATTTAAGAAACCTTTAAAGGACGCGGGTTACTTGACAAGAGATGCACGAGTTAAGGAAAGAAAAAAATACGGTCTCAGAAAAGCTCGAAGGGCTTTTCAGCATTCAAAGAGGTAGGAGGCGAGAGTGGCATTATTGCAATTTAAAGATCTATTAGATGCAAGGGCTCATTTTGGTCACAGAAAGAGGAATTGGAATCCCAAGATGAAGCCTTATATCTATACAGAGAAGGATGGATTACATATCATTGATCTCCGAAAGTCTGTAGAGCTACTACGGGAAGCCTATAGTGTTGTGGCAAATGCAGCTGCGCATGGAGCAGAGTTTCTTTTTATAGGAACGAAAAAACAAGCTGCTGATGTAATTAAAGATGCTGCCATCCGTGTGGAGGTCTCCTATGTAAATGAACGCTGGTTAGGGGGAACCCTTACCAATTTTAGGGTTATTAGAAGGAGTATTGATAAGTATAATAAACTATGTGAGAGAATCGAACATGAGGATTTCCAAGAGCTTTCCAAGAAAGAGCAGATCCGCTTAATAAGAAAACGAGATAAAATGGAACGCCACTTCAAGGGAATTCAGAGTATGGAAAGAGTCCCGGATTTTCTATATGTTATAGATGTAATAAATGAAGATATTGCTGTTAAAGAAGCTCATCTTCTTGAAATCCCTGTTGTAGGAATAGTAGATACAAACTCTGATCCTGATTTTGTGGATTACCCCATTCCTGCAAACGATGATGCAATAGAATCAATAAAGTTGATAACCAAGGTAATTGAAACGGCCATTGTTGAAGGTCGAAGTAGATTGGAAGAAAAGCCTAAGAAATCCAAGGATTAATTCCTTAATTGGCTCGGTTTGCGTACAAGAATCAGATTTTTCCCGTGCTTAGTATTGGAAATTCTTGAATAGGAGGAAAAGTGGCTACTGCAAAAGATGTAGATATCGAATGCATAAAGAAACTCAGAGCAAAGACTAATGCTGGTATTCTTGATTGTAAAAATGCACTTATAGAATCTGGTGGTGATATAGACAGAGCTATTCAAATCTTAAGGGAGAAAGGAATAGCAAAAGCTTCAAAGAAGATGGGAAGAGAGACTGGAGAAGGCGTTGTCATAGCTTATATCCATCCAGGTGATCAGCTGGGTTCCCTTGTCGAACTCAACTGTGAGACCGATTTTGTTGCAAGAACCGATGATTTCAAGGAGTTGGCTAAAGAAATAGCAATGCAAGTTGTAGCTGTGGACCCGATCGCTGTGGATAGAGAGTCTGTGCCCGAGGATATTATAGGAGAAGAGAGGTCGATCTACGAAGAGCAGGTTAAAAGAATGAATAAACCAGAAGAAGTAGGGAAAAAGATTGTAGAGAATAAACTTGAGAAGTTCTATAAAGATGTTGTTCTCATAGAACAGGATTACTTTAGAGATCCAGAGAGAACAATAGGTGATCTAATAAAAGAGAAGATTGCTATAATTGGAGAAAATATAGTAGTAAGGCGCTTTGAAAGGTTTCGAGTTGGAGAATAAACTGAGTTATGATAGGATCCTTCTCAAGATAAGTGGAGAGTTTTTTCAGGGAAAAGAGAAGCCGCTCTCTTTTAGATCTTTAGAATCTGTAACTTCCCAGATAAAAAATGTTCATGCAACGGGTGTAAAGCTTGGGGTTGTTGTTGGAGGAGGGAATATTATCAGGGGCGCAAGAGAATCAAAGGAAACGGATTTGCCACCGGAAGAACTTGATGGATTAGGTATGGAGGCAACCATTTTAAATGGTGGTGCACTTTCTCTCCATCTGAAAAAGTTTGGTGTCCCCAATACGGTAATTTCTGCCATTCCAGTTTTATCCTCAATAGGAGAACATTATGACAAACATAGAGTAGAGTATCTCCTCTCTCTGAACCACGTTTTGATATTTGTTGGGGGCACTGGAAATCCATATTTCACTACAGATACGGCTTCTGTTCTTCGTGCTATACAAATGGGTGCTGATGTTCTTTTGAAGGCTACTAACGTTTCCGGTGTTTATGATAAGGACCCAAAAGCTTGTGAAAACGCCCATTTATACCGGAGACTTACCTACAAAGAGGCATTAGATAAAGGATTAGGTATAATGGATTCGACTGCGTTTTCCATGGCATGGACCAATAATCTTCTTATTGTTGTATTTGATGCTACAGTTCCAGGCAATATCGAAAGGGTGGTAAGAGGAGAGGAAGTTGGGACAATTATTGAAGGAGGGACCAATGGATAAAGAGTTAAAAAAGGAGATGGTCGCCAAGATGGGAAAGACGGTCTCTATTGTTTCTGATGAGTTTTCTGGTGTCAAGACAGGTCGAGCATCTCCCGTGCTTATAGAGAATATAAAGGTTGAATGTTATGGCACTAAAACTCCGTTAAACCAGCTTGCTTCGATTGCAACCCCAGAACCGCATCTTATAGTAGTTCACCCATATGATGAGAATGCCATTGGAGCTATAGAAAAGGCTTTAATGAGTTCCAATCTCGGGTTAAATCCAAACAATGATGGAACGGTTCTTCGTATACCGATTCCCCCTCTAACCGATGAAAGAAGAGAGGAACTTGGAGCGTTAGTTCATAAGTTAGCGGAGGATGGAAAGGTATCTCTCCGTAATATCAGAAGGGATATTCTAAAAAAGCTTCAGACTATGGATAGAGATGGAGAAATATCTGAAGACGAAGCAATGAGATATAAAGATCAGGTTCAGGAAGTTACCGATCACTTTACCGAGAAGATTGACAATCTTTTGATAAAGAAGGAAGAAGAGATATTGAATGGATAATGTTCCCGCCCATATAGCAATTATAATGGATGGGAATGGTAGATGGGCGAAGAAAAAGGGGCTCACCCGTTTGCAGGGACATCATGCTGGAGTAAACTCTGTTAGAAGAGTAATTGAGGCAAGCCTTGATTATAAAGTCAAGTACCTGACCTTATATACCTTTTCAACCGAAAATTGGGATCGTCCAAAGAAAGAGGTGGATGGCTTGATGAGGCTCTTCCCAAGGGTTATAGAGAAAGAGGTCGATAGATTAAAGAATCGCAAAGTCAGGGTTAGATTCCTGGGAAGGTTCATTAATCTTCCGGATCAAGTAAAGAAGAAGATCCAGTGGATTCAGAATCAGACGGAGAATTTTAAGGCTCTGAACCTCATTATAGCTCTTAATTACAGCGGAAGGAAAGAGCTGGTAGATGCTGTAAATAAGGCTGTTCGGGGTGGGAAAGAGATTTGCGAGGATACCTTTAGAGAATTTCTTTACCTCCCAGATGTGCCGGATCCTGACCTTCTTATACGAACCAGTGGAGAAATACGTATCTCAAACTTTCTACTCTACGAGATTGCATATACAGAGTTATACTTTACTCCAACCCTCTGGCCCGATTTTGGTAGGAGTGATTTTATAAAAGCAATTAAGTCATACGAGGAAAGGGAAAGACGATTCGGGGCACTAAATTGAATCTAGTTAGGCGATGGATAACCGCTATCCTATTCATTCCGGCGTTAATTGTTATTGCCTGGGCTGGAGATATATACTTTCTTATTCTTGTTGAACTGGGAATATTCCTGGGTGTTTATGAATTCTGTGATATTCTAAGACAGAGAGGGCTTACACCCTATAAATCCCTTGTCATTCTTTCCTCCCTGGTTCTCGGACTGAGTGCCTACTCCCAAAGCCATCTCTTTACTGTTCTTACGATAACTATGCTCGTAATTGTTGTGGCGATTGCAGAACTCTGCCGCAGAAAGAAGGAAGAAGCAATATTTCATCTTTCAGGAACGGTATTCGGTGCTATATATGTAGGATGGTTAATCAGTCATCTTATTCTTCTTATGCAGATGCCAGAAGTGCTCAAACCTCTTGTTTATACCAATATTTTTAATATACCGATTAGATTGGGTACAAGCCTTGCTCTTCTTCCTTTTGTTCTTACATGGACTAATGATACAACGGCATTTTTCACTGGAAGACGTTTTGGCAGGAGGAAGTTATTTCCTTCTATCTCTCCCAATAAGACATGGGAAGGTGTCATAGGAGGAGCAGTGGGAGCAATCATTGCTGCATTTATCTATCAGCAGATTTATGCTCCCTATCTTTCATGGTTTGATTGTATGATGTTGGGTGGGGGAACTGCAATCATAGCCCCTATCGGAGACCTTGTTGAATCTATGATAAAGAGGGATGTTGAGATAAAGGATGTGTCTACTACTATCCCGGGACATGGGGGATTTCTGGATAGATTTGATAGTCTACTATTTACTGCCCCTTTAATCTATTACTATTTACGTTTCTTTGCTGTAAGATGAAAAAAGTAGCAATTTTAGGTTCTACGGGTTCTGTTGGTAGAAATACTATTAATGTTATAAAAAATCTTGACGATTACGAAATATTTGCTCTCTATGCAGGGAATAATATTTCATTGCTAATAAAACAGGCGGAAGAATTTAATCCTCTTTATGTAGGTACTTTTTTCCGGGAAAACGAAAAAAAGTTAGATGATATGGTAGGGGGGAGGTGGAGAACGCTTTTTGGTATTGAGGGGGCAAGTGAGTTAGCCGCAAATAACGAAATAGATGCAATTGTTATAGCATCAGCCGGGAGTTTAACCTACGAAATCCTTATAAAGGCGCTGGAAAATGGAAAGAGAGTGGCTACGGCAAATAAAGAAACCATTGTTGCTTACTCGACTCTCTTGAAGAAAAAATTGCCTGATATGCCCGGTAAGCTCATCCCTGTTGATAGTGAGCATTCTGCTATCTATCAGTCTCTCCTGGGAGCAAACCGCTCTGATATCAGAAGAGTAATACTACCTGCATCAGGTGGACCATTCAATAACAGGGAGTCCCTTGATGGAATAACAGCCCGTGAGGCTTTAAATCATCCGACCTGGCAGATGGGGAAAAAGATTACAATAGATTCGGCAACTTTAATGAACAAGGCTCTTGAGGTGATAGAGGCTTCTGTTCTTTTTAATCTGTCTCCCGATGAGATTGAAGTCGTTATACATCCCCAATCTATCGTTCATGGTATGGTAGAGTATAAAGATGGGTCTGTCATTGCTCAATTATCAAAGCCAGATATGAAAATACCCATTCAATTTGCTCTGACGGCTCCAGAGCATGTTAATTCTCCTGCCCCCAAACTTGTCATATCCGATGTTGAGGCACTAACTTTTCATAAGGTTGATGAGAAAAAATTTCCACTCATACCTCTTGCCTATTATGTCTTAGGAGAGGGAGGAACTCTTCCGGCTGTATTTGTTGCAGCGGATGAAGTGGCAGTGAGTGCATTTCTTTCCGGAAAGATTAAATTCAGAGAGATAATGGATATAGTAAGGGAGGTTACGGAGTCCCATAGTTTGATTGAGGACCCGGGAGTGGAAGATATTATTAATGCAGAAGAATGGGCTTTTTCTAAAGCCAGGGAATTGATTGAATGATTGTTTCTATTATTGTTGCTGTTTTGGCACTTAGTATTCTCATATTTGTTCATGAGTTATCTCATTTCCTGATAGCCAAAGCTTCTTCCATCGATGCTCCCGTATTTTCGATAGGCTTTGGCCCCCGCCTTTTTTCCTTTAAGTGGAAAGAGACGGATTTCAGGGTATCGGCAATTCCATTTGGAGGATACGTACAGTTAAAGGGAATGGAACCCGATGAAATAAAAGGAGAAAGGAATGAATTCTACTCAAGGAATGTCGTCCTTCGGATTGCTACAGTATTTGGAGGACCCTTTGCCAATATCCTTTTTGGATTTTTGCTGTATCTCGGTATATTTGGTATTGGTGGGATAGAAGTACCGGATACGACTATTATTGGTAGTTCAGCTGCAGGAAGTTATCTTATCCAGGGAGATAGAATCCTTTCCATTGATAACAACGAGGTTTTTAACTGGTATGATATAACAAAGGACCTCAAAAATGGCTCGGAAGTCCTGCTCATTCGGGATGGAGAGGAAAAGAGGGTAATTGCTGATTCTGTATATCTCGATTCGCTATTTCCTCAGTATCCCCCTATCGTTGGGATGGTAGATAAGGGAGGACCCGCATATTCAAGCGGTATAAGAGAGGGGGCGAGGATTCTTGCGATAAATGGAAAGAAACTCGATAAATGGGAAGATATAACCACCTGTGTTTATCCTGCTGCAGGGGATTCTCTCAGTGTCCTGTACTGCCAGAATGGTGATACTGCTCTTCTTACAATGGTTCCGAAGGAGCAGAAAGCTCTCGTAGGTGATTCAGTCGTGAGTAGAGGAATAATAGGGATTACATCTCCAATTAAGACAGTCAAGATATCCTTTCCTCTGGCCGTTTCCTTTGCATCAAAGCAGACCTGGGGAACTGCTACAATAATCTTTCGCTCGATTTCTCTTTTAATACATAGAAAGGTATCAGCCAGGAATCTGGCCGGTCCAGTGGGAATTGTTATGCTAACACAGCAAAGTATGAGATGGGGGCTTAACAGTCTCCTCTCCTTTGTTGCCCTTCTCTCTGTGAATCTGGCGATTGTTAATTTAATACCTATTCCTCCTTTAGATGGATTTCATATCGTTGCTTCTGTTGTTAGTAGTATTGTCAGAAGAAAACCCTCTAAAAAGATGCTGCAGATTATTACGGTGATTGGAACTATGATTTTACTATCACTTATGGCCCTGCTTCTTCTTAATGATATATTGAGATTATTCAGTGGAGGTATGTAATGGAGAAGTATTGGGTTGCCTCGATGGAGGAATTTGAATTTGGCGCAGAAGTCCTCACACAACCAGTTCTAAAAAGATTAAGAGATATCGCTAACGAGTGTCGGGGGGATATATTAAAGATGACCACCATTGCAAACTCAGGACACCCGGGAGGCTCTATGTCATCTATAGACATATATACTATTGTCTACAGTTTAACCGACCTTGATAAGAATAAAGTGGTAGTGAGCCATGGTCATACCTCTCCAGGCGTATATTCCATCCTGGGCAGACTTGGCATTATTGACCGTGAAGAACTCCTTTCTTTTTTCCGTTATGCTGGAGGCCCTTATGAGGGGCATGTTGAATCTCACCTGCCGCATATTGTATGGAGCACGGGAAACCTTGGGCAGGGATTATCTGCAGGATGCGGTTTTGCTATCGCATCAAAGTTAAAGAAAGAGAATAGTCATACATTTGTTCTTATGAGTGATGCAGAGCAGACAAAGGGCCAGGTTGCAGAGGCGCGTCGTTTTGCATCTAAATTTAGCCTTAATAATTTAACTGTTGTAATAGATTATAATCACCGGCAGATTTCTGGCAAAATAGAGGATATAATGCCAGTAAACATAAAGGAAAACTACATTGCAGATGGGTGGAGGGTACTGGAGGTTGATGGACATAACTTTGAATCCTTATATGAAGCATTGCACACAGCACGTAACGATAAATCTTACCATTATGCAATCCTTTCCGAAACAGTAATGGGTAAAGGGGTTTCATTTATGGAGGGAAACGTAGCATATCATGGTAGTGCATTGTCTGGTGAAGAATTAGAAAGAGCTTTAAATGAACTCGGAATCGAGAATGATATAGATAGATTCATAAAGATAAGAAAGGAGAAAGAACCACAGCATTTTATAAAGAGCCCTGTCCATGAACTACTACCCGAGATTAAAGTAGGAACCCCAAGGGAGTATAAAGTAGGAGAAAAATTAGGTAACAGGAATGCTTTTGGGAATGCATTAGCGGAGCTTGGAAGATTAAATGAACCAGGGACTATTGTGGCACTTGATTGCGATCTTGCTGGATCTGTTGGATTAAAGGTATTCGGGGAAGTTTATCCTGAGTTTCTTATAGAGACAGGTGTTTCCGAACATAATACAGCTACTGTTGCAGGAGTCCTTTCCACTCAGGGGATACATACATTCCTGGCTGATTTTGGCGTTTTCGGGATTGACGAGATGTACAATCAGCAGCGTCTAAATGCAATAAACGGGACAAAAGTTCGCCTGATATTAACACATTGTGGTATAAACGTGGGTGAGGATGGAAAAACTCATCACTGCATAGATTACCTTGGTATGGTAAGGAATTTGCCAGGTTTTGCAGTCATTATACCAGCTGATATAAATCAGACAGATAGGATTATCCGCTATCTCCCAAAGATGGATCGGAATGTTATGGTGGTTATGGGTAGGGCAAAGGAAGGAGTGATCAGCGATTTGGATGGTAAGCCAATCTTTGGTGGGGACTATGAGTTTGAATACGGGAAGATTGATGTCATTCGGGATGGGAATGATGGGGTTATCTTATCTTATGGATATGCACTTCGTCTTGCCATTGAGGCCCAGGAAATCCTTGCCGGGTTCGGTATCTCTTTAAGGGTTTTAAATGTATCTTCGCCTTTGGAAATTGGTGCGGAAGATGTAAAGAAGATAGTGGAGTATAGGAATATTTTTACCTATGAGGACCATCTCGTTGGGAGTGGGCTTGGTTCCATTGTTGGTAATCTCATAGCCTTAAATGGAATTTCTATGAACTTCCAGTCTTTTGGTATCACTGATTTTGCTCCATCTGGCAATGCAAAAGATTTATTCAAAAAGATTGGACTCGATCCAGAAACTGTAGCAAATAGGATTAAAGAAAAGATTTAATCATCATCCCTTATTATAGATATATAACAATTTCTTAGTTCCTTAAGTTCCTCCTCATTATTTACATTTTGATTATTATCTATATTATCAATGTGAGGATGCCAAAGCTCTTCCTAT
Source organism: Candidatus Stahliibacteriota bacterium (assembly GCA_030668705.1). Taxonomy (GTDB): domain Bacteria; phylum Hydrothermota; class UBA3072; order UBA3072; family UBA3072; genus DAOVFB01. The sequence continues at coordinate 23,978 of DAOVFB010000001.1, forward strand.
CTTATATTTAAAATCTTCCCTCAATAAAGTTCCTCTTCTGCCCTGAAGTTGTAGAAATAAACGCCTGCCGAAAGTCCATCAATATTGACTTTATGTATGCCCGCTCCCATAACACCATCAATACTCCTCTGGAATTCCAATCTCTAAATCCATCTTACCGTATGTGAGCAGAAATCTCTAACCTTCAGCCTTGATATGAAATTCTTTATACAGTTATTCGCCTTTGGAGTAACAGACCTTACTCTGCGTTTGTTTTGGGAACGCGAAACAAGTTTCGCTACTCCAATTGTTTTCAAAAATATCTTCTTGTCAAATGATTTTTTTACAAAAATGATTCATTTTCTCAATTTTGAGTAACAGACCTTACTCTGCACCCTCTGGCATCGGGACAAGGATGTCCCTCCTACATTTTGGGTGACTCATCGAGTCACCCCTACCTATGTAGGCACGGTTTCAACCGTGCATTGTGCACGAATAAATTCATGCCTGCAAAAATTGTGTTTGATGATCGCGGGCAGAAGCCCGCTCCAACAGAGGAAAAGGCAATGCCTTTTCCCTACAATCAGGGCGCGAGACTTGTAGAGGCAATTCATGAATTGCCTCTACTCCAATTGTTTTCATAAATACCCCTTGACTGAGGCCCGTAGACAGTAAACCAAGGTCAAAAGTCCTCCGCTTCGATTCATCATTCTCATTGACATATAGCTAATTGATAATATTTTATCTTAGGATAAGAAAAAATGCGAGAATATAGATATGATTAAGAGAAAAGATGCGATAATACTTAAGAGTTTTGATTACAGGAATACAAGTAAGATAATACATGTGCTGACAGAGGATTCACAGAGGATTTCAGTTATTGCAAAAGGTGCACGGAGGACTACTTCCCGTTTTGGAGGAAATATCGAGCCCATCAATTTTACTCAAATAGTATATTATATAAAGGAGGACCGGGATATTGGGATACTGAAGGAAGCTAATACTCTGGAGCCCTTCCTGAACCTTAAGAATGACCTGTATAGATTAAATATAGCCTGGGGACTTATATGGATTGCAAAAAAAATACCTGATCCACAAGACGGCCTGTTCGGTCTCTTAGAGAGATCCCTTACCTTTCTCAATCGGGGATTCGAAGAAGAGGTATTGGTCTATTTTCTTCTTTCCCTTTTCCATTTGAGTGGTGTTTCCCCAAAGATCAATAGATGTGTGATGTGTGGCTCTAAAGAAGTGAAGTTCTTTGATATTCCATCAGGGGGTGCTCAATGCGCCGAATGCAGGGTAGACTCTGCTATTCTAGTTAATAGCTTACTTCTCGTACTTTACGATCTAAAGAAAGGTAGGCTTAGAGCATGGGAGGAAATAGTCGAGTCTGACGAGAAAAAGGTCCTGGAAATAGTATTGGAATATGGGATATATCACCTTGGTGAATGGTTGAATCGTCTGAGGGATATCCTACCGTCCCGGATAATGCCAAAGGAGCGATAATTTGACCAGTCTCCAAGAATCACAAGGCTTTTATTATTATCCTCATATAAATAAGGTTTATGGAAATGTCCCATCATAATTGCATCAATGCCACTTGAAAATTTTCTGTGTGCATATCTGGCCAAGTAATTTAGGTCTAGGGTAGTTTTTCCGGAACGTAGCCTTGATAATCTTGATACCTTTCTTGCCAGAGTAATTCCCAGATCCGGATGTATGATTGAGAATAGTGCTCTTGAAAGTCTATTCTTGAGTATTATTCCCAGCATATCCGGTGAATTGATTTCATTACCGTGCTCAATCAAGATCTGAGCACCAGAAGCAGAAATTACCTCAGGCAGAGAGTGGGGGACTATTCCAATATCTTTGATAAATTGCCCAAGGTAGAAATCGTGGTTACCCACCCAATAGTGTATTTCAACCCCCGCACTTTTTGTTTTGTACAATTCACAGAATACTCTGAAGAGAGACTTGGGTATAACCGTCTTATATTCAAAGTAGAAGTCAAATATATCACCTAAGAGGAATAATTTATCTGCTTCTTGTCTTACTTTTTTAAGGAATAAAAAGAAATCGTTGATATCACTGTTTCTGGATTTGTTGTGGAAATGGGTGTCGGCAATGGCAAAGATAATATCACTATTAGATATGTTAAGCATAGAATAGTGAAGAATCTCAGATGGTAAGTTTGTCTGTCATTTCCTTAATTATAGAAATTGCTTCTCCGTAGTAATGATGTTTTAGAAGTTCATTAACAAGGTTACGATACCGTTCTTCCTCTCCAATATTAGCTTCTCCTTCAACTTCTGCTATTTTGGATAACTCCTCTGTGGATTCTCGAAAGATGCTTCCTTCCTCTTTATCAAGAATATTTAAGATGCCTTGTTCTTCTTCTTCCTCCTTCCCTTTCCTTTTCTCTTCTCTTTTAAATATTTCTTCAAACGGAGATTTTTCCTGGTCCATCTACCCTCCTATCTTTGTATAACGTGAGTGCTTCTTTGGCATCAGTAAGGTTAGGATCTAATTTAAGGGCTTTATCCCAATTTTCAATTGCCTGGTTAATATCCTCTTTCTTTTCATATGCAAAGCCCAAATTAGCATACGCAGAAGCAAAGCCTTTATCCTTCCCAAGAGCCTGTTTAAAGATATCAATTGCTCCATCAATATCGCCTTCGTTAAAGATAATTAGCCCCATGCCACTCAATGCTTCTACCTTATCCGGGTCTTTTTCAAGCACCTGTTTGAATATATCCTGAGCTTCTTGGTCCTTTCCTTCCTTAGATAAAGCGATCCCAAGATTTGTCAATACTTCAAGTGATGATTTATCTAACTCTGCAGCTTTTTTAAATCCGTCAATAGCAGTTGTTGCTCTCCCGGCATAGAAATTCTTAATTGCCATATCGTTGAGTAACCTTGCCTCCTCTTTTTTCTTCATTAGCGTGAGTTCTTCTCTCTCTTTCTTGAATTCTTCCACATAGTTCCGGATGTGTTCTGAAATAGCATTTAAGTTCAGAACCATTTCCCCAAAGTGTTCTTCAATAGCAGAAAAACTCTCTTTTAGTGTATCCGAGATTGTTTTTTCTAATGCAGAAAGTCTCTCCTTGAGAGCTTCATAGTTTTTATTAAGACTATTTGCAAAATTTTCCTCAAGAGAGGTCAATGAATCCATTATTGAATCGCCGATTTGCGCGGGATTTTCATGGATGACATTTTTTATCTCGCCGAGGGCTTCTCTCTGTCCCGCGGTTGCCTTTTCTGGTAAATTTTCGATTAAAGAGGTTATTTCTCTTAGATTTTTATCCAGAAGTGACTGAAGTTGATAGTGATCCTCATGCCTTGCTTGGTTAAATTGTTGTAGTCCCTTTCTTAAAACTTCTATTTCGTTTTGTTCTTCTTCCATCTTATTACCTCCCGATGGTGGGGTTTAACCTGCTGTATTCATTAGCAGAATCTTTAAGGATTGATGATATATATTTCTTTTTTCTTGCAGGATTCATCTCTACCCCGGAAATTAGTCCTAAAGCGAGTCCATACTCCCTTTTATGTAAAGCAGCGTAATACCTGAGTAATTTTACTTCATCTGTTTGCTCTAACCTTGTTAATCTTTGATAAGCATTTGAATAATCGCAATTCTGTAGTTCTATTTTGCTAATTAAAATTTCTTTTTCATCACCCTCTGTATGTTTAATTTCCTCATACGCTTTTTCGTATTCTCTCAATTCGATATATAATTGGGCGCGTCTCTTGGGTGACTCTGAGATTGCAATCATATCATGCAGTATCTCTATACGTGAATCTTTTATCTCCTCTAGGGTAATCTCTACATCCTTTCCCAACCACCATAACAGGGTCCCTTCTTTTCTTTCTGGATTTGATATTGAACTGAGGTAAAGTTTTGCCTTTTTTTGGTCTTTTGTTAAGAAGTAGAGATACCCTGCCTCTCTCATTGCCTCTTCATTATCTGGTGCCTGGTCAAGAAGTTGTTCGTAGAAAGGCAGGCGTTCACTAATGGCCAGTTGCTTTATATAATGTATAACCTCCTCCCAATTTGAGAGCACCAGGTTGATTTTTATGAGGAGGGGAAGCATTTCAGAGTCATCCGGGTCAATAATGTCCTTTAGTTTTTCTGCTACATCGGGATATTCCTTAAGTAAATATTCCGTTTCTGGTGCAGCTTTTTCTTTTTCACCTATTGAGTAATCTATCATGACATGAGACACTTGAAGTGGGAGAGGAATATTATCCTTAAAAGCATTATCTATCTTCTGGGTGAGGAATTTTCCGCGTAGATTTGACCCATCAAAGTAAAAGTCTATTAAATTCACAAGTCGCGTATTTCGGCCTTCCTGATGGTAGACATCAAATAGCTTATCTACGAGTTCCTCTGATAAATCAAAGGAAGAGAAAAGGGATTCTATACCAGCCAGTGCTTTCTTCCTCTCGTCTTCATTCTTCCAATATGATTCAATGAAAGTCTTTAATGCCTCTTCTTTTCTTCCAAGTTTAGAAAATATGTTTCCCATTATTAATAATGCTTTATTGGCTATTTCGGGATCCTTATGGCCTTCCAGTGCTTTTAGTGCTTCTTCATTTAGACTTGGGTCAAATCGTAGACCTTTTTCTATTTCGGGAATACCAGTTTCGTCCCCCATCAGGAGTTTCGCTTTGCCATAATATATACGAAGTAAAGCGTCTATAGGTGCAATCTCAATTAATTTCTCATATTCTCCTACAATTATGTCAGCCATTGATGGTCTTTGATTCAAAACTTCATCCAGGCAAATAATACCCTTTCTCGCGTTTTCCTCTTCCTTGTATAGTTCGTAGAGAGACATTAAAATATCAGGTTCTGGAGTCCCTTTTTCTCGGACTTGCTCAAGTACTAATATCGCCTGGTCTATGAGCGAATTGCTAATACTCCAGGCTTTTTGTGCCAATTTTGAAGCCTCGCTATAATTTCCTACTTTAGCATTTGCCTTTGAAAGATTAAGCGATAATTCACCCTGCTCTTCAGCTTCAAGTGAAGAAAGTGCTTTTTTCCCCCACTTTATTGCTTCTTCATAGTACCCATTATCTAAGAGGATTTCTGTAAGAGTTTGATATAAATACTTATTGGCCTTTTTTGAATGAATATGCTTTATAAGGAAAGATGTAATATTGCTGACGTCTTCAGGAAATTGTTTCGCAGCCATTTTAATCTCATTGCAACCCTTTTTATATTCACCTTTATGAAAATAGAGGGAGGAGATAGTTCTTCTTATTTCCTCTTTATCTCTGTATTTTTGAAGGTGCTCAATGAGGAAATTGAATCTCTCGGGTACTTCAGATAATGCTTCAATATAGAATTTTTCTGCATTATCAAAATCTTCAGTGAGTCGTTTTAATTCTCCCAGGGCGAAAGGGTAAGTAAAAGGAGGGAAGTTCTTTCTATCGAGTAATTCATAAAAGTATAAAAAGTTGGGGGCAAGATCGGGATTTCCCCTAACCCACCTGTCGAACTCCGTAAGCATAAGAGGTACGTAATCAGGTTCCTCAGCTAGAATTTGATCGATACGCTGTGCAGCCTCTTCTGGCTCTTCTGGTATTCTAAACATTAAAGAGGTGAGTTTGACTTCTGTATTGTGTGGATTTTCTTTTTTGAGTTTATTCAGTTCTCCCTTTACTGTTTTTAATCCATCCGGCTTTTGAGCCAGGTCTTTGAATATGCCAAGAGCTTTGTCTACATCACCTTCTCTGGAGAGTAATTTCGCTTTCAATAAGAGAGCTTCTGCGGATTCTTTTGAATCCTTTATTATCTGGTCCAGTTTTTCTAATATCTCGGGAGCTCCAGAGGGGGCAATTTCAAAGGCTTTCTTCAGTTGTTTTACTGCTTCTTTCGTCCACCCCAGTTTCCTATAAATAGATGAAAGATAGAGATAGGGGTCAAGTTCATCTGGTAGTTTACCCTGAATCTTTTTTACTTTCTTCCCTATCTCTTCATCTGGTGAAATCAGAAGGGATGCGAGGAATTCCTGTAAGGATTCAGAATATCTTTTCTTTTTAAGATAAGCTTCAGCCAGATTCTTATGGAGTAAGGAATTGTCAGGATTCTTTTTTACCATCCTTTGATACTTTTTTATTGCTTCTTCAGTCTCGAACACTTCAATAAGCTTTATGGCATCTTCTTCTTTTCCTGATTCAATGTAAAGTTCACTCAAATAATCCAGTACTTCTTTGGATTTATCCTTGAATGAATCAAGGATAGTGAAAGCTTCAGGAAACAGTTCTTCATTTCTATCCAGGGCGTCCCTTATTTTTGATATTCCTTCTTCATAGTTCTGAATCTTTAAGAGAACGTGTCCCAATCCAAAGAGGAGCCATTCATCGCCATAGCATTCCTGATTTGCACGTCTTAGTTCTCTTATCACTATTTCCAATTCTTCAGGGTGTTTTTCGATTATTTTGTTAAAAATGTCTACTGATTGTTTGCTTTCTTTTCCTTCGAGCGCAATGCAGAGGCTATAAAGATGTGAAAGATCTCTGCCTTTATATTTTTCCTTATGTGCGAGGATATTATCTACAGTCCTCTGTTCCCGTTCCTGGAGGTTGTTTCTCCCCTCTGGCGTCATTTCCCTTAAGATATCATAAACATCCTCAAGATCCCTCTTTTCTGCCTTTTTTTCTATGAGATATTCTGCCAGCTGGTCGGGTTTACCTCTACCATAATATAAATCCTCCATTTCGCTAAGAACCTGCCGGGCGGCCTCAGCGGAAAGCATTTCTCCCTTCTTTGCCCACACTGTAACTTCATTCAGTTTGTCCATGATCAAATATGTATGCATAATCTCGAGTATGAGAGGGAGATCGGATTCCTCTTGGGTAAAGGCGTTTTTTAAAATTTCTACGGCTTTCGAGGGTTCTCCTTTTGAGGAGACTCTGCGAGCCTTATCTATTGTGTTGGATTTATCGCCAAAGCTAAACATAATGATTTATAAAAGATTATAATAAAAATTGACAGCAAGTCAAGAGTTTTTAGTGCTACATTACTATATGGAAAACAGTTTTTACGACTTTTAAATACTATCGAGAGTCCGTGTAATTACTCTACCCAGTTCAATAAGTTCGTTGATCTTTCTATACTCATCTGGAATATTGATTGTGAGTAGGAGAAAAGAATCGGTTTCTGCTTCCCAGGGGATGAACATTGTTTTCGCATCTTCTCCGTTAAGGAAAAAAAGATTTTCAGGTTGCACAGATAGTATATATGCTATAACTCGCCTATTTAGTAATTCTTTTTTGAAATTTTCATCAGAACCCCTGATATCATATGTTTCTTCAATGTTAAACTGATTTACTCCTGTGGTTTTAGTTAATAGTTTCTTGTATGGTAACCTGAATTTCTTCTGAAAGCTAAAAGTCTTATCAATCCTGGTATGGTCAATAGCAATTAACAATGCCAGGCTCTCTTTTGCTCCTCCGGAGATAGGCAAATATATTAAAAAAGCGTTATGATTATGGATACGTAGGGATAAATACAACTGCTTTCCATCTTCAGTTTCTTTTAGGGATAACCCGAGTCTCCTTGAGTATTCCTTCAGGTTTTTGTTTCTTGTTTCTTTTTTCTTTTTATCAATCAACTTCTTTATAATCACTATTAATAATTGGAACAATATAAAAGCGGGGAGTATAAAGTTCTTAAATTTCTCCATCATAAGTGAAGTATATAATGATACAGGTATCCAGTCAACCCTTTTTAAGAAATTCCCTCTTGACACATTACAATATTCCGTTATTCTCATCCTAAAAGGAGGAATACTAATGAATAAAACGGTACTGCGAACGCTTGATTTATTAATAGTTATTGCCTTTATTTCTTTACTGTACATTGTAATTAAACCTCAGTATAATCAGGGAAAGATAAATGAGAATAGTTGTAAGCTCCAATCTAATATGTTTACGGTTAAAGCTGGGGTTGAGAGGTATGTTGCGTTTAATAATGGGAATTATCCCTGCAATTTAGAGCAGATTTATGAAAATTTAGAGGGACTGGAGATACCCGTTAATCCGTACACCAATGAAAAAATGACCATTTATGACCTCGTGCAATTTAAATATAGTGTCCCTGGTGATGTCGAAGATGATATGCTGGATGGGGTAAACGGTATACAAGCTGGGGAACCGGGACAGATTGGGGTTGGTTTCTTTATTCCAATTGGTAAAGATTCTATTCCCACAAAATATGGAATAATAGGATTTGACAGAAATGGGAAGCCACTCATTCTGGAGGAAGGGAAGAAAAAAAGAGTTGTAGTCTTGAGTGGCTAAATTTTGTGTAGTTGGATCTTTTAAAACCTGAAATAATAGAAGAAGTAGGTTCCCTTAATCTTAGAGCACGCCTGGTGGTCGAAGGGTTTCTTATTGGTCTACATCAAAGTCCTTTTCATGGTTTTTCGCTTGAGTTTCATGAGCATCGTCCCTATTATCCAGGAGACCCTATAAACAGGATTAATTGGAAACTCTATGGACGAACAGATAGATATTATCTGAGAAAATATCAAGCCGAGACAAATCTGTCTGCTTATCTTCTTTTGGATAAGAGTAAATCAATGGATTATGGTGGAAAGATAACCAAATTTCATTATGCAAGGACTCTTGCGGCGAGTCTTGCATATCTTTTGTTACACCAAAATGACTCGGTAGGACTTGTTGTGTTTGATAGAGGGGTAAAAACCTTCCTGCCGCCCAAAAGCAGACTCACTCATCTTAAGCTCTTGTTAAAAGACCTTGCTAATGCAGAACCTTCAGAGAAAACTTCCATTTCCGATGTAATCTTTAATATTGCTCCCATGATAAAAAGAAGGAGCCTGATAATAGTGTTCTCTGATTTGCTTGAAGACCCAGATGAAGTGATAAAGGCTTTCAGACTTATAAGGGTAAGGAAGAACGAAGTTATAGTGTTTCACATTCTAGATAGAGATGAAAGGGAATTTGAGTTTACGGAGCAAGCACTCTATAGAGATATGGAGGATTATACTACTATTCCAGTGAATCCTTTAAATATAAAAGAATTATATCGAAATAGATTCAATGAGTTCCTTAAGCTATACAGATCAGGATTTGCACACAACAGAATTGATTATTCCCTTATCACAACCGACACCCCTTACAATAAAGCACTAAGAAAGTACTTGAGTAAGAGGAAACGTCTTTCATGAGTTTTCCGCATTTTCTCCTTTTATTTTTTCTTATTCCCATTCCGATTATATTCCATTTTATATCCAAAAGATTCTTGCGCACCAAGGACTTTCCATCGCTACTCTTTGTTTTGAAAAGCGATAGGAAGCTACTACGATGGTTTCGGCTCCGAAGATTACTGCTTCTTCTTCTCCGGATAGGAATCATTACTTCTTTGATATTTGCCGCTTCTAATCTACTTATCCCCTTCGCTTTTCCGGACTTAGATCGAAAGGTTATTCTGGATCAGTCCCTTTCTATGAGAGAAAGGAATATATCGCATAAATCTTGTGTGGTTGTTCCTAATAAGGGTGGAACTCCTCTTATATATAAAGCTGTCAGGATATATCCTATGGGCATACTCGTTACTGATGCACAGAGGAATGGGTTTAAAGAGTTATTCATAAAAGGTGATAGGTACCCGGGAATTGATTTAGAGAAAATCCCTATGCCTGATGGGAATATTGGCATCATTGATCACCAGATTGGGTCCCCTTTTAGAGGAGATAAAGTTGATATACTGTTTACCATTTTGAATCAGTATAAAGATTCAAGGAATATTCGTCTTTCATTATATATAGATAATAGTGAATTAGATAAAAAAAACCTTCTCCTCCATACCGGGACAAATGAGGTAAAGTTCAGTATACATTTAAAAGAGGGTTCACACAGTGGTGCTCTTATGGTAGATGATGAGGATGGTTTTGAATTTGATAATATCAGGTACTTCACTCTTTTCGTATTACCTGTGACGAAAATTGTCATATATTCTACTCGATATCCAGAGAAACTTCTTGCTGCCCTACATTCTCCCTCCTTTCAAGTGAAATGGATAAAGGAACAGCCAGGAAAAATAGAGGGAGATATATTTATTTCGGAGTGTATATGCCTGGATGCGATATCAAAGATTGTGAAGGATTCAATACCTGGCATTATTTGTATTTCGGGGAGGGATAAATGTCCTTATGCAATGGAAATTCCGGATAGGATTTCAAAGATAGCCAATCTTTCCGGTTTTTCGTCTTTTTCAGAATTGCAGAGTCTTAGTGATATTCCAATACGCTACGATTGCCGCCCTACTCCCGGCAGAACACTCCTGTATTTCGAGAATGGAGATCCTTTTCTTAAGAGAACTGGAAATGTTTTGCTTTTGCCTGTGACTATGGAGGAATCGGATTTATCGCTCCATCCTGTTTTTATTCCTTTTCTCTATGAACTTATTGCTTATCTCCTGAAGGGGGATTACGATAACGATATATTGATGGATGAACCGGTTGTTATAAAGGCCTCATCCGAGCCCGTTGTTATTACCCCAAATAATAAAAGATATAAACCGACTTCAATAGGAGATAATAGATATTTATTCACGCAGACCGGGAAGCCAGGGATATATCGGGTATCTCCTGGAACTTCTGAAGAGAGATGCATATCTGTTAATCCGTACCCCTCTGAATCGATGTTGGATACATTAAAGGCGCAGGAATCCGCAAATCTATTCGGAAGAGGAAACTATCACAACGGTGCAACCTTTTTCCTGGTAATGTCATTTTTATTATATTCCCTGTCGATAGTACTTGAAAGGAAGTAATTAAAAAGAGTAGCCACAGAGACACAGAGGACACAGAGAAAGATTGTATCGTTAGGAGGAGAAAGAGTAGCCACAGAGACAGGAGAGGACACAGAGAAGAAGGAACAGGGATAAGAATTAGATTGAGTAGAAGGGGCACAGAGGAAAAATAATAAAATAATTGAAAAGAATTAAGTAGGAGGTGATATGGACAAGATTTCAGTCTGGAAGGATGTAGATAATAGGAAGAAGATTCTAAAATTCGCCGAAGGTTATATTGCATTTCTTAATAAGAATAAAACCGAAAGAGAAATTGTGAAATCTTCTATAGAAATGCTATCTAAAGACAAAGGATTCCTTGTTAAGAATATAAAAAACAAGGCTCTGGTTGCGGCAAAACCATCAAAGGATATTCTGGACAAAGGTATGAGGATCATAGCTTCCCATATAGATTCCCCACGGATAGATCTAAAACCCACTCCTTTGTATGAAAAACAGGATTTGGTTTTATTGAAGACTCACTACTATGGAAGTATAAGGAAATATCAATGGCTTTCAATCCCCCTGGCAATACACGGTGTGGTGGTGACAGAAGCTGGGAAGGTAAAGGAAATAGTAATAGGGGAGGATGATAAGGATCCAGTCTTTACTATTCCTGATTTATTACCCCACCTTTCTAAAAAGCAAGATGAGAAAAAGATAAAGGAATTTGCAGAAGGAGAGGAGTTGAACGTCCTCTTTGGTTCCATACCTAAGGCTGATGAAAAAGAGGATCCCGCACTTAAGAATATTCTGGATTTACTCAAGGGTAAATATGGGATTCTCGAGGAAGATCTTATCAGTGCTGAATTGGAGCTTGTCCCATCCTGGAAGGCAAGAAGTATAGGTCTTGATGAGAGCCTCATTGGAGCATATGCTCATGACGACCGGGTCTGTGCTTATGCTTCTTTGAAGGCTATACTTTCCGTAGAGAAGTTCCAGAAAGTTCCGGCTATTATTCTCTTCGATAAGGAAGAAATTGGTTCTGAAGGTAATACTGGCGCTCGCTCCGAGATTGTTTCAGACTTCATTATGGATGTTCTGAAATCAGTGGATGTCGTTCCTGCCTATCGTAACATAAGGCGAGTTATAGAAAAATCGTCAGTTATCTCTGCTGATGTAAATGTGGGGATTCACCCTACTTATCCTGAGGTTCTGGATGAATATAATGCGGCTAAGATAGGTTCTGGCCTTGTTTTAACTAAGTATACAGGAGTTAAGGGGAAGGCAGGTAGCAGTGACGCCAGTGCTGAATTTGTGGCAGAGCTAAGGAGTATTTATAATAAAGCCGGTGTTAGATGGCAAATTGGTGAGTTGGGTAAAGTGGATCTTGGTGGAGGTGGGACCGTGGCTAAATTCTTAGCACAACTTGGATTTCAGGTTATCGATTCCGGCCCTCCTGTACTTGCAATGCATTCGCCATTTGAAATAGTAAGCAAAGGAGATCTTTTTCATACCTATAGAGGATATAAAGCCTTTCTGGAAGCATAATGATGAACTAACACACCAACCCTATCTTTGCGAGAAATAAAATGATAGAATATGTAATGAAAGTGTGGGAATGGAGTAAACCTTGACAAGTGATAATAGAGGATTAATATAGCAGCAGAGCTGAGTTTATGAAAAACGAGGAGGTTGGAATGGATCATCTATCCGATTTGGAAAGTAGAAGTATATATATAATAAGAGAAGCCTATCATCAGTTTCAGAAAGTTGCAGCACTATGGTCAATTGGAAAAGATTCTACTACTTTGTTATGGCTTATAAGAAAGGCCTTCTTTGGGAAGATGCCTTTCCCTGTTGTTCATATAGATACTAGTTACAAATTCAAAGAAATTTATAAATTCAGAGATGAATATACGAAAAAGTGGGATCTTGATCTCATTGTTCATAGAAATGAGGATGCAATTTCAAGTGGAATGGGGCCAAAAAAGAGTAAGCTGGAGTGTTGCACAGAGCTTAAGACCAATGCATTGAAGGGTGCTATAGATAAATATGGGTTCCGTGCGCTATATCTCGGTATTAGAAGGGATGAGCATGGTATAAGAGCAAAGGAAAGAGTGTTCTCACCTCGAGACCAGGATTTTGAGTGGGATTACAAAAACCAACCCCCCGAACTCTGGGATCAGTATAAATCAAAGACTGAGGCAGAAGAACATATAAGGGTTCACCCTTTGCTCGGGTGGACGGAACTGGATATCTGGAAATATATAAAGAAGGAAAATATCCCTGTAGTAGGGCTTTATTTTGCAAAGAATGGAAGGCGTTACAGAAGTATAGGTTGCGAACCCTGTGTAAACACAATACCGTCCGATGCAGATACAGTCGATAAAGTAATAGAAGAGCTTAAAACGACCACAATTTCAGAAAGAAGTGGTAGAGCTCAGGATAAGGAGTCTGATTATATGATGCAGAAGCTTAGAGCACTCGGATATATGTAGAGGAGAAGGCATGGAAGATGGTAACACGCTCAAATTCGTAATTGTTGGTCATATAGATCACGGTAAGTCAACACTGATAGGACGCCTATTTTTTGATACGAATTCCCTCCCTCCTGATAAGATAGAGGAGGTAAAAAAGGCTTCTAAAGGGAGAAGGGATGGAGAAATGGAGTTCGCATTCCTTATGGATCATCTTCGCGAAGAAAGGGAACAGGGCATCACTATAGATACAGCACAGACATTTTTCAAGACCCCAAAGAGGGAATATGTTATAATAGATGCACCCGGACATGTTGAATTTGTGAAGAATATGATAACAGGAGCGTCTCAGGCAGAAGCAGCGTTACTCATTGTTGATGCAAAGGAAGGTGTTGCAGAACAGACAAGACGGCATGCAAATTTGGTTTCGATGCTGGGTCTTGATCAGGTTATAGTGGTGATAAATAAGATGGACGCAGTGGATTATAAACAGGGAAGGTATGATAAGATAAGGAGCGATGTAAAGGAATTTTTCGATACTATTGCACTTAAAGCGGATTACTATATTCCTATTTCTGCCTTAAAGGGTGATAATGTTGCAACCCGCTCTGATTTAATGAAATGGTATGAAGGGCCAACAGTTCTCGGGTCGCTGGATTCACTCGCAAATAGAGTACCTCCTGAAGATAAGAGCCTTCTTTTCCCGATCCAGGATGTCTATAAGATATCCGGCAAGCGTATTGCGGTTGGAAGAGTGGAAGCTGGCACAATAGAGAGTGGTATAGAGGTGAAGATATTGCCAGGAGGCGAGAAAACAGAGGTCAAATCTATAGAGAAATTTCAGGAAGAGAAAGATAAAGCAGTTGCAGGAGAATCTATAGGTATTATGACAGAGGACCCAGTTTTCCTGCAAAGAGGGAATGTCTTATGTATTGAGGGAAAAGAACCCACCATCACTAATAGTTTCCAGGCAAATGTTATATGGTTATCCAAGGAAGCTTTTGATATAAAGGAAAGGATTATGATGCGCTTGGCCACTCAGGAATTTGCAGGGAATGTAATTAAAATAAAGAGGAGGATCGATTCTTCGTCACTTTCCATATTAGAGGAGGATGCTTCTACGATTGGTAATCTGGAAATCGGGGAAGTGGAAATCCAGGTAAAGGCCCCAGTTGTGTTAACAAAGTTCAATAATATTCAGGAACTCGGAAGATTTGTGTTGGTCCGTGGTAACGATGTAGTGGCAGGTGGAATTATAACCTGAAGGAATAGGGGTGGGTCTTAATAGTAGCGCTATAATCCTTTTAGTTGTCGTTTCGTTTCTGGCGCAGACAATAGATTCTTCTCTGGGGATGGGGTATGGGACAACATTAGGTCCTATTCTTATTATCATAGGTTTACCACCATTAATAGTTGTTCCCGGAATGCTGGTCTCCCAGTTGTTTGGTGGTATCTTTGGAACTATATTTCATCATAGGTATGGGAATGTTAATCTATCAAGGAACAGTATACATCTCAAGATAGCACTGCTCTTAACAGGGTTCAGTTTGATTGGAGGCGTAGGTGCTGGTTTTATTGCCTTGAATATTCCTCAGGAGTATATCAAAATCTATATCGGGTTAATCGTTTTTTCTATGGGGGTTCTCATTCTCCTATTCCGAAATAAACCGGTAAAATTTAGCTGGCGAAGGATAAGTGTATTGGCACTTGTTGCTTCTTTCAATAAGGGCTTAAGCGGCGGTGGATATGGTCCTGTTATGACGAGTGGACAGATATTATCAGGTATTGGTGCTAAAAGTTCAATTGGTATAACTTCTTTTGCTGAAGCTGCTTCTTGTTTGGCCGCAATATTGGTTTATATCTTTGGTTTAGATGCTCCAGACTTCAGACTTGCTATTCCATTAACGGTTGGTGCGGTTGCTTCCGTTCCAATCGCCGTCCGAATTGTAAAGAAGGTTAACGAGAATAAATTTATCACTACGATAGGGATTGTCACAATGTTCTTAGGTACTTTAACCCTGCTCAAGGTCTTTTTCTCTTAAAAAGAAAGGAGTGTTCTTGTGTTTTTTGGAAAAAAGAAGAAAATTGTTGTTCTCGGTATTGATGGAGTCCCCTACAGTTTTTTAAAGGAGGGTATCCTGAATGGGAAATTCCCAAATATAGAGAAAATCTGTGAGGAAGGTGTTGGTCTAAAACAATACAATTCAGTATATCCTACTGTATCATCTGTTGCCTGGACTTCCTATATGACGGGTAAGAATCCGGGTGAGCATAGCATTTATGGTTTTGTAGACAGAGATTGCTCCCCATTCCGGTTGAAGATACCACTTGGGAGTGATAGGACTGCTAAGACCCTCTGGAAAGAAGCTTCGGAGAAGGGGAAGAAGGTTCTTGTTATGAATGTCCCTGTAACCTATCCACCCGAAGAAGTAAATGGTATCCTGATATCAGGATTTCTAACTACGAGTGTCCAGAAGGTTGTCCAACCTGCCACGCTTGTTCCATATTTGAAAAAGAAAGGGTATATTATAGATGCGGACCCAAGGTTTGGGCATTCCGATAGAGAAAAATTTATGAAGGAAATCATGCGGGCGCTTGATATACGTATGGAGGTATTCCTTGAGTTGATGAATAAGGATAACTATGATCTTGCCCAGTGCCATATAATGGAAACTGACCGAATCAATCACTTCTTCTGGGAGGATTATGAAGATAATAAAGAGTTTAAAGACGATTTCGAAGAATTCTACAGGAAACTTGATAAATGGATAGGGAAGACATATAGTTTATTGGGTGGAGATGACAGGTTCCTTGTTCTATCCGACCATGGATTCTGCAGAGTAAAATATAATGTGGAGTTAAATCATTTCCTTGAGGAGGAGGGCTACCTAATCTTCGGTGACGATACCCCCAAAAGCGTAGCTGAACTTAAGAGTGAATCAAGGGCATATTCACTGATACCTGGAAGAATTTATATAAACCTTCTAAATAGAGAGGAGAAGGGTTCGGTTCCGGAAAGTGAATATGACTCACTTCGTCTGGAATTAAAGGAGAAAGTTCTCAAGCTGAAAAGTCCAGAGGGTGAACCCATTATAGAAAAAGCTTTCTTCCGTGAAGAGATTTACAGTGGGCCTTACCTTTATCAAGCGGCTGACCTTATTGTTCATCCTCATTGGGGTTATGATTTAAAGGCTCATGTAAATACTGGTAAACTTTGTCATGAACCTTCTGCAATAACGGGTATGCATACTTATGAGGATGCCGTTATATTCGGAAAGAACATCAATATAGAAGAGGTTCATTCAATACAGGACCCGCTGAGGTTAATTTTACATTAATTTAAAACTTCTAATACCCAATTACATATACATCATAACTGTACGAGTTAGTGACATAAAGATATTTACCATTGGGAAGGGATCTCACAAAATTAGGACCATTCCCCACTGAAATATTATCAATAACAGAATTATCGGAGGTACGAATGACTGATACGTTGTTGCTATATCGGTTCGTTACATATAAATATTTACCATTGGGTAATACCTCAGCATTCTTAGGATTTGCCCCTACGGGGATAGTTTTAACTACGGTATTGGCAGAAGTCCTTATTACATAAACATTATCTAACGATTCATCAACCACATAAACATAATCCCCATTAGGATGGGAAGCAATGCCACAAGGCCAGTATCCTACTGGAATACTGTCAACCACTATATTGTCAGAGGTCCTTATCACATAAATACTACTGGTTCCCATGCTTGTAACGTATACGTATTCTCCGTTTGGAAGTACGGTAATACCTCTTGGGTCATTTCCAACCGTAATAGTGTCCACTACAGTATTGTCTGAAGAGCGTATGACATACACGTTATTGCTATATCGGTTTGACACATATAGATATTTCCCATCTGGCAGTGAAACAACACCACGTGGTCCATCTCCCAAAGGAATCTCATCAACTACTATATTGTCAGAGGTTCGAATGACGGTTGAATTATCGCTATCACGATTTACTGCATATACATATTGTCCATCAGGGAGGGAAGTTACATCTCTAGGAGCATTTCCAACAGGGATTGTTTTAACTACCGTATTATCGGAAGTGCGTATAACCGATAAGTTATCATTGTCGGAATTAGTTACATAAATATAATCACCATTCGGGAGTGAAGTTAACCCTTGAGGGTGAGTTCCTACAGGTATAATATCTACTATCTTATTCGGATAACCTTGTGGGATTGTGGTATCTGATTCAACTATATGTACGAGGTGAACTGCAGACCAATTGGATGTAGCCCCAACTATTGCATCAAGAAAACTCATACGATAATCATCTTTAGCATGGACCTTTATTCCATACGTTCCAGTATCCGTAAAAGTATGATTCACTACAATGGTATCTCCACTAGGGATATAATCACTCCATATAGATAGATTACCATCATCCCAGTCAAATTGATAGGATATATTATCACCATCAGGATCAGTTGTAAAAGCTGAAAAGTTAATAGGTACATTCGTTTCCCCTGTTGAAGGACCAACAGGAGCATTGGGAACTTCAGGTGAATTGTTTTGGGAACAACTTGAAAAAGCTAAAAAGATGATTAAAATAGATAATGTACTAGACCTTAGAATCTTCATAATCCCTCCTTATCTATATATAAAATTATAATAAAAAGAAAGAAAAAGTCAACATCGTGCTATGTATAAATCATTAGAGTAATACAAATAATAATTGATAAAAACATGATTTTTAATAGAAAGTGGTTAACATAATATAAAATGTTGCTTAAAAATTTATAATGATAAGAGAGGCCGATGAAGACATTTTCCGATAAAACTAAGTCGATAAACAATAAAAAGCCTAATGTATGTATAATTATAATGGATTCTGCAAGGGAGGATCATTTTTCTTGTTTATGGATACGATAAAAAAACATCTCCCTATTTAGATGAAATGATTGATGAATCCATAATATTTAAGAATGCTTATACGAATGCTCCCTGGACTGCTCCTTCATATGCATCATTATTTACAGGACTATATCCGTCTGAGCATAGGTTACAAAATGGCAATCTTTGGTTAGATGAGAATATTAAAACCTTAGCGGAAATTTTAAGTGCAGAGGGATATGAAACGATGGGGATTAGTAATAACCCATGGGTTGGTTTTTCTACTGGCCTTAGTAGAGGTTTTGAGTGGTTTGATGAAATATGGCGTAAATACTTTGGTAAATACACTAAGAGACATACTTATTTGAATACCTTAAAGCTTATATTTGCAATTAGCGATAAGGGTGCCAAACAAACCAATGAAACTTTTACAAATTGGTTTGAGAATAAACATGCACCTGATAAACCATTTTTTGTGTTCATAAACTATATGGATACACATAATATTTGGTCTCCACCTCGAGTATTTATGAAAAACTTTCTGGGTGGTAATTTTATCTGTCTCTTAAGTTTTAGATTTTACTGCCGGTTTTATGAGTAGTTACCCTTTTATTGTTAATTTTTTTGTTTTTAACTTAAGCTAATTTTGGAACGGTCTCCTAAAATTAAGTTCATAGCGTGAGGCTTAAGTTCGTTTTTACTGATTTCTACTTCTTTCCCAATAAGGCAATTATCGAGCCTGTAAGATATATCTTTTATCCTGGTATTTTCCATGATGATGCTATTTTCTATCTCGCTGTTTCGGATTTCACATCCATAGTAAATAGAAGTATATGGTCCTATATAGGAGTCAACGATTACGCTTTTATCTCCAATGGTAACGGGTCCTCGAATCACACTATTTTTAATCTCAACCCCTTGCCTCAGTTCTATTTTTCCTTCAATCCTAGAGTTCCCATCTACTCTAACCCCCGTTTCCTTCCTACTTTTTAATGAAGAAAGGACAAACCTGTTTGCCTCTAATACATCCTCCACTTTTCCCGTATCCTTCCACCAGCCTTTCACCTTGTAGGGTAAGACTTTGTAATCGTTATCAATCAACCATTGTATTGCATCAGTTATTTCCAGTTCGTTTCTCGCCGATGGTTTGATTCCATTAATAGCCTTAAAAACATTTTCGTCAAAGAGATATACCCCTACAAGAGCGAAGTTCGTTGGAGGAACCTTTGGTTTCTCCACCAATCTTTTTATTTGATTCTTATCATCTAATTCGACAACTCCAAATTCACATGGGTTATCTACTTCTGCAAGGAGAATAAGTGAATTTGCGTCGGATTTTTCGAATTCTTTCGTGAACAGAGTTAAATCAGAAGCGAGTATGTTATCTCCAAGGTACATAATAAATGGGTCATCCTTGAGGAAATATCTGGCGACCTTTACACAATGGGCAAGCCCTAATGGTTTTTCCTGATGTATGTATTCTATGTTAATTCCCCATCTTTTGCCATCTCCGATTTCTCTCGTAATAGCATCCGCAGTCTCCTTTCCTACAATTATTCCAACCTCTTTGATACCCACCTTCACTATATCTTCCAGCCCGTAATATATTATGGGTTTATTGGCTACCGGTATTAGTTGCTTTGCAGCTGTATGTGTCAGGGGGCGGAGCCTCGAACCTGTTCCTCCTGCGGCTATCAGTGCTTTCATATAATTACCTTCAGTTTGGATGTCAGAGTTTGATTTAAATATGTCTTATCTCTTTCCATATACCTTGCTATAGTATTCCTGGTATTCACCTGTGATAACACTATTTATCCACTCTCTATTATTAATATACCATTTTATAGTTTCCTTTAACCCCGTTGTAAAATCGGTTGTTGGTTTCCAACCGGTTGTATTCTTTATTTTCTCATAGTCAAGTGCGTATCGGAAGTCGTGTGCTGCCCCACGGGGGTCGTCTATAAATGTGATAAGGGCTTCATAATATTCTTTGTTCTTATGGGTTTCTTCTGCTAATGATTTACAAATTAACCGAACGACCTCTATGTTTTCCGTCTCATAGTCACTACCAATATTGTATATCTCACCGACCTTACCTTCTCTCATTACCATATCAATTGCCCTGCAGTTATCCAGTACATAAAGCCAGGTACGAATGTTCTTACCTTCTCCATAAACTGGCAGTTTCCTACCCTCAAGTGCATTCTTTATCATTAAGGGAATGAGTTTTTCCGGGAATTGATAGGGTCCATAGTTATTTGAACTTCTCGTTATAATTAGAGGGACACCATAACCCTTATAATATGAAAGGCAGATTAGATCGGCAGATGCCTTTGATGCAGAATACGGGTTATTTGGATGGAGCGTACTCTCTTCACTAAATTTACCTTCATTATCAAGGCTTCCATAGACCTCGTCTGTTGATATCTGAATAAAGCGTTTGACGTTATATTCCCTTGATGCTTCAAGCAGGGCGAGTGTGCCTTTGATATTTGTTTCTATAAAGGGAGATGTATCAAGCATACTCCTGTCTACATGAGTTTCGGCTGCAAAATTGACAATTACATTAAAATCCTTTTCGTTAAATAGTTTATCTATAAGCATTGCATTGGATATATCACCTTTTATGAAACTGTGTCTCTTATCGTTTTCAATATCAGAAAGATTCTCCAGGTTGCCTGCATATGTAAGTTTGTCAAGATTGGTGATTTGAACATTGGAATGGTTATTCAATAAGTACCTGATGAAATTTGAGCCAATAAAACCAGCTCCACCAGTAATTAAAAGAGAAAGGTCCTCAGGTAATTCCCTATTATGTTTCTCCATAAATTTATCATACTGGCTGAGAGAATTTTGTCAAGAGATGGCTATCTTCTTAAGTCGAGTCATTCTCAGCCCAAAGGGTGTATAAGAATGAAAAAAAAGAAAAATGGGTTGACATTTTTTTCTTTTATGTAATTATTCTATCATGAACAAGGTTTTTATAATAGGCCTTGACGGTGCACCTTATAAAGAGTTTAAGGAATGGATAAAGAAAGGTGAATTACCGTTTCTTTCAAGGCTGTCGAAAGAGGGTGCTTTTGGTAAGCTAAGAAGTATCATTCCTGCGTATTCAATGCTTGCTTGGCCGGTGATATTTACTGGTAAAAATCCTGCGAAGATTGGACCCTTTCTTTATAAAGGAGAAAAGAGAGGCTTTGATCCGGACTACTTCTCTTCAGCGCAGTTTATAAACTTCACTGATATTAAGACCTGGTCATTATGGGAATGGGCATCTGAGTTCGGTAGGAGAGTTGGGGCTTTAAACATACCCATGAGTTATCCTCCCACGGAGGTGAATGGATTTGAGATCACAGGTTTCCTGACACCAAAGAACGCTGAAAATTTCACTTATCCTCCGGAACTAAAAGGTGAATTAGAAGGCTATCGGATTGACATTGCTCTTTCCAGTGGTATGGGTTTCGGTGACAGGACATTGAATAAAGAGGCGCTACACAAGGACCTTCTTAATCTACTTGAAGAGAGAACTGAATGGACAATTAAACTTCTCTGTAAATATGACCCGGAGATATTTATGATGAATTTCAAGGAAATGGATAATTTTATGCATTATTTCTGGGATAAAAAGGATCTCCTACTTGATTACTTTAAGAGAGCCGATAGGAGTGCGGAAAGGATATATGAGGAGTTAAAGCCTAATCATATTTTGTTTATATCTGATCATGGATTTACAGATGCCCCAATAAAATACTTCCATATCAATCAATATCTTGAAGATAAAGGATTTTTAAAAAGAGCAGAAAATGTTAAGGGCAGATTTTCAAACTTTATATATAAAACCGGTATAGAGACAGTAAAGAGATTTGGCTTCCTGAAGAATCTTTTCACTGATAGATTTAAGCTGAAGATAGTGAGGGAAAGTATAAAGGAAAAGATAAACTGGGATAAGACAAGGGCTTATGCCAACTGGTATGCAGGCATTTATCTTAACCCTGAATATTATCCGAATGAAGAGAGTAAAAAGGAAGGAGCGGAAGAGGTTAAGGGTCTTCTTATAGATGCTAAGGACCCGGAGAATGGCAAAGCGATATTCCTTGATGCAAAGACAAAATGGGATTTATATAAAGGTGAATACTTTGATGAGATGCCCGATGTGGTATATACAACTACAAAGGATTATAAGCTGAACACTAATCTTCCCGGGAAACTTATCGATAAAAGGATCGACCGCCCTGATTTAGTGGGTCATCATGTGTCTGCCCTGGATGGTATTATTCTTATTCGGGGTGATAGGGTTAAAAAGGGTATAGAATTAGGAGATAGCTCTATTAAAGATGTCTTTCCCACCGCCTGTGCACTTGGAGATATCCCAATCCCGAAAGATGTTGATGGCAGGATTCTGAAAGAAGCATTAATTGAAGGTTCTTACAAGGAAGAATATAAAGATTTACCATATTCTCAGAAAGAGGCACATTATTTATCGGAAGATGAGGATAAATCAATAAAAGAACATCTGAAGGGGTTAGGATATATATAAAAATTATATATGAAAACGTGTGACGGGAGCCTGTAGGTTTACCAGAAAAGATTATTCTGAGGAACATGCGGTTGTATTTACGCGCCGATACGATGAAGGAGAGCGCAAAATAAAAATTGAGAAAGTCCGTGAGCACTTATATGAGTTAGAAATAGCACTTGAAGAGATTCAACGAGTTACTAAACCTCAGAGTTTTATCCTTATTACAACAGATAAGGTAGGCTTAGTGTAGGATCCTTACCCAGAAATATGTTGAAAAATTTATACATAAATCTGCCAACTTCTCTGCAAGCCTTTATAAAGCGGGTATTAAAGTGGGCATTACCTTTCGAGAGATATCAAACACCTTTGTGTACGCATGTCAGGGAGTACACACCATCAGAACTTTCCCAATTCATGGAGGATAATGGTTTTTGTCTTGAATTTATGGATACCTTTCCTAACAGGAGATTTTTTGGTCTATGGGAACATCTTATTGAATTTTTGTTCAGGGGATACCTACGGATATACAAATAATCAGGATATGATAGAGATAAAAAAACCTTCTCTGTCGGTGCTCTCTTCACTCCCTCCTGTTTTGGGTATAAGTAATTTTACTCTTTCAGCTATAAAGACGCTCGCCCAGTGCTTTTCTCTTCAAATACTCGCTTATTATCGATTTTATCCCCCCTTTCTCAGGATTAACACTGTTAAGTATGGTAGAGCGTTAACTTCAAGTAAAGATTTCGAAATACTTTACAGTTTAAGCATTATTAATCCATTCTCCTGGGTCAGAACATATAGGAATATTTCATCTCCTGTTGTTTTGATGGAATGGTGGAATGTTATCCAACTTCCCCATTATATTTTTCTGTCTTATTTATTGAAAAAGAAAAATATAAAAATATTTGCTGAACTTCATAATCCAGTATCGCACGAGGGCATTATTGGAGAAAGGGTTCTTTTCAATATATGGATGAGATTAGTTGATTTGGTAATAGTTCATACTGAGTGTTCAGGAAATGCAGTAGATCATGATTCAATCCATGTCATACCGTATGGGGTATATCCCTGCGAGGATATCCCTGCCAAGGAAGCGAGAAAAAAATTTTCAATTCCCAATGAAGCAAAAGTCCTACTGTTTTTTGGGAATTTAAGGCCATACAAAGGGCTTGATTTACTCCTCAAATCCTTTAAGCATATTGCTCGAAATGACAAAAATGTGTGGCTTATCATAGCCGGCAGACCATGGAAAGACTTTGATGATTATTTAAATCTAATAAATTCATTTGGAGAGGATATAAGTTCACGAATAATCTTACGAGACGAATTTATTCCTGAAAGTCAAGTTCCTTTTTATTTTTCTGCTGCTGATCTTTTAGTATTACCTTATAAACAATTTGATTCACAGAGCGGTGTCATAATGCTTACAATAAGCTGTGGGTTGCCTTATGTTGTATCCGATGTTAAAGGATTACGCGAGTTTGCTTTAGATAGTTCTTTAATCTCCAAAGTTGATTCCCAAGACCTCTCTTTTGTAATTGAAAGAATTTTATCATCACCTTCCAAACTGGAAGAACTTCATTCCGATCTCAAATCTTTGCGAGCGAAATATAGTTGGGTAAATTATGCCAGAAAAATAAAAGAGTTATGGAACATTTCTGTAAATACAAAGGAGGAAGAATGAAAGAAAAATTCTTTGATTTATATGTTTTTTTAGGATATCTAATTTTACCTCTTATATATTTTCGTAAATTCATAACCGGTAAGGTGATGTTGTATGGAAGTGACTGGTTACTTGGTGTTTACTTTAACAAAGTGTGGATGTCGGAATTTATCGAAAATTCTCATTCAATTGCCTACTGGAATCCGTATGTTTTTTCGGGTAACTCGACAGTTAGTTCATTTTTCGGGGATATTATGACTCCAACCATGTTGTCACGGTTTATAATTCCTACTCATATAGTTCATGTTCTCACCTATGTATTTATAATCTCAATTGCTTCCTTTGGAACCTATTTACTTCTTAAAAATATTGGAATTAAAAGAAATCTGGCAATTCTTGGGGGAATACTTTACGGCTGGACTGGAGTAATAGCATCAACAACAGAAGGGGGACATCTTGGAAGGACAGTAAGTGCTGCCTTATTTCCAATGATTTTCTATCTGATTTTTATGGGCTTGAAGAAAAAAAGAATAAGGTATTTCATCCTAGCGGGTGGAACAGGAGGACTAACACTCCTTATGGGACATTTCCAGATGGCTTACTACTATGTTCCGACTATACTGGGCTTTGTTATATGGTACCTGATAGCCAAAAGAAAAGAGTACAAGAGGAAGGAAATTATTAAAATATCTTCATTCCTTGTGCTTACCTTCCTTGTGAGTACAATGATGTATTCTTTTTACATATTTCCTGTAAAGATGAATCTCCCATATGGGGCAAGGGGTGCAAGCAGAGGGTATGAATATGCAACTTCCTGGTCAATGCCTCCCGAGGAAACCTTAGGTTTATTCAATCCTTATTTTTCAGGAATTCTGGACAATTACTGGGGTAGGAACTACTTCAAACTTCATACAGAGTTCACAGGTATATTGGTGCTTCTACTCTTTCTTGGTGGGGTGATATTTGAGAGAAAGAGGGGATGGGTGAAATTCTCTATATGGTTATTCGTCCTTTCACTACTTTTTGCCTGGGGAGGGCATACTTTTTTCTATAGAATTTACTATTACTTGATTCCTGGCATACAAAAATTCAGAGCCCCTGCTATGCTATTCTATCAGACTGTTTTTGCCATGGTCATAGCTGGAATGTTTTTTCTGAACGACCTTGAATATGATAGGAAAAAAGTATATTATATTTTTGGATTCTCAGGATTTATACTACTACTTGCTCTTATATTCACGCTGGCGAAATCGGGAATACAGACAAACCTTGCTAATTTTATCTCCACAAAACTTTATTATAGTTACAGTAGATCTATTGTCCAAAGCAAGATTTCTGTGCTTTACAGGAATTACCCTTTGATTATAAAAGGGTTCTATTTTTCGTTTCTTTTTGCATTAATTTATTCAGGGTTCCTACTGGCGGTGTCTAAGAATAAGTTCAAAAAGACATGGTTATTTCTTGCTATCGGTGTGGTCTTTCTCTTTGAAGTCTGGCCCATTGAGAAAAAGTTCTTGAAGGCTGTTCCCCATCCTGATAAATACTATGCATCCGATGGTGTTGTAGATTTTTTAAAAAGGGATAGTTCCAAGTTCCGTATCTTTCCTTTACAGTATGAACATGATAAGGATGGGTTGCTTGCACTCCACGGATTACAAAATGTAGGAGGATATGCTCCAAACCCGCTTAAGGTATATCAAAATTATATAGGGGCAGGGAATTCGGTGATGTTTCAGCCTTCAAGATTAATCCTCAATCCTAAATTGATTGACCTTCTTAATGTAAAATACCTTATCGATAGCCCATTACCAGAGGATATTTCAGGATATCCGGAAAGGGTTCAAAATCAGATAAAACAATGGAAGAACTTCATCTTGAGATACAAAGAGATTTATAGAACAAATAAATATATAGTTTTTAAGAACCCTGACCAAGTTCCAAGGATTTATATGGTCCATCTCTTTAATATCCAGAAGGATTACGAATTTGTTTTAGGGAAAATCGGAGAGGATGACTTTTCACCTCTTGATTCCTGCTATCTTGATGAAAGCCCTTCGTATCAAACGGATGAGAACATAAAGCATGAGTATTCAATAGATATTACATCTTATAGCCCTAACCAGATTATTCTACAAGTCAACTCAAATGCTCCAGGAATTGTAATATTCTCAGAGAACTATTACCCCAGATGGAAAGCGAGAGTAGATGGTAGGGGAGCTAAAGTATATCGAACCAATTACCTTTTTAGAGGAGTGGAAATTCCAGAAGGAAACCACAAGGTAGAAATGGTATATGATAACACAGAAGAGAAGAAAGGGATAATCTTATCATTTATAGGTTATTTAATATTTCTTTCGGGTTTTTTCTTCCCACAGAGGGAAAGGGTTAAAGAAAGTTACTCTTGAAAAAAAGATAGTATGCCTGACTGACAGCATAAAAGAAGGTTCCTGCAAGTAATGATAACTCTACCCTGATCATCGGGCTCATTTCCAGAAGCACTACGGCTATAATAGCTACAAACAGAGAACCTATGATAGAGAATAGTGAAAC
This sequence comes from Candidatus Stahliibacteriota bacterium, assembly GCA_030668705.1. Classification (GTDB taxonomy): domain Bacteria; phylum Hydrothermota; class UBA3072; order UBA3072; family UBA3072; genus DAOVFB01. Next base: position 50,830 of record DAOVFB010000001.1, read on the forward strand.
TCTGTATTTTCCTCCGGCAACGAGTATCCTGTTAATCAATCTGGCAAACATATAGAATCCAATCATTAAGGAAATAAGTATACAGTCCAATCTCTGAACCTCATATGACTTACCATAAAGCAATTTTACGATAGCTGGTCCCCAGAGTAAAAAGACAAGGCTTATAGATATTATGACATAGAGAACAATAAAAGTGCTTTTTCTTATATATCTCTTTATTTGTTCTTTATTTTTTTCACCAAAAGCTCTTGAGATATTAGGGAAGAGACTCGTAAACAAAGCAATCAAGATACCTCTCATCAAATTTAAGGGCATGAAAATGGCGATATAGAGCCCGTTGTAAAAATTGGCATTCTCACCGCCGAGCAGTTTGAGCATCAAGGGGCCCAGCCTTAACAGAAAAATTCCGAAAAAATTCAAGAGGCTTATTTCGATAATAAATAACTCTAATCCCTTTATCGGCTTTTGCTTACCGCTTATTGAAAACCAGTTTCTTGAAAAGGTCAAAACAAGTAGAATTAGTAAAGGAATGACAGGACTTAAAGCAATTCCTGCCCCTGTTGATACAGCACTCTTTTCTATCATTAATCCAATGATAATGCCGATGAGAAGAAATATTCGATGAGAAACAAGGAATAAGGAAACAAGGTGGAATTCTCTTCGCCCTTCGACTACTGAAAGAAAAAATCGAAAACTTGATAAGAGTAGCACTCCCAGAATGAATTCGAATAGTAAAATCAAGTTATCGTCAAATAACTTGAGTGATATCGGCTGTGAGAGGGACAATGAGATTAAAAGAAATAAGCCTGCAAGGATTGAAAAGATTAGTGTGGATTTTTTATAAACCGTGTTTAATGCTTCTTCATCTCCAATAGCCTGATAATATGGAATATTTTTCATAAGGGTATCTCTTGCCCCCGAAGATAATACGATCTTGAATGTCATGATGAGCGAATAGAGTAGGCTCAGAAGACCGAATTTCGAAGGGCCAAGAAAACGCGCTGCAATTACCTGAAATAGGAAAATGAAGAATGCAGCTCCATACTGTCCAAAAATGTTGAATATTGTCCCTTTTCTAACTCCCTGTGCCATATTGAAAGTATATATGTGTCCCAAAGATTGTCAACCTTGGGACAAAGCCTAAACTTCAATAAATCAGATTAAGTATCCAGCCTACGAAGAATGCGGATACAACCATTATAATAGCTGATTTCAGCATATCCCAGAATCCAAGTTCTTTGGTAAGAACTACAAATGTGGCCACACAGGGGAAGTACATTGTAAGGACTACAGAAGCAGTAACAAGTTGCCCCATCGATAAGCCAAGAGGTGCGAGCATTCCTACGGCAACATCTTTTCGCAGGAATCCGATGAGAAGTGCAGCGATTGCCGCTGGTGGCAGCCCCAATATCTTTGATAGACCAGGACCAAAGATTCTTGAGAGGAAATCTATAACGCCAAGAGTGTATAAAAGATTAACAAGTAAAACCCCGAGTAAAACAAAGGGCAGGGCTTCTTTTAAGAACCATTGGACCCGCATCCATACCTTTTTAAAAAGAGAGGTGAAATAAGGAAATCTATAGGGAGGTATCTCCGTAAAGATTTCAGGACTCTCTCCGCGCACGAATTTTGCCATTATTTTACCGAGAACGAACCATACGATAAATAGAGTTCCGAATAACGGAGCAAAACCACGGAATCCATATTTGCCCAGAAGTCCGAAGATCATGGCAATCTGTGCCATACAGGGCACTGCTATTGCCATGACGGTTCCTGAGATGAAACGTTCTTTTCTTGTTTCCATTATCCGGGTTGCAAGAGCTCCGGGTACATTGCAACCGAGACCAAGCAGCATTGGAATGAAACCCATTCCATGAATACCAATCTGATGCATCAATCTATCAAGTAGGATTGCAAGTCTCGGCAGGTAACCTATGTCTTCGAGAAGAGAAAGAATAAGATAGAAACTGAATATGTATGGAAGCACTGCCCCTATTGGTATATATAATCCGGTGCTTAAGATCCCGAAGGATTGGAAGAAATCAATCTCTCCATTTACTAAATTACCAATCAAAATATTATGCCAGAAGCCGGAATGGGTTAAGAGGGTTGAAATTTTCATCAATACCGGAGCCCAGAGGTTGTTAAATAAGGGTTCAAAAACCCACCCGATAAGGCCTTCTCCTATAAAGCGTATAACATAGAAGGAAACAAATAGAACTATGAGAGCGATAGGGAATCCTGCTACGGGATGAGTTGATGCTTCCTCTAATCCCTGCAGGAATGTATGATGGTGATGCTTTACAGTTTGTATCTCTTCTACTATGTTTCCAATTGTATTCCATCTTTGTTCTTTAGGGACATTAAAATCCGAGGGTTTAGCATTGTTTAAATTTTCCTTGAGTTCTTTTATGCCCTTACCGGTAATACCTACGGTGGTAATAACCTTAACATTGAGTAGATTGCCTAATCTATCTACATCTATTGTTATTCCCTTATGTGCAGTCTCGTCCCAGAAATTCAGGACAACAATAGTCGGGAATCCTGCCGAGAGAAGTTCGAGTGTAAGATTCAAATTCCTCTCAAGATTTGTCGAGTCTACTATATTAACTACCACTGTTTCTTTAGGATCATTTTCCTTTAAAAGGTTTGCCGCCACTTTTTCTGCGGGTGAATCAGGATCAAGTGTATAAGTCCCGGGCGCATCTATCACTTCTACCTTTTTGCCATCCAATCTGATCGAACCTTTAGTAAATTCCACAGTTGTTCCCGGGTAGTTTGAAACGATGACACGAACACTGGTTAAGCGGGTAAATATTGCACTCTTTCCGACATTTGGATTTCCCATGAGGAGAATTTTCCTAATCACTCGAGCTCCTCTACTTTAATAGCTGTTGCCATAAAGGGACCAATTGCAAGCCGCATCCTTCCTATTTCCACGACTATAGGCCCTCTGAAGGCCTGCTGGGAGACTTTTCTAATAATAGTTCCCTCTCTAATTCCCATATCCCCCAATCTTTTTTGTATTCTAAGGCCCCTTCTACTCCCCATATGTCTTGGCATTGCATGTCTTGACATTCTGTGTGCTCCTCGTCCCATTCCCATATGTCTCTGGGCTCTCTGTGCTCTCCCTCCTGCCTCAATACTTATTACTTTAAGAGCGACATGCTGCTTTGCCTCTACCAGGTTCATCTACTTTTCCTTTTTTTATTCTTTGACTTCATAAAGGAAATTATTCTTTCCAGTGTATGATTGGATATATCGTGTTCGATTCTGCAGGCTTCTTCATCTGCGGTTTTTTCATCTACTCCTAACCCATTTATTAAAAAATCCCTTATTATGTGGTGTTTCCGTAAGATCTCCCTGCCAATCTTTCCTCCACTTTCTGTTAATTCAATGTAACCATATTTTTTATGTTTCAGTAATCCTGCTTCAGTGAGGATATTAACGGCATAATTTACACTTGCAAGTGAAACATTTAGCTGTTTTGCTATACTTTTTACCCGTGCTACTTTTTCTTCTTTGCATATCTGATATATTGTTTCTAAATAATCTTCCTTACTCTCAGTTAACTCCATATTATCTCCCATTAAGTTAGACTACTCTAACAATATAAGAGAGATTTATCTTTTTGTCAAGAGGTAATGACATATGTGTTGCATGGCTGTTATTCCAAAGCAATATGTCACATTTAATTACTACGAAAAATGGTACATTTTCATCAGCCATTCGGACTTGCCACACGAAAAGACGCGGTCAATTTCCGAAAGCCGTGGAAATTGCTGCTCGGCTCTCGCATCGAGCTCTCGTGAGATTAAAATCTCGCGAACCATGCCCGCTCGCCCTCCGAGACGCGCATCGGAGCGGCAAGTCCTCATGTATTGATTCCTTGAATCTAATTATATCTCTATGAGATAGTTTTTCCTAAATGTGACATCTATTTTTGGGAATAAAGTAGGACATTTATTTTTGGTAATGACAGTATGTGTTGCAGGGCTTGACAAAACAGATAGATTATATTACTTTTCAGCCTAACGAGACTGGACAAAAGATAAGGGAGGACAAGCGAAGAAGGAATATATTCTCTTGCGAAAATGAGGAAGAGAAGGAGGTTTTTGTGTCGGTTAAGGTAAAATTAACTGTGGTAGGAAAGAAGAAGCAACGGACATATAGAATAGTGGCTATTGATTCCAGGAATCCCCGTGATGGAGAATACCTGGAGAAACTGGGTTGGTATAATCCGAGGACAAAAGAGCTGAAAATGGATGAAGAAGGAATTATGAGATGGCATGGAAAAGGGGCTATATTGTCAGAAAGAGTCAAGTCGTTACTCAAAAGATGGCGAGCAAATAAAAATAAGGAGGTAGAGAACGTTGAAGGAACTAATAATATACATAGCTAAATCATTGGTAGATGAACCAGATAAAGTGGAAGTGGAAGAGATTGCAGGTGAGCGTACAGTTGTCTATGAACTCAAGGTTGGCAAGAATGATATTGGTAAGATTATAGGCAAGGCTGGAAAGACAGCCAAAGCGATTAGAACAATTGTTACTGCTTCTTCGATGAAGGTTGGTAAACGAGCAGTACTGGAGATTTTAGAACCCTCCGAATAATAATTTATCGTAAGTGAAATGAGAATAAATGTCCTCTCCATCTTTCCGGATTTATTTACGGTATTTCTGAAAACCGGGATAGTCAGAATAGCGCAGGAAAAAGGTCTTCTTGAGGTAGAGGTTACTGATATCAGGGATTTTGCTCTGGATTCATATGGAACGGTTGATGATTATCCATATGGAGGGGGTGCCGGGATGATTATGAAGGTTGAGCCAATTGTTTCTGCTTTAGAGAGCCTCGATAATCCGGGAAGCGTTTATTTGCTTACGCCACGGGGAAAGTTGTTCAATCAGGCTCTCGCCAGGGACCTTTCTGGCAGGGAAACAATAACTCTAATATCTGGCAGATATAAGGGTGTAGATGAGAGGGTTAGAGATTTTGCCGATGGAGAGATATCCATAGGTGATTATATCCTGAGTGGTGGAGAGATTGCTGCGATGGTAGTTATTGAAGCGGTGGTAAGGCTTCTTCCCGGTGCTGTAAGTGATTCTGCTTCTGTTTTAGGAGATTCCTTTGAGAATGGGTTATTGGACTGCCCGAATTATACAAGGCCACGGGTCTTTCGGGGGATGGAGGTTCCCTCGGTGTTATTGTCCGGTAACCATGAAGAGATACAGATGTGGAGAGAAAAGGAAGCATTAAAACTCACAAAGAAGTATAGAACAGATCTTTTAGCGTAGGTATGAGATAGCAACAAAGGAGAGAAAAATGGAAAATATAAAAATAATGGGAGAGGAGTATATAAAGGATACCCCTGATTTTTCACCAGGCGATCTAATCCGTGTGATAACAAAGGAAAAGAGAGGGGATAAAACACGTCTGCACCGCTTTGAAGGAAGAGTAATCGGCAAGAGAGGGTCGGGAACCGGTAAGACGTTTATGGTCAGAAAAGTAACGCAGGGGATAGGGATCGAGAAGGTATTTCCCTTATATTCTCCAATTATTGATTCAATAAAAATACTCAAGAAAGGTAAGGTTCGTAGAGCCAAACTTTATTACCTTCGGGAAAGGGAAGGGAAGGCGGCCAGAATTAAAGAAAAGAAATGAGAGATATCGAAGGGGAGTGGTGTCCCTCCCGTGCTACCTTTGTGTGTGGTATAGATGAGGTCGGAAGGGGTTCACTTGCCGGACCTGTTGCTGCCTGTGCTCTTGTATTACCAAAAGGTTTAATTATTCCTGGGGTTACTGATTCCAAAAAACTCACCCCGAAAAAGCGTTCTGAGCTTTTTCCCTTGATACTGAATTCTTCCATATCGGTAGGAATTGGATTTGTAGATTCGATTATGATAGATAAATGGGGGATAAATTATTCGGTGTTTGAAGCTATGTATCGTGCCCTCTTAAACCTTTCCCTGATACCAGATTGGGTTCTGGTTGATGGGGATTCTATTCCCTGTTTACCTATTTCTCAGACGGCGATAAAGGGTGGTGATGCACTTTCCCATCTTATCGGTGCAGCCTCGATTGTGGCAAAGGTACTCCGAGATAGGGTGATGGAATTTTTTGATATCTTATACCCGCAATATGGATTTGCCAAACATAAGGGGTATGGAACAGCTCTCCATATTAAAAATATAAGGAAATTTGGTCCCAGTCCAATACATAGGAAAACATTCAGGCCAATAAATGAATTTTAAGGATAGAGGCGAAAGGATTGCAGCGAAGCATTTGCAGGGGTTAGGGTATAAAATCCTGGCACATAATTTCATAGGACGCAATTTCGAGATAGATCTTATTGTCAGAAAAAAGGACTTAGTTGTTTTTGTTGAAGTTAAAAGAAGGACTGCGACAAATTTTATGTATCCAGTAGAAGGGGTTGACAGGAAGAAGAGAATTAATATCATAAAAGGAGCAAAGTATTACCTTGTAAAGAATGACCTTTATGATAAGGTTGATGTAAGATTTGATGTAATAAGTATAAGAGGTAATGAAGAGCAACTAGAACATTACAAGGACGCGTTCAGGAATTGTTAAACTGAAAGTAAGGAGGTATGTATGAAGAAGTTGTTTGTAGTGCTGTCTATCCTGTTATTTGTGTCAACTGTTTCAGCTCAAGGTTTGAATCTTGAGTCCTTCAGGCAGCAGGCAACCTATATTATAAGAGATGACCTGGACTATGCCATAAACGGGACAGACATTTTTGAGGTTGATGGGGCTCGAATATTCACCAATCTCAGCAACCTTTCAACAGGCACAGAGGAACTTATGGGTTATAACTCTGATAACACCTTTGTTATCGGATATGTTTCTCCAGAATTCTGGGGACTGAAGAGTGCCCTTTTCTGGGGGACTATGAAAGATCTTGATCCCGATTTTCTAGGCATTGATGTGGATGGGGATGGATGGGATGATCTCTGGGGGGACGGATTCCTCTCTGGTGTCTGGCATAGAGAATGGGATGCAAACGGTGATGGCTCCATAGATTTTATTGATTACAGATATGTAGAGGAAGCAGGCGAGGATAGTGACCTTGAAAGTGATATCCTGGTCAATATTGGAAAGGATATGGGAGTGAGCGCTTTTGCACTCACTTACCGCCGAGTGGCAGACAAATTCACTGAGGATAACTCGGATTCACTCTACTTTGATAGGGAGGACTATAGTACTGGAGATCTTACTGAGTTTTACAGAGAGGATGAGGCCGACAATTATATCTACACATCTCCTTCCAATCAATTCAATCTTGCCTATACCAGTCCATTTATGAGCTGGGACCTAAGAGGGGATTTCTACTTTAATATGTCTAATATTGAGGATAAATGGACATCTAACTATCACTATTTCGAGAACCTTGCACCTCCCCCTGCATCCATAACAGATACCGAATTGGATACTACATATTCCGCTGGAATGGATAAATACTCCAATAATGAAGCAGGAATCGCTTTAAGATTGAAGAATACCGATCCCGTATTAACCTGGGAAGTATCAGGAAGATTTGGTATGAATTTTGGTAGCGGTGATTATGAGGACTCTTATTTCAATTTCACTGAAACTCACGATATGAATGCTGGAAATGTTGATTCTGATATCTACGCGTATACCGATCAGTATATCGCACCTATATCCGTCTCAGGTATGAACATGGGAATAGGTGGTAGGATGGAATGGCAGTTAGCAAGCAATGTTCGTTTTGGTCTTGGGGCAGGATTCAATAGTTCAAGGCTCACCCGTGAATACGACCAGGATTACACAAACATTGAAAGAATTGAATACGATGATGGTGATTTAGATCCGGCCGATCCTGATGATTATGTTGACATAACACAGAGCGGATATAGTTCAATGAGGACATATGAGACTATAGTGGATGCAATCTATGTTCCTGCAGGTATAGAGATAAATGTCGGTAAGAACAAGGATTGGTTCCTCAGGTTTGGCGCTTTAGCAATAAAGGAGAATATCAATACAAAGAATATAGAAGAGATAGACGAGGTACAGAGGGAAGTCCACACCATTACCTATGGTGATGGTACTACTACAACCACATACGAAGATGTTGAATATGAGTCTACCAAAGAGAATGATTATAGTGAAAACCAGACTGTTAATTTCGCCTATGGTCTGGGTTGGAAACCTTCCGACAACCTGAGTATCGACTTACTCGGGATGTTTGACGTTTCAGGTGTCGAACTCCTATCCACAGACTGGTTCCAATCCCTTAAACTCTCAGCAACTGTCTCATACTAAAGGGGGCATAAATGAAAAAGATAGTATTGATATTTGCCGTATTAATTCTAATTGTCGCAGGTTGTGCAAAAAAAGATATAAATCCGCTTTCACCTGATACCACTCTTCTCACAACTGATGAGAATCCACTCCATCTTGAGGGCGTTTCGGGGACACTTGTTACAGATCCGACTTCAGTAGGTGTTCATCCTGATGATGAGACGAGCTGGATATATATCTACTTTGATGATGTTGTAAATACCGCATCCACAGGGATAAAGGTAGAAGAGACCGATGGTGACGAAGTTACATATACATATGAATGGTCAACCTCTGGCGGACAGTCAGACCTCTTAATGAAACCAGTTGCTGACCTTGACTACAACACCACCTATATACTTAAACTGTATGCCAGTGATATATATGATACCAGAGGAAATTTCCTTGATAGCGATATGGACGATATTGGAGGAGAGAGTCCTGATGATGACTACATTCTACTGTTTGCCACTGTGAGGTCTAATGGTTCACCCGGTGACTCTCCATTTGATATGGAAGATATATATCACCCCTGGATTAATAGTCCTATGCGCTTCCTGATTGGAGATAGCGTAGTCTATGATGTGTGGACCGATGTGGATGTGGCTATTAATATCGTTGATTTGACCATTGATGCATCTGATAGTTCTTTTCATATAGTTGGTGTCGATCCGAATACCATTGATGGAACAACTATGATGCTCATTATGGCAAATAGTGGGGAAGAGGTTACCCTGGATGAGGTTACCTATGAGGGTGATACATCTGAGACGAATTTTGGAAGAGTTACTGTAAAACCAGAAGAGAATCTTGAACCTGGAACCGAATATTTCTTACGAATCTTTGGCGCAATTGCCGATGAAGCAGGAAATAAACTGGATGAAGTTGATATTATTAAAGCCGAATATTACTTTACTACTCTTGGCAGAAATATAGATAGCACCGAGGTTGCAGATGATATTGAGCCTCCATATGTAGTTAGTTGGAGTGCTCTTAATTCGCACTTTGAGGTAGAGTTCTCAGAGGAAATAGATGAAAGTACCATAGCACTGAGCACAATTTATCTCAGTTATCCAGGATATGGAGATGGTGTTTTATCAATAAGAAACGAAGGTGGACATACCATAGTCCGTTTCACCAGAGGGGATGGTAATAGCGTTTCTGGTTACACAGGCTGGGTTAGTCCTGAGATCAAGGATTTAGCAGGTAATAGAAAGGGAAGTTCTTCGAGTCATTCATTCTGATAAGGAACTGATCCAATCTGCCCGAAAGGCAAAAGAAAGAGCATATGCCCCCTACTCGAAATTTCGAGTGGGGGCTGCTCTTTTATCTTCCGGAACCATATATCAGGGTTTCAATATAGAGAATGTTTCCTATTCCCTCACCATTTGCGCCGAGAGGGTTGCTATGATAAATGCCATACTCGATGGCTCCAAAGATTTCGAAAAGATAGTGATAGCAGCAGATAGTAAGGATTTTCCCTATCCCTGTGGTGCCTGTCTCCAATTCCTTTCGGAATTTACCCGGGATATGGGGATTATTCTTGTAAATGGAGAGGGTGAGATAAAGGAAACAACCTTAAAAAGACTTTTTCCCAATCCCTTTAGTTCTTCTGAACTTAAATAAATTTCCGTCTTTTTTATATAATTTTGACCCCTCGAACCATGCCCGCTCACCCTCCGAGACGCTTTTTTTAACGGTAAGTCCTCATGCATTGATTACTTAAATTTAATGTTATTTCTATGAGATATTAATCCCAAAATGTGACATCTATTTATGATAATAAAGTATGACATTTA
>DAOVFB010000077.1 GCA_030668705.1 Candidatus Stahliibacteriota bacterium
ATGGCTCAAAGAGAGGGCACCCAGATATGGATGGAGCGGGATAGCCCTTGCCGTGCTTATCGGAATACTTCCAGCAATAAGCAATATCAAGAGTCATGTGAATAGAAGGGGAAACTGGATAGCTCATGATTATGCGTATAATATACTTATGAGTCCCAGGCCGTACGCAGTCCTCTTTACAAATGGAGATAATGATACATTTCCTCTCTGGTTCCTGCAGGAAGTGAAAGGGTATCGGAAGTTCGATCCTGAAAATAGGAGGGGTATAAGGGTAGCGTGTTTTTCCCTTATGAATACCCAGTGGTATATAAAGCAGATGATATGGGCAGGCGTTCCAATGGACTTTGCCTTACCTTTTAAGGGGACTCAATATGAAGGGAAGTACCTTCAGGAGAGGAGGATGGGTAAGACTAATAAGGACTTTCAGGAATGGGTGATAGATCATCTCTATCCAACAAGGGGTGAGGATGGAAGTATAATTTACCTTAAGGATATGGTTGTGAGGAATATCATTGTCTCATCACTTGGTAGGAAACCCACGCTTCGCGACCTTTTAATGCCCGTCGATTCCTTTGTTAGTAAGTATATTACTGAAGACTTTAATCCCTCGATTAATATTTATTTTGCTGCCACCGCTTCTATGGAGAATAAGAAAGGATTTGAAAATCATCTTATAATGGAAGGTTTTGTATTTCGCCTAACCGGGAAGAAAGGGATAAATATGATTGATAGTGATTTATCCTGGGACCTTCTAATGAATAAATTTTCCTATCGTTCTGTTGATGATCCTTCTATCTATAAGGATAGAACTGCCTGGAGATTGTTAGGTAATTATGCCTCACTATTATTTTCTCTTGGAAGAAGCCTAAGAAGGGATGTAATCTCTGCTGCGGTACTTGTTAGCCCGGAGGCATACAGTATTACCTTAACTGAAGAAGAAAAAGAAACTCTCCGGAAGGCTGCAATGGCAGATGTAAAGGGTCTTCTGTTTTCAAAAGAATCCCGTATCCTGACAACTTTGATGGTTGAACTGAGGGGTATATATTTAGTCCTTGGCCAACCTGAAAAGTTAATACCTATTATCGATAAAGTGCTTACCGTTACGGATTTCCCTCTTATCCACCTTTTCAGGGGACAGGTACTACTTGATTGGTTGATATTAGGAGAGGGTTTAAGTGAAAATGATAGAATGGAATTATCCAAAGGTTCAGAGAGGGAATTCGAAGCTGTTATAGAAAGGTCAAGAGAGGGCTCTGCGGCTGCCTATCTCGGATTGTTGAATCTTTATTCCACAGTTGGCGATAGTGAAAGCATGCACTTTCTTGCGTTGGACCTTCTAAAACAACCTGAAATCTACCGTGCGATATTCTCGTATACCATAAGATATGATACGGCGAAAGCAATTTATCTACTAGAACATTGGAAGGAGGTAAATCCTTATGATGAAGAAGCTACTTCTTTACTTAAGCGTCTTCGCAATCCTGGTAAATAGTGGGTGTAAGGGAGGTCGTGCTCTACCGCAGTCAGCTGGCAGGAGGGATGATGTTATTCTTATCGTGCCGGATGAAATAAAGACTGATAGCCTTAAGAAAGTTTTAGAACATTCAGAGTACTATCCCAGCAGGGAAGAGGTTTATCGGGTCAGTGAATATCCTCCTCCGCAACTTTCGCAGTACAAATACTGGAGAAATATCGTTATAGTTGGATCACTGGGTGATACCTATATCGATAAACTCCTGTCCGAAGAATCAAAAAGGTCCATAGAGGAAGGCGGTGGACTCTTGTACGAGGAGGATCTCTGGGTAGACCTCCAATCGGTTGCAATTATAGCTGGCAGAGATAGGGAAGAGACGCAAAAGTTAGTAAATCAATACGGGGAGACTATATATCAGTTATTCCGGGATAAGGAAAGAGAAAGGTTCGAGAAGGTTTTGTATCTGGATGATTTCCAGAGACAAAAGAGCGAAAAAATGGAGAGATTGCTCGGTGCATCTTTCAGGATACCTCTGGGATACCGCATCAGTAAAGAAGAAGGGCACTTTATGACCTATATCAGGAAGAATCCGGATCGTTTAGTTACGCTTTACTATAGAATTGAATCTATTTTAGATCCAGTTAAATTTCGAGACAGTTTATTCGCTCTCTACTTCGAAGGAGATAGAGTTTATGCTCCAATGACCAGAATTTGCGAGGTTAGATTTGATAAAATAACGGCCTATAAAATAGAAGGTGTATGGCAAAATATGGAGAAAGTGATGGGTGGGCCTTTTATTTCGTATGTATTTGAAAAGGATGGGATATGGTATTTCCTTGATGGACATGTATTTGTTCCGGGTAAGAAAAAATGGGTTTATTTAGAGGAAGTGGACATTATACTTCACACTTTCGAAAAGGGTTTTTAGATGAATGAATTCGGGGAAAAAGTAAACAGTAAGATCCATGAAGTTATCATAGGTCAGGAAGAAATACTGCAGTTGTTACTCCTCTCAATACTTTCTGAGGGGCATACTCTAATTATTGGGGTACCAGGTCTTGCTAAAACTCTACTTGTGAGCACACTTGCCCGTGCATTAGGGCTTTCATTTTCGCGGATTCAATTTACTCCCGATCTTATGCCAACGGACATAACAGGAACTGAAATTATCCAGGAAACTGATACTGGAGAAAGGTCCTTCAAGTTTCTAAGAGGCCCTGTTTTCGCGAATTTTGTCCTTGCGGATGAAATAAACAGAGCCCCACCCAAGACTCAGTCGGCATTACTTGAAGCAATGCAAGAAAAAAGGGTGAGTTATGGAAGGGAGGATTATCTTCTTGGGTCACCTTTCTTTGTTGTAGCGACACAGAATCCAATAGAACAGGAGGGCACATATCCGTTACCCGAAGCACAGCTTGATCGTTTTATGTTATCTATAAATATTGGTTATCCTGAGTATGAAGATGAGCTTAATGTTGTGGCCAGCTCACCTCGGTGTATGTTTCCCGATATCAAGTCTGTTACCAATGAAAAAGAGTTACTGAAACTCCAGAAAGAAGTAAGATCTATGCCCGCAAGTAAAAAAGTGGTTAACTATGTTGTAAATCTACTCAGGAATTCAAGACCGGATGATACTCATATTGATTTTGTAAAGAAGTACGTTGAATGGGGAGTAAGCCCGAGAGGTGGACAGTATCTGCTTTTGGGTGCAAAGGCCAGGGCTTATCTTTTCGACAGACCGACACCGTCTATAGATGATGTCAATGCGATAATCCATTCTGTTTTTGACCATAGAGTTATTGTAAATTTTTTAGCAGAAGCCGATGGAATTTCCTCGAGTGATATAACAGGAAAAATCGTTGATGAGACAGGTTAATTTTCCGAAGAGACAAAGAGAGATATTAAAGAGCGTTGGCAAATTAGCGAAGAAACTGGGCTATTCGGCTTATCTTGTAGGCGGGCCGGTGCGAGATCTCCTTCTTGGAAGAACCTCTCAGGATATTGATATTGTCTGTATTGGAGATGCGGTAAAACTTGCAAAGAAATTTCGTGAAAAAGTAGGCGGTAAACTTCTCTCTCATCACCATTTTCCTAATGCTACGGTAAAATGGGAAGAAGGGAAGATAGATTTTGTTACTGCACGAAGTGAGAAATACCCTAAACGTAAGGTGGGATTGCCAGCAGTAGAAAAAACAGATGATATAATGATTGATCTAGGGCGTAGGGATTTTACTATTAATGCAGTAGCCTGTAATCTCCTGCCAGAATACTTTGGGGATATCATAGACCCGTTCAATGGATTAGGGGATAGTGAGAAAAGACTGATAAGAATTTTACATTCCAGAAGTTTCCGTGAAGATCCGACGAGAATCTTCAGGGCTATTAGATTTAGGCTGGAATTAGAATTCAACTTAGAGAAAGATACTGAAAAGTATTTGAAACATGATATAAAGTACCTTACTAAATTAACTCACGATAGATTATGGAAGGAATTCGAAATATGCCTGGAAGACGGTTCAAGCATCCTATCATTATTTAAGTATTATGGGATACTGGATGTTCTTGGCTTTAATTGCCCCGATGAAAATTTTAAGGAAAGGGTTGATATAGGTTCTGTTCAATTTGGAGTTAATTCGGTTAACACCTATATCCTTGCATTAGCTGAAAATAGGAATCCAAAATCACTGAATTTTGACAAGAGCTTTACCAGACAAATGGGGTATGTGAGAGAAATAGATAATAAACGTTTGGTCGATGTAAGAATAGTTCACGAACTTTTTAATCTTGAAGATTACACACTTTTATATCTTTTTGGGAAATATCCTAATAATTCTATAATCATTGAGAATTTCTTTGATAATAGAGATGAATTAGTGTGTGATTTAAATGGAAAAGAGATTAGAGAATTGGGAGTAGAAGAGGGGCCTTTAGTAGGAGAAATAATGAATAAGATAATAGAGAAGAAATGGTTGGGTAAAATCACGAGTAGGGAAGATGAAATAGAGTTCGTCGTAAAATACGTGGGAGAAGAGAATGACACTTAAACAGCTTCGGGAATTGGTAGGGAAGCTGGGGAGGTATATTTGACGTTCCCGAGAAAGAGAAAATTCTAAAGGACTTAAAGAAAGAGAGTCAAGAAGAAAAATTCTGGAATAATAGAGAAAAGGCTGAAAAAGTGATGAAGAAGATTGGAGGAATTAGTGAACTTCTGGAAGAATGGAAGGAATACAAGGAAGAAACAGAGTATCTTTACGACCTTGAGAAATTAGGTGAAGACCATCTGCTCATAGAGGGTGCATCGAGTGAACTGGAAAATAAGGTAGGGGTTTTTGAACTAAAAGTTATATTGTCAGGGGAGAATGATAAGGGCGATGCAGTCCTGTCTATTCACCCGGGTGCTGGAGGAACAGAATCATGTGATTGGGCAGAGATGCTATTGCGAATGTATACGAGGTGGATAGAGAGTAAAGGTTATAAGTACAAAGTCATTGATTATCAAAGAGGCGATGAAGCAGGGCTAAAGGATGTAACTCTGGAGATTAAAGGTAAATATGCCTATGGTTACCTTAAAGCAGAACGCGGTATTCACAGGCTTGTTCGTATTTCTCCTTTTGATTCAGGTGCAAGAAGGCATACTTCATTTGCTTCTGTCTTTGTTTATCCCCTCCTGGATGATAATATAGAAGTAGAGCTAAGAGACGAAGATATAGTTTTAGAGACCTTCAAATCTTCCGGTCCTGGTGGCCAACATGTAAATAAATCAAATACAGCTGTGCGGCTTATCCATAAACCAACGAACATCGTGGTATCCTGCCAGAGTGAACGCTCTCAGATGCAAAATAGAAGGATTGCTGGGAGAATATTAAAATCAAAGTTATATCAAAGGAAGTTAGAGGAGTTGCAGGAAGAAAAAAGAGAGATAGAAGATAAGAAAGCGGATATTGGGTGGGGACATCAGATAAGGTCCTATGTCCTACATCCATATCAGAAGATAAAAGACCACCGTACAGATATGGAGATAGGAGATGTGAAAAAAGTCCTGGATGGTGATCTGGATCCTTTCATAAATGCTTATCTTCGTTCGGAGGTAAGTAAAAATGCGATATAAGGCGATAGTTACGGGTGGTGCTGGTTTTATAGGTTCTCATCTTGTCGATAGATTAGTATCCCAGGACTTTGAGGTTATGGTTATCGATAACCTTTCTACTGGCTTGCAAGAGAATCTAAATAAAGAGGCAAAATTTCTAAATAAGGATTTAAGGGATAATGATATTGAAGCCATTATAGAGAGTTATTCACCAGAATACATTTTTCATCTTGCAGCTCAGATAGATGTGAGGAAATCTCTTAAGGACCCAATATGGGATGAAAATATAAATATCGAGGGAACATTGAATTTATTGAATGCTGCGTCAAATGCTAAAGTCAAGAAGCTAATATTTTCATCTACAGGAGGAGCTATCTATGGAGAGGCAAGGAATGCAAAGGAGGACCGCCTCCCCTGCCCATTATCTCCATATGGCGTTGCAAAATTGGCTTGTGAGCATTATCTTCGAGTTTATTCACAGTGGAAGGATTTGTCCTTCACTGTCCTGCGATATGGTAATGTTTATGGCCCGCGTCAAGACCCATTTGGTGAAGCAGGAGTGATTGCTATCTTTAGCAGGCAATTAATCCTGGGTCAGAAACCAGTTCTATATGGATACGGTAGGATGATAAGGGATTATGTCTATGTTGCAGATGTGGTAGAGGCCAATATTCGAGCGTTGGAGAGGGGAAACGGTGAAATATACAATATTGGTGCAGGGAAAGCTACATCAGTGAATGATATTTTTGGTCTTTTACGAAATATTTCAGGGAATAATATAGAACCCGAATTAAAAGAAGCCAGAGAAGGTGAAACCCTGGAGGTATGGCTCAATTCACAGAAAGCTTTCCGTGAACTCGGGTGGAAACCTGAAGTTTCCCTGGAAGATGGCCTTAAACGTACATATAACTGGTTTAAGGAACACAATAGTTATGGGACGAAGTAAAATTCGTTATAGCTCCCATTTTAGACTCTTTTGCCCTATATGAGGCGTCTCAAGGTGGCATGTATTCTAATATCCAATACTGATGTTCGTTTTTAGGTGATATTACTATCTGGAGTGTCCGTTCACTTATGCTTTGAGGAAAGAGGTTAAATATTTTCTCTATCATTGCAGCCCGCTTTTTCTCTTGGTCAACAATGAAAAACTTTCTTGATTAATCTCCGTAAAGTTTACTCCGTCTCCCTGAAAACTTACTGTGTCTTTTGCTACTTCCCCTGAATTTACATTCACATTCACATAATTTTTCTGCTTATAGTTTATTCTAAGGTGAAATTTAGGGAGGTATAGCAATAAAAAGTCTAAAAAGTTCAGCCTATGAATGAGTAAAGAATAGTGTGACATAAATGTCACACAAGGTACGAGCAGGCTCTATTCACTATTATTACCTGAGAGCATATGATATGATGAAACAGAAGAGTGAGCCTTCTTCCATTATAACCGTATTTGCCTTATTAGGTGGACCGAGAGGCCTTTCTTTTGGTGGTGATGAAGAACCTTCAGGGAATACAATCTACCGAGAAGGATACACTGACCTTACGAGTTTTGAATTTCCGGAAAAGAAAGCAGATTATGGAGATAGTCTTGTATATGAAATGAACATTAATGGACCTTCTTATTTACTGCATGTTTATTATTCACCAGAAGATATCTCTCAAAATATGTATGTGAATGGAACTGAAATATCATCAATTAGTCATAAAAGAGGACTTCTTAAGTTCTCTATTTACCGGTTGACTGGAGTTAGTGGAGATGCTATAATTAAGATAAAGGGAATTAATGGAGATGCATATATGAGTTTCCTTGTGATAACAGATAATATAATAAATAGAAAAGTAGAGGATGAGAAACTACCCTTGAATGTGGAAGACCATGATATGAGGTTATTAAATTCCATGGTCAGGAGTGAGTTATACATTGCAGGACTGGAAGGGAGAAGCGGAAAAGTAAAACTGGGTATATACGATGTTCAGGGTAGAAAGATTGTGGATAAGAATTTAGAGGTTCCCACGAATGGTGTTTTGAGATTGAGTTATGAACTTCCAAATGGTATCTATATCCTCAGATTGAGAAACAATAAGGAGGAATATACCGAAAAATTTACCGTAATCAGATAGGTTTATGGGGGGCTTTGCCCCCCATACCCTTTAATAATGGAGGATGATATGATATTTCTTTTATTCTTCTGGACGCAGCCTGAATGCATATCAAACCTTGATATTGTATGCAGGGGACATGATGCAGCAAGGGATAGATTTGGCAGGATCCACACAGTATGGTATGCAGGAGATAAATTTAATACACTTGATGTGTATTACTCACGATCCGATAATGGAGGATGGCTTCCAACTGAAATGATATGGGATGCTGTGTTGGGCGTCTCGGATACAAAAGTATCTGTTGATACCCTTGGAAATCCTCATCTTCTTTGGATAGATTGGGTTTCAGACGCAGTGGCAAAGTTATATTATATGTATAATAGTGGGACAGAATGGATTGGTCCAATAGACCTCTCTGATACGTTTTCTATTAATAACACTGGTACGTGTGATATAGCAATTGATGAGAGCTCCCATGTTCATATAGTATGGGACGATTACAAAACAGGTGATTGGGAGATTTTTTATTCGGTGAACAAGGGGAATGGATGGGAAACGCCGGTAGATATATCGAACCTTCCAGGAAATGATGAATTCCCGGATATAGCTTTGTGCAATAATAGGATTTTTGTGGTTTGGAGGGATGAACCTGGTGAAAAGGATGTGTTCCTTGCACAATTTAATGGTTCACAGTGGCTAACACCCGAAAATGTTTCTCAAACACCTGGGGTAAGTTCAAGAAATCCTGCTGTTTCAGTTGGAAAATATTATATTCCAATGGTTGCATGGCAGGAGAGCGTAGATATGTATCCCTAT
>DAOVFB010000046.1 GCA_030668705.1 Candidatus Stahliibacteriota bacterium
ATGGCTCAAAGAGAGGGCACCCAGATATGGATGGAGCGGGATAGCCCTTGCCGTGCTTATCGGAATACTTCCAGCAATAAGCAATATCAAGAGTCATGTGAATAGAAGGGGAAACTGGATAGCTCATGATTATGCGTATAACCTTCTTAGAAGTCCCCGCCCATACTCTGTTCTCTTTACTTACGGAGATAATGATACATTCCCTGTATGGTTTCTACAGCAGGTGAAAGGGTATCGGAAGTTCGATCCAGTAAAAAAGAAAGGTATTAAGATCGGCAATTTTTCCCTTATGAATACCCAGTGGTATATAAAGCAGATGATATGGGCAGGCGTTCCAATGGACTTTGCCTCACCTTTTAAGGGGACTCAATATGAAGGGAAGTACCTTCAGGAGAGGAGGATGGGTAAGACTAATAAGGACTTTCAGGAATGGGTGATAGATCATCTTTACTACCTACGGGGTGAGGATAGGAGTATAATTTACCTTAAGGATATGGCTGTGAGGAATATTATTGTCTCATCACTTGGTAGGAAACCCGCGCTTCGCGACCTTTTGATGCCCATCGATTCCTTTGTTAGTAAATATATTACTGAAGACTTTAATCCCTCGATTAATATTTATTTTTCATTCCCGATGGAGCCAGGTGCAGCGAGGAAATATCATAAACATTTAGTTATGGAGGGATTTGCCTATCGGCTCGTTGGAAGAAAGGGTATTGATATGATGGATAAAGAAAAAATGTGGGATCTTTTCCAGAATGAATACCACTATAGCTATATTGATAACTATGGAATTTATACCGCTGAAGCTCAGAATAAGGTACTCAACAATCACAGTCTTCTTCTCCTGCTGTTTGGGAATAAAATATTATATGACTTCCCGACAGATGAATGGAAAGAGAGAAAGTTGTATGAAGCGGAGAAGGATACGCTCAGGATGTTGGGAACTATTTTTAAGAGAGCGTTCCTCATGGCAAAGAGATCCGAAATGGCAGTACCTATAATAAGAGGACTCCAAAATGTATATTCCATTTTAGATGAGACTGAAGAGATGGTTAAACTAAGTGATTGGCTTCTTTCTGTTAATGATACACCCCTCCTTCATTTATTCAGGGGAGAAATGCTTCTTATGGTAGCAAAACAGGAAGGAAGAACCGAAGAAGCGGAGCGGGTACTAAAAGAAGCAAAAGAGGAATTTGATGACCTCCTTTTAAATAAGGAAATGGAACCGTTTGCCTATAAAGGTCTCTTTGATGTGTATTCAATTTCTAATAATAGGGAGAAGATGGAAGAGATTGCCGATGAAATGATAGGGAAGCCTGAGGTTATGGGGAATCTCCTTTCCTATCTCATTAGATATGATACTGCAAAGGCCATATTTCTACTGGAGCACTGGAAGAATAGGTACCCTGGTGATGCACGGATAGAGATGCTATTGCATAAGCTTAAAAAAGGAAGTGGGGGATAGAGTCAACCATTTAAGGTTTTTCTGAGTAATAAGAATGAAGATAATGATAATTGGCGGGAGCGGGAGATTCGGGAGGGTACTCAACAGGATTTTGCAGGAGGAAGACTATTCTACAATTTCCCTTGGGAGTAAGGAGCTGGATTTACGAGAAGAAGGCGCTTCGGATGAGATAATAAAACACTCTCCAGATTTCATCATCCACGCAGCTGCTTTATCAAATGTTGATGAATGTGAAAGAGATTCAAAGTTAGCTTATAGAGTTAATGTCTACGGAACCGAGAGGGTCGTAGTAGCAGCCGATAGATTGGATGTTCCTCTACTTTATATTAGTACGGACTATGTGTTTAATGGGGAAAACCCTCCCTACGCTGAAGATGATGAACCTGACCCTTTGAGTGTATACGGTAAGAGTAAACTGGATGGAGAGAATTTTGTTAGAAGGATTTCATCCTCGATTATCTTGAGGGTTTCGTGGCTATTTGGCCCCGGGGGGAGAGATTTTATTGATTTTGTATTGCGGGGGGAAGGTCCAATTCCCGTAGTTTCTGATCACATAAGTAAACCCACCTGTACTGTCGACCTTTCTTATGCTGTTTTGAATTTGATAAAGAGTAAAAAATATGGAGTATATCATTTTGCTAACCCTCCTGCTGTAAGCCGCATGGAGTGGGCAAAGACGATCTTAAAGATGAATAAAATGGACAGGATAATCAGGGAGGTGAGCTGGGATGATTTAGGCCTTCCTGCCAGAAGGCCGCTGAATTCTTCTCTATCCACTCTTAAATATGAAAAAGAATTTGGGAGGATTAAGAGCTGGAAGGTGGCATTAAAAGAGTATAGTAATGAGTGATTGGGTGAAGGTACCAAGTTACGCCAAGGTTAATCTTGGGCTTATCGTGCACGGTAAAAGGGATGACGGCTATCATTCAATTGAATCAATTTTTCAGACTATATCGCTCCATGATTGGCTATATTTTACAAGGGAAGGAGAGGGTATTGAGGTATCCTCTAATAATGAGAAGGTTCCTTCTGGTTCTTCCAATCTTGTATATAAGGCAGCGAACATGTTTGGGGAGTGGGCAGGGGAGGAATTAGGATTAAGGATAAGAATAGAAAAGACAATTCCCATAGAGGCAGGACTTGGTGGAGGAAGTTCGAATGCAGCGGTAACTCTTATGACCTTGAATCGCTTTTTCAAATATCCCTTAAGCGAGGATAAACTTGTTAGAATCGCCAGAAAGCTTGGTTCGGATGTTCCCTTCTTTCTCCAGGGTGGTACTGCTTATGTTACC
Organism: Candidatus Stahliibacteriota bacterium; assembly: GCA_030668705.1. GTDB lineage: Bacteria > Hydrothermota > UBA3072 > UBA3072 > UBA3072 > DAOVFB01. The sequence continues at coordinate 2,761 of DAOVFB010000046.1, forward strand.
GGCAGAGGCGAAAAGATTGAATGGTGGGTGGACATTCCTGAATTATATTTTCTGCTGGTTGTTCCTCCTTTCGGAGTGCCGACAAAAAAGGCGTACAGCCTATGGGACGAAAATGTAAATAAAACCTTGACAAATAAAAAGTTAAACACTATATTGAAATTGCTAATAAATAACGAAAAAAGGGTTATAAAAGATTTAAAGAACTCTTTGGAAGAAGTAGTAATAGAGGAATATCCTCAAATTGGATATATTAAGGAGAGATTAGAGAAATCTAATCCGATAAACGTTTTGATGAGTGGTTCTGGTTCAACGGTATTTGCGATATTTGGATCGGAATCTGAGGTGAGCAATGCGTGGGAGATTTTACATGGAGACTTTTTGGTATTGAGTAGTAAGACAATCTCCCGAGAGGAACATCTTAATTTGCTAAAAGTAAAGGAGGACTAGATGGAGATCACTGAGGTAAGAGTGACACTAAGAGAAGAACCCAGATTGAAAGCGTTTGTCAATGTAACATTTGACAATGATTTTGTTATTAGAGGAATGAAAGTGATAGAAGGAAGGAATGGTCTCTTCGTGGCAATGCCTTCGCGTAGATCCAAGGATGGAACCTTCAGAGATATAGCACATCCGATAAACAATGAAATGCGTAAACGTCTTGAGGAAATTGTGCTGGAGGAATATTACAAGAAGTGCAAGGAAGAAGGGAAAGAACCTGCAACTTCTTCTCTCGAGCAGGAAGAATTTGAGACCCCAGAGGAGGCCGAGGATTTGGAAATAGAAGATTCCGAGACGGATCTTGATTTAGATGCGGCGGGTGAGGAAGCTGAAGCGGGAGAAACCGAAGAAGACATTCTTGATTTAGATGCGGCGGGTGAGGAAGCTGAAGCGGGAGAAACCGAAGAAGACATTCTTGATTTAGATGCGGCGGGTGAGGAAGCTGAAGCGGGAGAAATCGAAGAAGACATTCTCTAATTAAAGGGGAATTTTTCCTTTAATGTTGGGGCGTCGCCAAGTGGCAAGGCACGAGATTTTGGGTCTCGCATTCGTAGGTTCGAATCCTACCGCCCCAGATAGGGAGGCAATGTGGAATTAGAAGTCTTTTCAGGTAGAGCCAATCCTGAGTTGGCAAAAGGAATAGTAAATTACTTAAATATTGAACTTTCCTCAGTTCAACAGAGAGAGTTTTCTGATGGAGAGTTGTTTGTAAAGATTCTTGACGATGTGAGAGGAGGGGATATCTTCGTTGTCCAACCAACTATTCCCCCGGCAGAGAATTTAATGGAATTGCTACTCATGATAGATGCGCTTAGTCGTTCTTCTGCTGAACGAATAACGGCGGTTATTCCATATTATGGCTATGGACGCCAGGATAAGAAAGATGAGCCAAGAGTCCCAATTTCGGCGAAGTTGGTAGCCAATCTACTGGTTGAAGCTGGTGCAGATAGAATTCTAACGCTCGATTTACATTCTCAACAGATTGCAGGATACTTTGATGTGCCAGTTGATCATCTATTCGCAGCCCCTGTTACGATTCAGCACATGCAATCTATAGGAATTCAGGAAGAGGACTCTGTGATAGTGTCGCCGGATGTGGGAAGGGTTGGAGTTGCTCGTGCTATTGCCAAGAGGATAAACACACACGTGCCTATCGCTATTATTGATAAAAGGAGGCCCGCGCCAAATCAGGCAGAGGTGGTACATATAATTGGAGATGTGAGAGACAAGGTCGCTGTAATCATAGATGATATTGTGGATACGGCAGGAACATTAGTAGGGGCAGCTGGTGCAATTATGGAGGCTGGAGCAAAATCAGTCTATGCCTATATTACGCACCCGGTTCTTTCGGGAGACGCACTTTCAAAGATAGAATCTTCTCTACTAACAAAACTTATGGTTACAGACTCTATACAACTTGGGGACAAGAAATCCGATAAAATAGAGGTTATTTCAATTGCTGGTCTTTTTGGAGAAGCAATATTAAGAATACATGAAAACAGGTCTATTTCATCATTATTTGTATAGGAGGAGCGGTGAAGATAGAGGTAAAGGAAAGAAAAGAGATAGGAACAAATAAGGTTAAACATATAAGACGTGAAGGTTGGATTCCAGGTATTATCTATGGTCATGGAGAGAAGAGTAGCCATATAAAAATAAGAGAGGAAGATCTTATTAGGTTGGTTTATGAATTGCATTCAGCGGCTACTTTGATAACTCTTGATCTGGATGGTAAAGAACTCCAGGCCATTATCAGGGAAGCTGTCCGGGACCCACTAACAGAGAAGTTGATACATGTTGATTTCCAGCATATCCACGAGGACGAGGAAGTTACAGTTCATGTGGCGATTGATTTTGAGGGTGAGGCAAAGGGCATAGAGGAAGGTGGGATTCTGGATATTGAGCGCCGTCACCTTACCGTGCGATGTTTGCCAAAAGCTATGCCAGGAAAAATAGTCATAGACGTATCGGATTTAGGAATTGGAGATTCTTTCCATATTGGTGATCTTGAGCTATCCAAGGAAGTAGAAGTAATGGAGGATTCCTCTGCCACAATAGTGAATGTTCTCTCACCGCGGAAAGTGGTAGAAGTGGTGCCTGAGGAAGAAGAGCTTTTGATTGGAGAGGAAGAAGAAGAGCCAGAGATAATAAAAGAAGGAGAGACAGAGGCTCCTCTGACAAAAGAAGAAAAAGAGGAGACTAAGGAATAGGATATCACGCTGCAATTGGGCTTGGTAATCCAGGTTCTATGTATAGGAGGACCAAACATAATCTGGGTGGATGGGTTATAGAAAAGATATGTGATGGCTTTGATCTAAGGTTACGCCCAGGGAAAGGGCATTATTACTATGCCGAAAAGGACGGATTGCTACTTGTTCGTCCTACTACTTTTGTAAATAATAGCGGAATTGCGGTCTATGACCTTCTCCTAGATTTTCCTCTATTTCTGGAAGGGATTTTGATAGTATTGGATGATATGGATTTGCCATTCGGGAAATTAAGGATAAGGGGTGGTGGTAGTAGTGGGGGGCATAAAGGTCTTACTTCTGTGATTTATCACTGCGATAGCGAGGAGATCCCAAGGCTTCGCATAGGAATAGGAAGACCAGAGTGTGTGGATGAGGTTGATTGGGTACTTTCTCCCTTTCCGCGGGGAGAGGAAGAAAAATTGACAGAGGTAATTGAAAAAGCAAGAAATGCGATCTTTTTATGGGTAAATGAAGATATAAAGACCGCTATGTCAAGGATTAATTAGTGTAAAGGAGGTAAGATGAATGAGTATGAAATCACATTTATAGTAAACCCTGACAAGGAGGAAGAAACAGGAAAGGTGCTTGATTCCGTTAAGGGTTTTATCGAGAAGAAGAAAGGGAAAATAAAAGATGTTGATGAATGGGGGCTCAAGAAACTTGCATATTCTATACATGGATATGGAGAAGGTTACTATACAGTGATGAACTTTGGGCTTTCTCCCGACAAAATTGACCTACTAAGGGATTTTATACAGAAGAATGAAGATATTCTCAGATACATTCTGGTGTCAAAGGAGGAATAAATGGCAGACTACAGAATACCCAACATTAACTCAGTTATTATTTCCGGTAGAGCCACAGCTGACTCAACGCTCAGTTATACAGAGAGTGGAAAGGCTTATCTCCGTTACAGAATAGCCTCAAATAGAAATTATCGTGATAAGAATACCGGGGATTGGAAGGAAGAAACTACATTTGTAGGTGTGACCCAGTGGGGCAAACAGGCAGAAAGGTTGAGCGAATTAATCAAGAAAGGGACCCCCGTGCTGTTGGAGGGTAGGCTCTCCAGTTTTACAAGAGAAGTAGACGGATTCAAACGGACAGATGTTAGCATTAATGCCTGGAGAACTCAGGTTTTAACAAAAGCAGAAGGTCCTTACAAGACTCCCGATGTAGAGGAGGTTGAAAAGGAGACAGAAGCAGGCGAAGAAGTTGTAGAATCTCCAGATGAGGAAGAACTCCCATTCTAATAAAGCCTGTAATCTTCGTAAATGTAAGAAGTTAAATAGTTAAGTGGCTAACAAAAGTTCAATTTCTTTTTTTATTCTCCTTTCCTCGGTCATTTCCAATCATAGAAAGACAAATAGTGCGAAGTTTCAAAAGCAGATAATGCGCCAAGTTTATAGATAGGGGAGGTTCTTATGAATAGGAAATTTTTAGTTTTAGTTCTACTAATTTTAACAGGAATAAGTTTTACATATCCTCAAGTGCTGTATGGTAATGTCGATGTCAAGGGAATCTGGCAGGGGAGCCTGAAGGTTTCCGGAACAGAGCTCCGAATTGTCTTTAAGATTTCCATGGAGGGTGACGCTCTTACTGCTACCATGGATAGCCCTGACCAGGGGGCGACTGATATACCGGTTGATGAGGTTATAGTTGAGGGGGATAATTTAACCCTTAAGGTAAAATCCATTGGTGGTGTTTATGAAGGGAAGCTCCAGGAAGACGGATCCGAAGTCGTGGGGCAATGGAAACAAAGTGGATTTTCGTTCCCGCTTGTACTTGAAAGAGTTGAAAAGGTTCCTTTAGTCAGTCGACCTCAGGAGCCGAAAAAACCCTATCCTTATGATGAAGAAGAAGTTTTCTATAAGAATGAGAACGCGGATATAAAACTTGCGGGCACTTTGACCATGCCACACACAGGAGGTTCATTCCCCGCAGTTATCCTCATCAGTGGCTCTGGACCCCAGGATCGTAACGAAACTGTGTTCGGACATCGTCCCTTTCTCATTCTTTCAGATTACCTTACGCGCCGAGGGATTGCTGTTCTCCGCGTAGATGACCGTGGCGTAGGGGAATCAACTGGTAGCTCGTCAGAGTCCACAAGTGAGGATTTTGCAGATGATGTACTTGCTGGCATTGATTATCTCAAGACCCGTAAGGAGATAGATCCAGAGAAAATTGGTCTTATTGGCCATAGTGAGGGAGGTATAATTGCTCCAATGGTGGCTTCTGAATCTCCGGATGTTGCCTTTATCCTGTTAATGGCGGGAACAGGCTTAACCGGGGAGAGAATTCTTTATTTGCAGAGTGAATTGATTGGAAAGGCCGAAGGCGCAACTGAGGAAGCAATTGAAGATAATCGGAGGGAGCAGGAACGCATTTTTTCTATCCTTAAAGAAGAAAAAGATAATACGGTGGCTGAAAAGGAGATACGTAAGATTCTGGAGGATGCACTGGCAAGCCTCTCTGAAGAAGAGAAACAGAAAATGAATTTATCACCAGAGGAGCTTAAAGAAAAGATTGATACACAAGTCAAACAATTGTTATCACCATGGTTACGATTCTTTTTAACTTATGACCCAAAAGTGGCTCTTAAGAAGATTAAGTGCCCGGTCCTTGCAATAAATGGAGAAAAAGACCTACAGGTGCCACCAAAGGAGAACCTGAATGCTATAAGAGAAGCCCTTAAGGCTGGTGGTAGCAAAGATTACACTGTTAAGGAATTGCCAGGCCTTAATCATCTATTTCAGACTGCAGAGAGTGGAACTATCTCCGAATATGCAAAAATAGAAGAAACCATTTCTCCTGCTACTTTAAAATTGATAGGGGATTGGATTCTAAAGCGGGTTAAGTAAAGAGAGTATTCCCGGAAATATAAATCCCATATATAAAATCATCCTAACCCCATTCAAAAGGTATATCGACATGTTCTTTGATTTACTATTGATTTTTTTACTATTTTCAATTATACTAAATTTATATCCTATTGGGAGGCATATATAAAGAAAGACAAATACAAGACAAAAAAACAACTTATAGACGAATTGGGGAATTTACGCCAAAGAATTGCTGCTCTGGAAGTAAATGAGGATGAACGGGAGAAGGTGAAGGGGATGTTGCGGGAGAGTGAAGAAAAGCTCAGGAACTTCATTGAATCCAGCACAATAGGCATCTGGTGCTTTAGGGTAGAGAAGCCTTTGGATATCACACTTCCCGAAGAAAAATTGATTGAGGAATTTTTCAAAGGAGTATGTGTGGAATGCAATGAAACCTACGCTAGGATGATGAGCACTACAAAAGATGAGATTCTGGGAACATGTCTCTCAGAAGTTTTACCTGACACAGAAGAGAACAGGGAATATCTTCTATCATTCATTCAAAATGGATTCAGACTTTCAGGCGGGATTTCCCATGAAGTTGATAAGAAGGGGAACGAGAAATATTTCTCAAATTCCCTTGTCGGGATAATCAAGGATGGAAAATCCAACGAAGCCTGGGGAACTCAAACTGACATCACTGAGCAGAAAAAAGCAGAAGAGAAGTTGCGGAAATCCAAGGAGGAGTACAGGGCGCTTTTTGAGTTCAATAAGGAAATACTGATGCATATGCCCATTGGCATCATCCGGCTGGACACGGAGATGAGGATACAATACGAAAATCCAGAACTGACAAGGATAATTGGGCTTCCAAAGGGCAAATTGGAATCCCGGGCAGTTGGCAAGGATATTAGAGAACTCCCAGCTGTAAAAGAGGCAGGATTGGTGGAGACTCTTAATGACCTACAGAATGGAAAAGATATCTTCACCGAGTTTGCATTTACCTCGATATACGGAAAGAAAACCTTTCTTAGAGCTGTCGGATGTCCGATCCGGGAGAAAAATCAGATTATTGGAAGCGTGTTGCTTCTTGAGGACATCACCGAGCGTAAGAAAGCAGAGAGGGCACTGAGAGATTCAGAAAAGTTGTTCCGTTCAGTGGTGGAACATTCACACGACGGGATTTTTATTGTTGATAGTGACTATCGATTTATCTATGTTAATGATGAACTATGTCGAATCCTGGGCTATCCCTGTAAGGAAATCATTGGCCATGATTTCAGGGGATTTTTAGATGAGGAGAGCGAGATACTTGTTTCAGATCGTTATGTCAGAAGGCAGAAAGGGGAGGAAGTACCTGCTCGTTACGAATTTAACGTCGTTCGTAAGGATGGCAAAAAGAGATGCGTGGAAATCAAGGCTACGGTGATAAAGGATTCAGAAGGAAGTATTCGAACAATGGCCCAGATTTTGGATATCACCGAGCGGAAACAGGCGGAAGAGGCACTGGAGGGATCTGAAGAGAAATATCGTACCATGATTGAACACTCCAACGATTTGATATGGACATTGGATAAGCAAGGGAGATTTACCTTTTTTAACAAGGAAGAACTCAGCGGTTACAAACTGGCAAACTGGGTGGGCAAAAGCTTTGCTCCTATAATAGTACCCGAGTATTTACCCAGAGTACAGCAGGTTTTCCTTGAAACCTTAAGGGGGAAATCCCGGCAGTATGAGGTTGGTGTCTACCGTAAAGACGGGACTATTTTTATTTTATCGGTGAATACTGCACCCATCTACAAATCCGGAGAAATTGTCGGGACAGTCAGTTTTGGCCGCGACATCACCGAGCGGAAACAGGCGGAAGAGGCACTGAGTTCTGAGAAAGAACGCCTTACCGTAACTCTCCATTCAATCGGGGATGGGGTTATCAGTACTAATATAGAGGGAAGAATAGTTTTAATGAACAAGGTTGCTGAAAACTTAACCGGCTGGACCCAGGAAGAAACCATCGGAAAACCCATTTGCGAGGTCTTTCATATCATAAATAAAGAGACCCGCAGGCCCTGTGGAGATCCTGTTAAGAGAGTAATTGAACAGGGTGGAACTTATAGGCTTACCAAAGATACTATTCTTATATCCAGGGATGGGAGGGAGAGGATTATAGCAGACAGTGGTGCACCCATACGTGATAAAGAAAGCAAAGTTATCGGTGTAGTGTTGGTGTTCCGTGATATTACTGAAAAACAGAAAATGGAAGAGGAGTTACAGAAGATGGAGAAGCTCGAATCCCTTGGTGTTCTTGCAGGAGGTATTGCTCACGATTTCAATAACATATTAACCGGTATTCTTGGTAACGTTACTTTGGCAAAACTTGATACAGACCCTGGAGATGAAATCTTTCAGATTTTGGCGGAGGCTGAGAAAGCTACGACACAGGCAAAGAATCTAACACAGCAATTACTCACCTTTTCAAGAGGCGGGGCACCCCTTAAGAAGACAGTTTATATTGGGAAAATAATTAAGGATTCAGCTAATTTTGCCCTGAGCGGTTCCAATGTTACTTGCGCATTCTCGATTCCAGAGGATCTGTTGCCTGTAAAGGTTGACGAAGGACAAATAAGTCAGGTTATAAACAACCTGATCATCAACGCCGACCAGGCTATGCCTGAGGGTGGAGTAATTAAGGTCGAACTTAATAATATTACTGTCGGAGGGAGAGAAGCTCTTCCAATCCGTGAGGGGAAATATGTGAAGATAATAATTGAAGATCATGGTGTTGGAATACCCGGGGAACATCTACAGAAGATATTTGACCCTTATTTTACAACCAAACAAAAGGGAAGTGGTCTTGGTCTTGCAACTGCTTTTTCTATAGTTAAACAACATGATGGATATATTACAGTGGAATCCAAACAAGGAACTGGAACGACCTTTAGCATCTATCTTCCTGCCTCTGTGGAAGGGTTCAAGAAAGAGAAAGAAACAAAAGAGGCTTTCATTCCTGGTAGGGGTAGGGTTCTACTGGTTGACGATGAAAAGGTTGTCAGGGATGCAACTGGCAGAATGCTAAAGAAGCTTGGATATGATGTGGAGTTTGCCAGGGAGGGTAACAGCGCATTAGAGTTATATAAAGAGGCAAAGAAAGTCGGTAATCCTTTCAATGCTGTGATTATGGATTTGACCATTCCTGGTGGTATGGGAGGAGAGGAAGCCATCCGGAAACTTCTAAAAATAGACCCGAAAGTTAGGGCGATTGTATCAAGTGGTTATTCCACTGACCCTATAATGGCGAATTATAAAGATTATGGGTTCGAAGGTGTCATTGTAAAGCCATATAAAGCAGAAGAATTGAGTGAGATACTGCATAGAGTAATTGAAGATTGAGATGAGTAGGTGAGCGAGGGATTGGGGATTGGAGGATTTTTAAAATACATCTATAATTAATATATAACATCAGGTAATTAGTATGGGAGATTACTGAAAACTAACTTGACCGAGAAAGGAGGTAAGAGAATGGAGAAACATGTAACTATTCTAGGAGTGCTCTACATAGTATTTGGCGCCTTAGGTATTTTAGTTGCCATCGTAGTTTCTGTAGCTGTTGTTGGTGGGGGGCTTCTTTCAGGAGAACAAGAAACAATAGCTGTTACTTCAATCGTTGGCCCTATAATAGCTTTCTTCTTGATTTTAGTATCTGCGCCTGGAATTATCGGTGGTATTGGTTTGTTGAATCGTCAGGCCTGGGCTAGGATTCTGGTTCTTGTGCTTGGTTTTTTAAAATTAATCAATATCCCATTCGGAACCATTCTGGGGATTTACACTATATGGGTTTTAATGAAGAAGGAGACGGAACAGCTGTTTGCCGTTGGGGCAAACTCATAAGCGATTTCATATAGCACTAATTTTACTCACTCCTTCGCGAAGTGGAAAAAATTAACCCAATCGCTTTTAACATCGGATGTTGTGGGATATATTGTGGGTTATGTGCCAAATACCAGTCGAAGGCACCAAGCAGGTGTATCGGTTGCCAATTGGGCGAACAACATTCATGGTGTAGTATCTGGAACTGTTGCGTAAAAAACACGGATTTCTAACCTGCATTGAATGTGAAGAAGTATTTCGTTGTGAAATCTTTTTAAGGAGGAAAGTTACCGAATGGATTCCGGCTGCTTTTAATTTACGTATGATTAAAGAAGTTGGTCTGGAAAAGTGGTTAAAGGAACAAAAAGAAAGGCAGGCGTTATTAGAAAGTTTACTAAAAGATTATAATGAAGGCCGCTCAATGAGTTTTTACTGTAAAGCATGCTCGAGAATGCCAATTGAGTTGATTGATAAAGCAGTAAAGCAAGCGAAGGGGAAATTTCTAAG
>DAOVFB010000101.1 GCA_030668705.1 Candidatus Stahliibacteriota bacterium
TGGGCTTCACCCCGGGACAAGTTCAATCCCTGGAATTTCTCACGGTAGGACCGCAACGTGCTTCTATAGGAGAGGTTGGTCCCCGCGATTACTAGCGCGGTTACGAGTTTGCGTATTCGCAACAAGTGGCCGAACACCCTGCGCAGGATGCGCGGGTAGGAGTAAAAAGCTCGGAGGCAGACCTCATTCTCACTAAGCATATCAGCCCAGGACAGGTGCTTGTATCTGGCTACCGGGAATTTCAGTGTGTAGTACTTCCAATCCTCCGGAAAGTCGTTAGCGACAATGTGGTCTTCCAATTCCATCTTTTTCCACAGGCGAGTACCAGGGAATGGCGTCAGGAAGTGCACATTGAGGATGTCCAGGTCCCAGCGATTGGCTGCATCGGCTATCTGCTGCCCGATGCCGTGTTCATCAACGTCGAGTCCCATGATGAACGAGCCAGCCACCAGAATGCCATGCCGCTGTATCCTCTGAACAGAGGCCTTGAAATCGCCTCCTTTCCGGATGTTGAACTTCTTGTGAATCTCTACCAGCCCTTCCACGCTTGGCGACTCGAAGCCAATGTAAACACCGGAGCAGCCAGCTTTTGCAGCTAGTATAAGCAATTCTTCGTCGTCGGCCATGTTAATCGTCGCCTGGCATATCCACTTCTTGCCAAGATTTGCCTTTATCATGGCCCGAAACAGGTCCTTGGCGCGGGCGATATGGTCCTTACGAGTGCCGACGAGATTGTCGTCCACTATGAGGACATACTTCTCCCGAATCAATTTGAACTCCTGGATTACGTTCTCAATCGGGCGATGTCGATAGATTTTTCCGTTGAACGCGGTAACGCTGCAAAAGTTGCAGTTGAGCGGGCAACCGCGTGTCGTTTGGATTGACCCCAGGCGATAGCCGGTTGGCAGCAGATCATGCCGGGCCAGTGGAGCCTTGCCCATTTCCAATCGTATACCGGTGTAAACCCGATTCAAGGTGCCCTGCTGGACATCTTCCAAAACCTGCGCCCAGATACTCTCCGCTTCGCCAGTCACCACAGCGTCCACCTGCTCTAAGGCCTCCTCTAAGCACATGGTAGCATGGATTCCACCCATCACTACGGGCACACTGCGGCTGCGAAACTCGGACGCCACTTTATAAGCTCGGTTTGCCTGTGAAGTGAAGGCGGTTATCCCTACCAAGTCTGGGCGTGGCATAGCTTTGTAGTTAGGCACGCCGAGGTTCTCGTCAACTACCGTGATGTCCCACTCGGGAGGGGTTAGGCCGGCCAAGACCAAGAGACCAAGCGGCTTCCAGTTAATGTACTGGTCCCAGTAGCTCTCTTTTACCTTTGTAATGTCCAATAACGGATTGCGTGGGTTTATCAGATATAGACGCACACGTTACCTCTATACGAATTATATTCAGCTCTATCTCTTGAGAGCAAGGATTTCTTCATCTTTTTGAATTATCTATTATCAATTGTTATAGGATACAATTTCATATAACTCCTTCATATCTGTAATATTATGGATATCTTCCTGATTTGGCGTTATATCTGAAGTTGGTATATCCATTTCTCTGGGTGAAAGACAAGTCTTACTTTATTTTTCATCCACCGTTTTAATCTCTTTTAAGGTATACAATTGAAACAATCAAAAGTCAAGCGATTGGGTCGGTATTTTAATATTACCAACAGTTGAATGGTTAAATAGTTCTAATGGAATATTTAGGGGAAAGAAAGAAAAAGAAACAAAGGATAAATTGCCAAAGGTTAAACACCGAGTGAAAGTAATCGGGGTCCTTGACAATTTCATTTTATTCGGATAAAATATAAAGGGAAATCAAAACGATGATAGGAAGGGGACGCCAAATAGAAAGAAAAATACGGAGTTCCTATCAAATATATAGTAAGGTTGTGTTACCCTTTATGGATATTTGGAATAAACGGGTTAAACAAAACAAACCATAGGAGGCAACGTTTATGGAGTTAGTAAAAATAAATATATATGCCGCCTGGATTGGAATCCTTCTGGGAATCATTGCAGGTGCCACGCAGGGTATGTTTTTCCATAACAAGGATTGGCTTGGAGGATATACCTCGTGGAGGAGACGGATGACCAGACTCGGACACATATCATTTTTTGGGTTAGCATTCATAAATTTATCTTTTGGATTTACGGTATTATATTTAGATATTAGTAGGACTATCTTACTACCCTCTCGACTTTTTATTGTTGGCGCAATTACTATGCCTCTTGTATGTTACCTATCTGCGTATAAGAAATTTTTCAGAAATATCTTTTTTATACCCGTTCTTAGTGTTTTAAGCGGTGCGTTAATATTTATATTCGGAGGGTTGTTTTAATGAAAATAGGATTAATTGCAATGAGTGGAATTCGGGTATGCGATAAAGAATTATTAAGGCTTGGCCTCACATTACCTGGATTTGTTGAACGAAGCAGAGCAATTGCCTTACTTCCAAGCCTGGGGTTGTTGACCCTTGCAGGTATGACCCCAAAAAAGCACAAAGTTGAATATATCGAAATACCAGATATAAAAGACATTGATTCACTTCCCGGCAAATGGGATTTGGTTGCCATATCCAGTTATAGTGCACAGATAGATGAGGGTTATGAGCTTGCAAAGCGATATAAAAAGGCCGGTATTCCCGTTGTTATGGGTGGACTCCATGTAAGTTGCCTTCCAGAGGAGGCTGCCGAATACTGTGACAGTGTTGTTATAGGAGAAGGGGAACTAAGCTGGCCTGAAGTCTTAAGCGATTGTGAAAGAGAGTCTTTAAAACCATTTTACGGTTCAATAGAAGAGGAGTTTGACTTAAAAAATGCTCCAATGCCCGCTTTTGAGCTTCTGGACATTTCAAAATATGACCGTCTTACAGTTCAGGTTAGCCGTGGTTGTCCTCACCAATGTGAGTTTTGTGCGACTTCTCCTCTCATTGTAAAAAAATACAAACAAAAACCAATAGATAAGGTATTGAATGAAATCGATAAAATATTGGAGCTCTGGGATGGCCATTTCATTGAGTTCGTGGATGATAATGCCATAATAGACAGGAGATATTGGAAAGAATTCCTTCTACAGTTAAAGAAACGTAAAATCAAATGGTTTGCCGAAACTGATATCTCTGTGAGTGAAGACGAGGAACTGTTGAATCTGATGCGTGATAGTGGATGTGTTCAGGTTCTTATTGGCCTGGAGAGCCCTGTTGAGGCTGGCTTAAACAACCTTGAAATGAGAGGAAATTGGAAATTAAAGCAACTGCCTCAATATAAGAAAGCCATCAATAAGATTCAATCACACGGCATAAGAGTTACAGGATGCTTTGTTATAGGATTGGATGGCCAGGGTCTTGAAATATTCGAGCAATTGAACGATTTTATAAGGGAGACGGAATTATTCGATGTTCAGATAACCATAATGACCCCCTTCCCAGGCACACCCCTCTATGCGCGTCTCAAGAATGAGAACAGATTACTCGAAGAGAAAAATTGGAAGAAATGCACACTTTTTGATGTAAACTTTGAACCAAAGAATATGAGTGCCGATGAATTGAGAGAGGGATTCAGGAATTTCGGGGTTGGTCTTTACGGTGATGAATTTACAAAATGGCGTAAGGATAAATTTAAGGAATGTCTTAGAAAAGCAATAAAACAGAGGAGGAGCGATGAAAAACAATAAACCTATCTCAATCCTTTTCTATATCTCTGGAATCTTTGATGGTGTATTGGGTATAGTCTTTGTGTTTATTCCGAAAATCCCATTTGTGCTTTTTAATGTAACCCACCCAAACCATTGGGGTTACATTCAATTCCCTGCTGCCCTACTCGTTGTTTTTGCCTGCATGTTCTTTGCTATTGCAAGGAATCCAGGTCGAAACAGGAATTTAATTCCTTACGGGATTGGATTGAAGGCCTCATATTCTATTGTCGTTTTCGGTTATTGGATTACCACGGGTCTTCCAGATATGTGGAAGCCATTTGCAGTAATAGATGTGATACTCGGTCTCCTGTTCATCTGGGCATATATTACCCTTGGGAAACAAATGAAAATAGAGTAAAAGTGTTAATTCCCTGAAGGGAAGATCTGCCATGAAACCGAATGCCCTGGAATATATTTGGAGGCGCATAATTTTGGTGGGCCGTAACTGGACTAACCGCAAACACGCCGATAATAAAAAAAGGCTTTTGTCAGGTAACCTCTAACATTAGGTATATTTATAGGTTACAGGTTAGTATTTATCAACTACTTTTATTTCTCCTCTGTGCCTTTTGTGTCTCTGCAGCATTTAACAAAGAATTAACCGTGAGTACAGCGTCGAGTGTCCAGTGTCAAAAAAAGAATTGGAGTAGGGGCAATTCATGAATTGCCTCTACAAGTTTTGCTCCATGGCAACGCAGAGCAAGCTCTGCTACTCCAAGCTAACAGCAAAATAGCTATAAGTATATAAGTTGGTCGGTTAGTCGGTGTTCTTTTCCAACCTATTCAACGACTTAACTATTTAACTACATTAATCTGTGGTTTCGTTTGACTTTGGACTTTGGACATCGGACATTGGACTAACAAAAACTACTCAACTATTTAACTATGTTAATCTGCGTGCATCTGCGGTTTCCTTTTCTTGGAGGTTGGTGGACATTCCTTTACCCGAATCTGATAGTACTTCTTAGTATGAAACTCAAATTCTTGCGTGGCTTTTTCAACAGATTGTTGCAACCACCTCTTTCTACCAAGTTTCCTATATTTTTTCGAATGCTCTATCATCATGGCATGCAAAGGAGAATCTACTATTTTGTCACAGGGGAATTCTTCACACTCAAAGCACAGGTCCACCTTATGTTCTTTGCAGCACTCTCGAACGCAAAATGGTGGTCCACCCCCACCTGCTTTGCAACTTTGACAAACAAGCCAGGTATCCTCTCTGCCAAAGAAACCAAGACCCTTCCTAAACTCGGTGTAATCGAATTCTTTGACTGCGTTGGGCATCCAGTGTTGAAAGCCATGAGAATCCACTACCTCGGCAACAAGACGGGCAACTTCCCTGAAGGCAGTAAACCCCTGGTACCTTGCGCAACCACCACAATTCAAACTACAATAGGCAATCAAATCTTCAGGCTCCATAATTTACCTCCTTATTCTTGCGAGCATTTCATATAACTCATTTATATCCCCAGTTAACTGCATATATATCTCCAAAATGGTGTTATATCTGAAGTATACTTTAGTTCTACTTCTCTATAACATACCAATTCATTGTATTTACATTAAGAATTTATCTTTTGATGTCAAGAGTAGAGTGACATCTGACTGCCCGCAAAATTTTAAATGTTGCCTATCTTTTAGGAGATGATTTAAATTACCAATTATCAGAAATCGTTTGACTTTCAAAAAATTTCCATTATAATATAAAAACTTGGGGGCTATTCTTGGTATTTAGTAAGAGACACTATAAATATTAGAAAGGAGGTATTATGCAAAAAAGGAAACCGATAATCGTGGTGAGCGGAATTGCACTTTTGATGCTCTTGTTAGTTTTTTCCATATTTAATACAGGTTGTGGAAAGGAAGAAGAAAAAATATGCGCTATTTTTCTCTGCATGTTGACTGATTCTTGGCAGGATGCACAACTGGTTTCAGAACCTATTGCAGATCCCGTCCAAGCAGAGGTAAGCATAGAATGGGATACACAATCATATGTTTTCCCCTTTGTGAATTATTGGGGTGGAATAATTTCTTTTAGTGATACCCTCGATTTAGATACTCTTCTGGATTATACTGTAGAACTTACATCTGATGTTGGTGACTGTGAGGGCACAGTGACTCTTCCCGGAGCAACCTCCATTATAGATCCAGAACCCTGGGATACCCTGCCACTTGGCGGGACTGCAACCGTCACCTGGAATGCTGCACAAGAAGCAGATTTTTATTATTTCTCCTATTATCTGGATGCCTATGATGCTTTTGGTTCACATATATCAGGATGGGATTATGATACGATTGGATACATCACTCCTACTTCTTATACCATACCAGCGGCTCCTTTCAATGCTGTTGGCGCTGCCTATTATAGGGTTCATTTTTACGTATATCCCTACTGTGGACCGATACCAACACCTGGACAAACAGCTAATATGAGTGGTTCAGCAAATGGATTCCTTGGAGCGGAAGGTGAGGGTGATCATATATACTTTTGGGTAGGAACGCCAGTTAAGAAAGATACAAAGGGTACACCGGCTTCAGAGATACCCACAGAAAAGGAACGTTTTAATACCTATCTTAAGGCTTTTGGTATAGAATAAGTTATACAGGAATATATAAGTCCCTTTCCATTTAGCCCCCAACTTAT
>DAOVFB010000171.1 GCA_030668705.1 Candidatus Stahliibacteriota bacterium
TCCAGACCACAGGGAGAACCTACATAATGAACATTATATTCAGAATCATCGATAGGTTTATGAATATGACCTAATATAGTCAAAGCTGGTTTATAATCTCTGATATCTTTTCTACTTAAAGGCATGTATACACCAGGCTCAATTGGATTAGGGGTTCGGATACTATCGGCCCAATCTCCATGGCTGATTAATATCCACTCCTTCGGTTTTAAAGCGTCCTGATATGATGCTAATTGATCTCCCATCGTTATTTCTGATTTATACGGTAGGAAGAAAAATGAAGTAACTGTATCATCGAATGAAATAAGTTCAGGTTCAGTGTAAATAGTAACATTACGACCAGTAATAGCTTTTTCACTTATATTTGGGTCATGATTACCAGGTATTATAAAAAAATCTATATTACTATATTTAGAGGTTAACTCATCGAATTCAGAATAATTCCGATAATTTTCATTAAATAGGTCACCACATATGATAATTTTATTTATATTTTTTTGTTCAATATCATTTAAAATATTTTCAAATGTTTTCCATCTTTCAGGATGTTCTTCTTTGCCAGTTAAATGGATATCAGCGGTAATTGCTATCTTCATATTACCAGAGTTTTGATAGTCTGACCCCGGTGTAGTAATGGTGTATAATCTGCTGGAAGTTATAGTTTTCCTTTGCCATTTCCATGGCGCCGAACTGACACATCCCAACCCCATGGCCATAACCACGACCTGAAATTATAAAACTATTACCCTTTACTTTTATCCGGAACATAATGGATTTTACTGAACCGCGGAAGTCAGCAAATAGTCTTCTTATCTGGTCTTTATTCATGTCGAATTTCCCTATGTCTGTCTGGATTTCAATAGTGCGGACTCTATTTGTTTTAGTACGCTTTGCTATTTTAATCCATAGTATCTCCTTTGGGTTCTGCCCAAACAATTCTCTTATCTGTTTTCTTATTACCAGGAAGAACTCATCCTTCGCATAACTCCTTTCCCAGTTAAAGTGTGGAGAGAACCTGCAAAACGGTTTTCCATCCCATCCGGAGTCACGGACGGACCGGAGATACGGTATGCGCTCTCCAGGCCATACATTCTCGTTATCTTCGGTTATTCCTCCGCAGGTAGATGAATACTTTGCATTTATTACCTTTCCTTGATATAACGCTACTACACCTCTGGTTGATTCCACTGCTTCATTTATTACCTCATCTGCTTCCCCCACTCCACCATAAACTTGATCCCAGATGGTGGGCAAGATGTCATATTCTGCACTGGGTTTTTTGTTTGCCATTGCATAAGACCGTGATGCCACCGCCTGAGCCTTCAATGCTTCTATCTGACTCCTTGGAAGCCGACCCATTTCATAGGGGAGGACACCTTTTAAATATTCCTCTATAGGCACATGGTTTACCACAATTATATCGCTCCCCTTTGATATCTTTATACCGCCAGGGTATGCCCGTCCACTGAGATAAAGGTTGCCATTGGTGGGCAAAATAAAAATGGGGAAAGCAGCGCCATTTATCTGTCCCTCAGGGGTTAGTATCTTCAGAGGATTAAAAGAGAGACTTATGGGACCTTTCATAGTTCCCCTGCTGTTTCCCGTTTTTATTTCTATTTTAAAATCTGACGATATGGTAAACTTTCCTGGATTACTCTTAAGGAGAATACGAATTAGGGGTTCTTCTTTGAACTGCCTGAGGGGCATTAAGGGTGCGCAGGATATTCCAATGAGTAATAAAGGTAGAAATAATTTAGGCAATAATTTCATCTATCTTCCTCTTTATTTTCTCATAATGTGTTCCTTTCCAGTAGATTCGGGCACAAACAGAGCATCTCTTGAAAATATTATGGACTTCATAAATGTATCCTGGGACCTCTTTTTTTATCTCCTCCTTATCCACCATTTTTAGCTTTGAATTACATATAGGACAGCGAGTGAATGGATTAGATATCGAGATTATCTCCTTTATTTGTTTCAATTGTTCATCCAATTCTTCTGATTTTATAAAAATCGCATTCTCATTTTTTGCAAGTTCACCAGAGCGTGTTAATATTATCCGCCCTTCCTTTAAGGCTTTATGGAGTATGCCGGGGTCATCCGGGTCATTATAGTATAATGTATCAATACCCAATAACCTCATCCATTTCGCAAGACGCCCCAGCATAAAGTCGCATATAAACGCTCGGCTCTCATCCAATATATCCTAATGCCCCCTTAGTATATTCGCAGTGTATCCATTAATCCACCCAACCCTACAGTAAAGATACCAAATATCCATCCAAATATTCCAAGGAGAATCAAAACACCCTGGATTATAAAGTAAGTCTTTAAGGGATTTAACACTCCAGTTATTGACTCTATGTTACCTCCTCCGACTGCTCGTGACCCCTTGCTAGCACGGTTTAAGAGCACCCCTTGCCATATAAGAATCACGCCTGGGATTATCCCAATTATTGTCAAAACAGAAAGAGCACCCATAACAATTGAGACTATTCCAACTAATTTAAGCCATCCGGTCATATCTCTTGATGTATTTACTACTGCCTCTTCTGGTAAATTTCCTGTTTCCACTTTCCCTCCTTTTTTCACAATCTTATAGGTTTTTGCAGTGTAAGTCAAGGCTTTGTTCTGAAAGAATTAGGCATCATAAAATGAA
>DAOVFB010000047.1 GCA_030668705.1 Candidatus Stahliibacteriota bacterium
AGACCATGTTTTCCCAGTATCTAAGGATACATTCATAGACCATCGGCAGCCTGTTCCCTCCTGACACAGTAGTGCAGCAAATAGATTTCCGGTTGTATTATCAACATCAAGGGTCACAACATATATTGAGTCCCTGCTTCCAATCTGAACATCATCTCCCCATCTTACACTTGTTTTTATCGGTTCCCTCCATTGGATTCCAATGGCTGCATCCTGTAGGTCACTAAACCCTATGAACAATTCAAGTGCCCTATCATATTCGCCATTGTTCCAGATATCCTCAACTGACCTTGCATGTAAAGCAGCATCTTCTGTGATTTCCCCGAATAGCTCAATCTCAATTAAGGCATTTTCCTGTTCAGCAGGGGTAAGCTTTTCAAGTATTTGCCATGAAGGCTCACTTTCATTTGTGTATATTCTGGGGGTAAAACCATCATTTCCGTTATTTACTGCCAGTAGTGAAGTGCCAAAGACAAGCAAGACGCATACAAATAACAACCTCTTCATACAAACCTCCTTGTTAAAATTTTATACAATTTAGAAACTAAAATGAATTATATGGAAAAGATTCCTTTTGTCAAGTAATTTTAATGGGTAAAAATATTTTGACATAAAGTAATGGATTAAATGTCCCTTTTCTTGGTGTTGGTTATAATTTTTCCAAAAGATTATGAAGGTTTGACCTTTCTCAGGGGTTTTATAGTCTAATCTTGTGAAAAAATAAAGGGGTGATGGTGATGGATTCTTTCGTTAATCCGCGTTCACCCCGTTAAATAATCTGGCAATACTCATCCACTTATTACTTTTTACTTGTTATTTCACGGGGTAAATCTACGGTTAAAAAGGGGGGGTGTCGGGTAGGGAGTTGTTAAAGTATCCTAAAAATTAGGTACTTGACTGTTTGGAAAATTTGGGTTATTTTTTAGATATGAATGATTCATTTCTTGATTACTTAAGTAAATTTTCATCCCCGGCTGATATCTATGGTAAGGCAATGGAGGAATTTACAGAGAGATTAATTGAGTATCATAAATCCATCAGGGAAAAAGACCGGGATGAAGAACCTGATGTTTTTGAAGTAGGGAAAGCACTCCGTTCTCTTGGTGCTCCAATAGAATCTTATAAATTATTAAAGGCAGATGCAGAGTATTATAAATACAGGGGAGATGATAGGATGTTCTGGCGGCAATTATGTTATGCGGGGGCTTTTGCCAACTCTGGATATCCAACAAAGGGCATCGAAGAGGAATCAAAGGAATACTGCGAAATACTGAGAAGGGAGAAAGAGTGTCTACCTTTTCTTCCTTTATTCCTCAATAATTATGCCGGGATATTACACATCTATAGAGAAGACTATCAATCTGCCAATGTTCTATATAGTGAAGCAATTTCTCTTATGGGAGAAATAGATCCAAAGAAATACGAAGAGATAGTTGGAAGAGAATATCTATGGGCTCATGAAATTATATCCAATAATTATATAGATTCATTACTCGTATGCGAGAGGAACGGGGAGGATGAGAAAGAGTTAAGAAGAATGATTGATCTTGCAGAGATGAGATTAAACAGTACGGAATCCGAATACGCAAGGGTTCTAACCCTATTGAACAGGGCTGAGATAAGAGCAAGAAGGGGTGAAGGAGAAGAAGCAGATAAAATTCTCAATGATATTATCTCAAGTGCGAGTGACAAAGTGGAAAGATTTGTTAAGCCAGCCTATTATCGCATCAAGGCTTTGATTTCTGCGGAAAAGGGGGATATGGAAGAGAGTGTGAGATTTATGATACGGGCACTTCAAGAATCAGATTACTATGGAAGTACCCTTGCGGAAACCCTGACTATACGTGATACCGTTTTTATATATAGCAGTCTTGCCAGTAAGACTAAAGTAGAGGATCGCTATCAGTTTTACAATGAGAACGGTCTCTTTGATTATCTCTTAGATGTGTTAAAGATAAAGGATTGGTTCTTAGGAGCTGAACATTCAGTAAATGTTTCAAAAACCGCAGAAGGGATCGCTTTAGTATTGTCTATGAGCCCTGAAAAGGTCAGATTTATTAGTACAACTGCCCTGCTTCACGATATAGGAAAGTTTATAATCCCCTGGTATTCACTAAATAAGATTTCGAAGCTAGATTCTCTTGATTGGGCAGTACTTCGTTCTCACCCAACAGAAGGTGGCAGGTTATTGAGGAAATTGGGGTTGGAGAAGGAAGCAAAGATAGTGGAGAACCATCATGAGAGGATAGACGGGAGTGGATATCCCAACGGAATAAAGGATATTGATATAGAGACCGAAATAGTAGCAGTAAGTGATGTCTATAATGCATCCATTACACCTAACAGAAAGTATAGGATTCCCAAGAGCCCCGATGAGGTTTTTCTTGAGATCAAGAATGGAAAGAAGAGGGAATTCTCAAAAGCGGTCGTTAATGGATTAAAACTGTATATCGAGAATAGGGCAACCTAACAGCTTTCAGCCGTCGGCAAATTAAGAAGGGGTCAATAGTTCAAAGTTACAAGTTTCAAGTTTTGGATTTCGAATTTCAAATTTCCAATTTTGAGCGAAGCGACATATCTGTGTGCATCTGCGTCTAATTCAGGGGTTAGGATATAGGATATAGGATTTAGGATTTGGTGGTGTGTGTCTTTTATCTGCGTTCATCTGCGTGTATCTGCGGCATTTTTAGGTCTTAGGTCTTAGGTTTAAGGGGTTAGGATTTAGTTTTTAATCAGTTAATATCTGTGAAAATCAGTGTCTAATTCAGGGGTTAGGATATAGGATATAGGATTTAGGATTTGGTGTTGTGTGTTTTTATCTGCGTGTATCTGCGTGTATCTGCGGCATTATTAGGTGTTTGGTCTTAGGTTTTGGGTCTTAGGGTTTGGGGTTATGATTTAAATAAATAAGTTCTCTGTGTCCTCTGTGGCAAATCTCTTTCTTTAACCGTGAGTTTGCCGTGGCATTTTTAGGTCTTAGGTTTTAGGGGTTAGGGTTTAGTTTTTAATCAGTTAATATCAGTGAAAATCTGTGTCTAAAAAATGGGTGGAGAGGCATTTTGCACTTTGCAATTTGCATTTTGCATTGGAGCGAAGCGACTATCTCTGTGGCAAATTTCCCTCTTACAAAATAATTCTTCTCTGTGTCCTCTGTGTCTCTGTGGCTAATCTCCTTTGTGAGAAACGTGAAAAACTTCTTGACAATAATTAATCTTCCCCTTATAATCAATTATATGAAAACTATAGGATTATCTGGAATCATCGTCGATAAGGTGTGTGGGTTCGGGAAGGAAAGGGAAAAACCACAGCAGATAGAAATTGATGTGAAGATAGAAACTGATTTTACTGAAGTGGCTAAAAATGACAGCCCGGATTATGGTATCGACCTGAATACAATCTATGACCTCGTTACACTTGCATTACAAGAAGAAGTCTACACAATAGAAACAATTTCTTACAGGGTGTGGGAACAGTTAAAAAATCTGGATTCTGCCGGGAAGGTAAAAGTTAGGGTTAGAAAGCGGAAGCCTCCTTGTAATGGAGAAGTAGAATACTCAGAGGCAATAATAGAAGAATGATGAATACATATTTATCTATTGGGTCAAATGTGGGTGAACGAGAAAAAGAACTCAACGAAGCTTACGGGAGAATTTCTATCTTAGGAAATGTCAGGGGATCCCACATATACAGAACGGAACCCTGGGGTAGAAAAGACCTTGCGGAATTCCTTAACGCCTGTATCTGTCTCGAGACAGAACTGCCTCCAGGAGAGCTTTTTCATTGCCTCGAGAAGATTGAAAAGGATATGGGTCGGGGCAGGAAAGAAAAATGGGAACCAAGGATAATTGATATAGATATACTGCTTTTTGGGAATCTCATATTCAAAAGTCCTTACCTTGAGGTCCCACATAAATTTCTTCGAGAAAGGAGGTTTTATCTCCTACCCTTAAATGAGATTGCGCAAGATGAGCAAGACCCGTTAACAGGTAAAAAAGTAAACAAGTTGCTCAGAGAATGTAAGGATAATAAGAAAGTATGGAAAATTGGGACTATATTGCAATTGAAGGCGTGATAGGAGTTGGTAAGACAACTCTTGTAACCCTGCTCGCCAGGGAATACAATGCAAAGGCTATCCTTGAAGATGTAGATGGGAATCCTTTCCTGCATGCTTTCTATGAGGACCCCGAAAGATATGCTTTCCCCACTCAGATATTCTTCCTTCTTTCCAGATATAAAGAACTGCAGAATCTGACAAACAGGGAACTCTTCACCAAAAGAATCGTAGCCGATTATATCTTCGATAAAGATAAGATATTCGCTTATATAAATCTTGAAAAAAGAGAAAGAATTCTTTATGACAAGATTCACAACCTTCTCCACAAGGATATTGTAACGCCGAATTTTATAATATACCTCCAGGCAAATCTGGATACAATAATGGAACGAATACAAAAGAGGGGGAGGAATTATGAAAGGAGTATAAATGAGGAATATATAAAACTATTAATCCAGTCATATAACGAATATTTCTTCCATTTTAACAAATGCCCCGTCCTTATTGTAAATGCCAATGAAGTTGATTTTGTTAAATACTCATCCCATTTCAAACTCTTAAAAGAGGAAATGAAAACTATTACTTCGGGAATAAATTATTTTTCTATTGGACAATGAAAGTATTCAGGGATACTAAAAAACAACATCAGTGGTCGTTAAAGGAACATTCCAAAGGTCTTAAACCTGGTCTTGTTCCAACAATGGGATTCCTTCATAAAGGACACTTAAGGCTCATCCAAAATGCAAAGGAATATTCGGATAGAGTAGTTGTATCTATATTTGTCAACCCCACGCAATTTTCAGGTGGTGAAGATTACAATAAATATCCCAGGGATGAAGAAAGAGACCTGGAATTACTGGAGGAAGAGGGAGTGGATGCAGTCTTTATCCCGGAGCCTCTCGAAATGTATCCAGAAGGATACGAGACTTACGTAGTAGTTGAAGAACTCTCAAAGAAATATTGCGGGAGGAGTCGCCCAACTCATTTCAGGGGTGTGACAACTGTTGTCCTTAAACTCTTCAACATAATCCAGCCCGACGTGGCCATTTTTGGAGAAAAGGATTATCAACAGTTAATCATTATAAAAAGAATGACAAAAGATTTAAACCTCCCCATTACAATCATTTCTTCCCCTATCGTTAGAGAAGAAGACGGAGTTGCTATGAGTTCGAGGAATAAATATTTAAATCCCGAAGAGAGGAAGAAAGCAACCGTCCTTTATGAATCAATGAAAGAAGCGCAAAGATTAGTGGCTAATGGGATAACGGATGTTGATGCTCTAAAAAAAGAAATGATAAAGATCATTGAGAAGAAGGAACATCTCAGGATAGAATATATAGAATTCGTCGAGCCTGAAACCCTGAAAAGAGTAAAAAAAGTTGGGGCATCAAACAGAATCCTCATGGCAGTCCACATAGGCAGGACAAGACTGATAGATAATATGAAAATCAAAGGGCAGGCTGAATAAGATACTACTCTCCATTTTTTAAACTGCAGATTAACGCAGAGAAGGGGAGGGGGATAAGCAGTGAACGCTACTTTCATTTTCAAAGGACGAAAAAGCCCGGGGCGTATGTAATGCGCCCTTGCCTACATAAAACGACGCTTAAAGTTAATAGGCTTTTCCTGGAAAACTAACCAACTAAATTGGAGATGAACCGAATTTATAAATTAGATAACCTTTAAGTTATTTTTCCCCGACATTAAATTGATTCCAAACTCTATTAAATCCTTGTGGTAATCAAAGCAAAAACTCTGCTCCAATTTTTCCTTAATTGCAGGATTTTTCTTTGCCCAGTTAAATACCAGATCAATTGCTTTTGGCGGCATTTTGGATAGGAGGTTCCTGAGAGTTATACCTGCCTTTACTTGCTCACCCATCCTAATCCTCCAGAGCCTTTCATACTCCAGAAGATTATTTGCACTAAAATCATCTGCCAGAGCCGCCTTCTTCAGGGTATTATGCGCAATACTTGCTCCTATTAGCCCATAATGTATGCCTCCACCAGTAGTGGTTTTTACCTGACCCGCGGCTTCTCCAACTGCAATTACTCTTTCGTCAACCATCTTCTTTGAATCCCCATAGGCAATAGGGGCATCCTCTACCCTATCCTCCCGGAACTTGAATCTTCCATTTGTTTTTTGAATCAGGCTATAAAGGGCATTCCTGTCGTAATCTTTTGATAATATTCCCATCCTGGTTTTATCCCCAAAAGGAATCACCCATCCAAAGGAACCAATATCGGGATTATTAAGAAAGTATATCTCCAGAGGTCCCTCCATCTTATAATCCAACTCAACCCTACTACCCCATAAGAATCTCTCGGGTGCTACAAGCTTTGCTTTCCTGTGTAAGGCAAAGTTGTGTCCAGTTGCAATTATAACACATCTTGCGCTTTTTTCTTCAATGCCTCCATTTCTTAAGTATTTCAATAAAATTCTTTCTTTCTCTTTTTTTAAATCCGTCACTATATTACCAAGGAAGGGACTCACGCCCTCATTAACTGCTCTTGCAAAAAGGATTTTATCAAGTTTTTCCCTGTCAGCAATATAAGCAAATGGAGACCCATGGGAATATTGAAACTCAATGAGAGAAGGCGAAAAGAGTAAGCCAGTTGAAATCTTACCAATAATTGCATCCTCTGGTAAATCGAATTCATGGTAGGGCCCTTTGCCAATAATTCCACTGCAGACTACACCCTTTCCTACATCTTGCTTTCTGTCAAAGATTGCAACAGAGAAACCGTCTCTCGCAAGCAAGCCTGAAAGATAGGAACCTATGGGGCCAGCACCAGCTACAATAAAATCAAAATCCATCGTATTAATATATGATATGGGAGGAATTTTTCAAGTGGTATCATTAAAACTCCTAATAAAATTTATTTCCCTTTCATCCAGAGGTACCAATCATAGAACAGAACGAGGAAAAATATCCCAAAAAAGAACCAATTATGACGCAGATTTATATAGAGTTCTTTTTCCCTATATACAAAGCGTGACTTATCAAAATTATTCCCCCACTCCCCACCCCCACTTACCCTTGCTATAGCAGAGAGCATCGTGGTATCAATATCCTTTCTATCCTCCTCCCTTGCTTCAACATTGAGAGAGCCTATGAGGGTAGTGGAAGGGAAAACTGCCTGGAAGTGATGGACGCCTACCTCGGGATTTGGTATAACAATGGTATCCTTAAATACTGCTCGATGATGTCCATCCCACAAAAAAGAATCGGGTATTGTTGGGGCGAAGACCATCCTTAATTCCTCCCCCTCAATCAATCGATCAGGATAAGTAACGCTTAAGTGGGGAGGCAGGAGAAATCTTAACAAATTGCTCATTACTTCTCCAAACATGTCCCTTTGATATACACCCTTGCCTACTAACTGGAGCCTCCATGGGTCAAGACAGGCAAACTGTGCAACCCTTCCTTTTCCATACTCCATAATATACACAATCTTTTCATTCATAATATTAATACTCTCCGAACCCCTCCTGATTGCACTGGGTTTCGAGTAGTAATGAATTGGCAATTCCTTGGAATGCAATTCCTTGGAATATGATGTGACCTGTGGAGCGATAAGAGGCAGGAAATCGGCGGCACGTAAGGATGAATTGACGATCATTGCCCTACCTCCATTACTTACATATAAACCAAGCTTTTCCTCCACAAATCTTTTAGGATTAATTAAACACACAATTTCGAAACTGGAAAAAGAATCCTTAAGTTGTTCCTTTTTCCATATTCCAATGACTTCATAGCCAAGGGATTTAAAATATCGATAAAAGAATTTATAATTCCAGTCTAACTTCCCTGTATATATAAGAATCCTTGGTCTTTTTCTTACATAGAGACCCCTCTCTGTTCTCGCGATACTCTCATCCTCCCTATAGAGATTGAACTCCAGTGTGTGCCTTCCTGCGCCAGGGCTCATAGCAAACGAAACTACACCCTCTTCCCGAACTTCCTTCTCTCTCTCTACCTCTCCCTCTGATACCCTGACTACGGAAGGATGGGGGGTCTTGTAGTGCACCTTATAAACTGCCGAATCCCCTTCTTCAATACTCTCAGGCCCAAATACCGAGATATACCCTGAAATCTCCGGAGTGAAATCCGGACATATGATATAAACAGGAATACCAACCTCTGCTCCCGCCTCGATGGGGTTTATTCCTCGCGTATTAGCACCATCTGAATAGAGCAGGATAAAACTCGCTTCTTCATAACAATCACGAGCCGTAAGTAAGCCTTCTCCTATTGCAGTTCCCGGTTCATTGCCTCCAAATTCCAATGTTTTAAGCGGCAATGGGGAATTTATATCAGGCTCGGGCGCTCCTCTCATTGACTCCGAACGGTCAAAAAGGACTATGCCAAAAGGAGATACTTTCCTATTACAGTGGAAATCAGGATAGAATATCAAAAGTAGTATAAGAATGCCAATCAACCATTGGGTGGGACGAAGCCTCATCTGATAATTTCTGCCTCTGGAAAAAGCTGGATAAGAAGGCTGCAGGTCTCTTGCGAGGAGGAAGAGATGAATCCGTCGAGTAGATAGCGTTCCCATATTTCCCGTAATTGCGGAATAGTCAGATAGCTAAGACTCTTTGCCCAATTCCGAAATTTCTCCTTATTAATACCCATTTCAGCCCCCATGATCAGAAGCTGTGAGCGATTGCGATCATCTAACTCTGATTCCATCCAGTTGTATACCTGATTTATTCCTTTTTTTACTTCCTTCACTACAGGCTTCTTGAAAATGAGCCCAACATCATTTTCATTGACGTGGATAACAAAAGGAGAAGGGGCGGTCTCAGGAGAAAATTCAACATCAAACCCCCTATCAGATATAATCTGAAGGCATACTAAAAAAGATAGGAACCCATCATCATCTGGATTGGGTGATATATTGGCGATAAAATCTTCATTGCCATAATAGATATGTTTACCCTGCAATGGTTTTAAGGTATAATAATTAGAAATATTTGAAATGACGGAATCGGGAATACTGGAGAATAAATCCATAATATAGTATTCATCCACTCTCCCTGTAATAGCCACTGTAACATTAATCACGGGAGAGGTATTCCCACCATAATCCCTGAGTGCCAGTCTGAGTAAATTCATCGGGGACTCTGTTGCTCTCGGATAAAACAGGCTATCCATAGAGAGAAGATGAACAAATCGCAAAAGGATAGGTAATGAATCTGCGTTCTTTAGATAAAGATAATTATATCCTCTTTTTGTGAATAGACCCCTTGCTTTTATCGAAAGAAAGCTGTGGGGGTTAATCTCCAGCCCCAGGGATATTTGCTTTGATAGATTGGGTTCATCCCTGATTATTTTAATACCAGAGGGAAGTAATGTTTCTGATAGCGAAAAAAGGATAAGAACTATTCCCATTCAATAGTTGAGGGTGGTTTGGAACTCACGTCGTAAACTACCCTATTTACCCCTTCGACCTCATTCATTATTCGCCTTGTTATGAGGTCCAGATCCTCTTTTTTGAAATGATACCAGTCAGCTGTCATACCATCCTCACTCTCTACGGCTCTTAGGCCAATAAGATTACCATAGGTTCGTTGGTCTCCCATAACGCCAACAGTTCTAACCGGTATAAATACGGAAAATGCCTGCCATATTGAGTCGTAAATCCCTAACTTTTTAAGCGTCTCTACATAGATATAGTCCGCTTCCCTCAATATCTCCAGTCTCTCCTTTGTAATTTCTCCAAGAATTCTAACGGCAAGTCCTGGCCCCGGGAAGGGATGCCTTTTGTATATTCTCTTGGGTATATTAATAATCTTTGCTATCTTTCTTACTTCGTCCTTAAAGAAATCTTTCAAGGGCTCAACCAACTCCAGTCCAATATCCTCAGGTATTGCTCCAACATTATGATGCGTCTTTATTAAATGAGATGGGCCTACATCACTTACACTCTCAATCCTATCGGGATAAAGTGTTCCCTGAATTAGATACTCGGCATTTTGTTTTTCTGCTTCCTTTTCAAAAACACGAATGAATTCTCTTCCTATTATTATTCTCTTTTCTTCTGGATCGCTTATCATTTTAAGGGCGTTAAGAAAACGTTTCCGGGCATCTATTACCTTTACACCAAGTCCCAGCTCTTTACTGGTCTCCCTTATCTCATCCACTTCTCCTTTTCTCATTAGACCGGTATCCACGAAAATTGGAGTGAATTTATCTCCAAGAACTTCATTAGCAATAACAGAACATACAGTAGAATCAACGCCTCCGCTGTAGGCAAGCACAGCCCTATTGGCTCCGCATTTTGAAACAATCTCGGAGCGAGCAATACGAACAAAAGATGAAGGGTTCCAATCGCCTTTAACCTTACAGATAGAATAAAGAAAATTCTTAAGAATTTTCCTGCCTTCTAATGTATGCGTAACCTCTGGATGAAACTGAAGACCGTAGATATTTTTGTATCTGATTGCTGCAAATTCTGAATTTTCGGTTCTCCCGATTACTCTAAAATCGGGTGGTAGTTCGGTTAACCTATCCCCATGGCTCATCCAGACCGTAGTAGGATGAGACAGGGCTCTAAAGAGTGGTTCGTCTTCCGGCTCGAATGCCATCTTTCCATACTCACGAGCGCTGGAATGTGCCACCTTACCACCAAACATCTTACCTATTACCTGCAGACCATAGCAAATCCCGAGTATGGGTAAGTTTAAATCAAAAATCCCGGGGTCAGGGAATGGAGCATCCTTATCATAGACACTCTGCGGACCACCTGAGATAACAACACCCTTTGAATCGGATATTTCCTTTAGAGGAATACTATAGGGTTGTACTACAGCGCGCACCCCTAATTCCCTCATTCTTCTTGCTATGAGATGGGTATACTGGGAGCCAAAATCCAGGATAGTTACCTGCTCGGTCATTGTTTTCCGCGCAAACGCTTTATCGCATATTTCCTATCCGATGAAGAGAAAATATATGAAGCAGATACAATTATATTGGCTCCTGCTTCGATTACAGAGTCTACCGTCCTATCATTTATTCCACCATCAACAGCAACATCAAGTTCTGGAGCAAGGACCTTAACTTTTTTAATCTTTGGGATAACATCCGAAATGAACTCCTGTGCTGCAAAACCTGGATATACGCTCATCAGAAGTAAGAAATCAATTTTCTTTAAATAAGGCTTAACTACCTCGACTCCCGTATCGGGATTAATCACCAATCCGGCCTTTACTCCATTTCTTTGCATTGTCTCGATAATGGAAAGCGGGTCTCCTTCAGACTCAAGATGAAAAGCAATAGCAGAGCAACCCGCTTGGATAAATTCCTCAATATACTTCCGAGGATGTGTAATCATCAGGTGAGCTGATAAGGGGAGATTGGTAATCTTTTTTAAAGCTCTTACTACTACCGGCCCGAAACTTATATTGGGAACAAAGTGTCCATCCATTACATCCAGATGGAGCTCATCAGCCCCTGCTTTTTCTACGCTTAATACATCTTCACGAAGGCAGGTAAAATCGGCAGATAGGATAGAGGGGGAAACCCGAATCTTTCTATTCATCTCTTCTATATACAGCAAAAGTCACAGTTCCGCCTCCGGTTTTCCACTCTGGGTCAAGACATTGGAGATACGCCTTTTCCCCCTTCCCCAATCCCATATCTTCCGGCTTAATACCGTGTGAGACAGCATTATAGTATGGCAAGAGGGATGCAAGGGAATGCATACATATTGGTTTTTCACTCTTGAGTTTATAGCCATCGATAAGAGAAAATGTATCTCCAACCGCATAAACAGGGCAATGTCCTTTTATCTTAACAATTTCTACTACTAATTCCATATAATCATATTAGAATTAACTTATGATATGTCAAGTCAATGAAATCCCGCAAGAGAGAATAGCCACAGAGATAGTCGCTTCGCTCCAATGCAAAATACAAATTGCAAAGTGCAAAATGCCTCTCCACCCTTTTTTAGACACAGATTTACACTGATATCAACTGATTAAAAACACACACCACCAAAGATTATGCCACGGTAAACTCACGGTTATTTTTTAATAAAAACACACACCACCAAATCCTAAATCCTATATCCTAACCCCTGAATTGGGCACAGATTTACACTGATATCAACTGATTAAAAACCCCTAAACCTTAAACCTAAGACCCAAGACCTATAGGATGGACTCTTGCCTAATTCCCACATATCACATATCACATACCACATATCCCATATCACGTATGACATATCCCTTAACCACTTATCACATACCACGATAAACCCAACACCTGCGGGGCAAGCCCAAATCGGAGGGGTTACAAGCAAAAATAATCTCTGTGAGCTCTGTGGTTAAATTCTTTAGAAATGGGGTATATGCGATGTGCATTGGTTTTTTCGCATTAAGACCCAAAAGCATTGACATAAAGGTAAATGTAGATAAAATTGCATAATAATTTTCTTTTTTGAAAGTGTATGTAAAACTGAATTCGTATAAAATTGAGGAGGTTTTGAAATTATGGATAAGATGATTGGTTTTTGCGGAATAATCTGTACTGAATGCCCTGCATTCCTGGCAACCCAGAAGGATGATGATAAGGAAAGGGAAAGAGTTGCAAAGTTATGGTCTGGTGAATTTAATGC
>DAOVFB010000072.1 GCA_030668705.1 Candidatus Stahliibacteriota bacterium
GGTGCTGGATTCGATGCACAGATAATACATGATATGAAAGAAAAGAATCTAAAGAGTAATCTCGGATATGTTGGTATGGTATTTAAAAATCTTTTTACATTTAGAGGATTCAGGGCCCGGATAACCACATTGGAAAGGAACGTAGATTCTAATCTTTTGATGTTTACGGTGAACAATGCATCTACTTATGGGGGAGGCTTTAAGATTGCCCCAAAGGCTGATATACAGGATGGTATGCTGGATGTTTGTTTAATAAGCTTAATCAACAAAGCCAAGTTTATTATTAAGTTTCCCAAGGTATATTCAGGAACCCATCTTGACATAGAAGAGGTTATCTATTGGAAGACAGAGAAGATTACTGCCAATTTTGAAAGAGTACTCCCAATACAGGTTGATGGCGAGTTACTACCTTTAAAAGCAAATGAACTTGATATCCAGATAGTACCGAGGGCTTTCCAGATATATAGATATGAGTAGATAGGTTTGGGGTTCAATATTTGGATTAGGAGTGAATAAGTTAAGAGAAGCAGGGATTAATGGATAAGTGGTAAGTGGGATTAGTCGAGTATCAAGAGTCCTGCTCCGTCTTTTGTTCTATTTCTCCTGTTTTTTCGCTCATACACTCATCTACTCACTTATTTTTCCTTTATGTAATGTAGTAAAAATAAGGAGAAAATATGTTTTTACTTATAATATCTGTAACAATTCAGGCATTCTTTAGTCCTGGTGGTGGGATAAGGGATGCAATCATCAAGGAATTATCCATGGCAGGGAAGAAGATAGATGTGGCAATGTATATATTAACTGATAGGGAACTATCGAATGCACTCGCTCTTGCTGTAGAGAAAGGTGTTAAAGTAAGGGTGATGATGGATGGTGAAAAATCCGATGAGATTAGGTACTCCAAACATCGCTTCCTGGAGGGTAAAGGGATAGAGGTAAGGCTTGACGAGACACATCTATCAAAAGTTGGAAAACATCAGGGGATAATGCATAATAAGTTCTCAATAATTGATAGCAATGTACTAATTACGGGTTCGTATAACTGGACTCATTCTGCTGAGAATTTAAATGATGAAAATATTCTGATTGTAAGAGGATCAAAACAAATAACAAAGGAATATCAAAGGAAATTTAACAGTATGTGGGCTCGTTCTGCTCCACTTGAACTTAAAAAAGTTCCTACTCTTGACCCGTATAATATATCCCTGTTAAGGAAGCATGTTGGAGAATGGGTAGTAGTTGTCGGCACTCCATCGAACTGGAACATATCCCGAGGTGGTCATCTTTTCCTGGATTTCGGAAGATCGAAAGACGCTTTTACCTTCCTTATGTGGAAAGAAGGCGTGGAGGAATTAAAGGAAAAGGGCTTTGATTTCGAAATATTAAATAATGCAGTGGTTGAGTTAGAGGGGAAACTTATTGATCATGAAAAATACGGACTCGAGATTGTTACAGATAATTCTGATGCCATAAAAATTAAATGATTGGTCTTTTCAACTTCTATAAAAAAAACAGCGAGAAAAAAATAGTGGAGTTGAAGGAATTCTTGGAATCGGAAACTAATGTAACCCTATTAGACTGGGAATCCCCCATAGGAAGAATGGATGGGGTTGTTCTGTCTGGTTCCGAACGTCTCATAATTAAAGATGATTACGAAGATGAGTGGCTTTCGTTTATTAGAAACGCCAGTATTCCCATTATTGGTATATGCTTTGGCTTTCAATTGATATGTCGTGCCTTTGGGGCTGTTTTTGAGCGCAAAGAGAATATAAAAGAATTGGTAGAGGTAAGTAAGTTACGGGAGCATCCCCTTATAAATGGTATCCCAGATGTTGCAAAACTTCCAGAAAGTCACGAAGAATATGTAACGGCTGTTATGGATCCCCTCTTACCTATTATGGCTTCAGATTACTGCATAGAGGCAGTAATACATCGAGAAAAACCTATCTTTGGGACTCAATTTCATTTCGAAAGATCAGATAAGTATGGAAGGAGAATTCTTAAGAATTTTCTGAAACTTATTGAACAATAGCAGAACGCTCCGAAACCCCAAACCCCAACCCCTAAAACCTAAGACCTAAAAATGCCGCAGATAGACGCAGATAAAAACACACAACACCCAAAGAATAGACACAGATTCACACTGATATCAACTGATTAAAAACCCCTAACCCTTAAACCTAAGACCCAAGACCTAATAATGACACAGATTCACACTGATATCAACTGATTAATATAAACTAAGAACACTGAACTCAGAACTAAATTTTAGACACAGATACACACAGATAACCACTGATACAAATAAAGGAATTAATAATATGTATTAAACAGTCTCAAATTAGGATTTAGGGGTTAGGGAATGGGTTTTAGGTCTTGGTTCTGAGTTCTGGGTTTGGGGTTATGATTAAACAAATTCTCTGTGTCCTCTGTGTCTCTGTGGCAGAAAAATCAGTAAGAATCAGTGTTAATCAGTGTCGAATTAGGATTTAGGGGTTGGGGATTGGGTTTTAGTTTTGCTTGTAGAGGCAATTCATGAATTGCCCCTACTCCAGTTCTATCTTTTGGCACTAAACGCTCGACTAATCCCCACATATCACATACCACATATCCCATATCACCCTACGAACCCCATAAACTCGACAAATTGTCATTGCAAGGAATGCAACAAGCTCGTTGTTTGATCAGTATGACATCTTCGCTTTTCCTGACTTTATTCATCATGTCATATCTGTCAAACTGCGAGCGTATAATAAAACCTAATAAAGCAATCTCACGGGAGGTGTGTGGATTGGACATTGGACTCCCATTGCGAACTCAATAAGATTCGCCCTGGATATATTTTTCCAATCCCTCAATGATCTTTGGTGAGAATGCACCTTTCGCCCCTTTCTTAATCTCATATAAAACTTCTTCTGGGAGTTTTGGAACTCTATATTTTCTGTTTGGGGTGATAGCTGCATTATAGGCGTCACTCACCGCCACTATTTCTGTCTCTAAACTGATGTTCTTAATTCCCCTTGGATAGCCACTTCCATCTCTTCTTTCATGATGGTTTTCCACTATCCCTGCTTCCTCATACAACCCTAATTTTCTTAGTATTCTGCCTCCTTCAGTTGGATGGGCCCAGAGTATCTCCCAATCGAGGTCATCGAGGGGCGAAATCTTATTAAGCGAATACCAGGGTATAGCACATTTTCCTATATCATGCAAGAAAGCAGATGTTCTGATAAGCCGCATCTGTACATTTTTCAAAGACAGGGCTTTTGCTATTCCCAATGCTGTCTTTCTAACATTTTCCGAGTGTTCGCTTCCCAGGTACCAATCCTTAATTCTTAGCATTTTCATTAGATAATCAAAGAGCCCCTTTTCCTTGAAGAATCTATAACGGTCCCTCACTCCTTCCTTATTTACAAGAACGTTATAAACGGATAGACTATCCCGCATTGTAAGGGTTTCAGCGAGTGTATTTCCATAGTGTCCTGCCTCTTCGAGGGCACGAATCATAAATCCCACACTCCCCTCATCGTCTCCTTTATCTGCCAGTATAAGTGCCTTGATACGGTAATAGCTCGGTTCTACTAACCCCCGCTCGCTCGCCTTCTGAAAGACTTCGGTCAGAACTTTATCTGCTGCCTCTATGCGTCCGTTTCTTGCTCTCATTTCAGCTCTATTCAATAAAGTGAGAGCCCTTGCATATTCCGACTCAGTTTCTCCCAGTCTTTTTTCAGCAATATCCATTATTCTCTCCAATTCCTCATCGTCTTTTTCAGTCCTTTCTGTAACAAGTAATGAATCTATATAATTGTTACATATCAATTTGTGTGCCCAGAGATATTCCCTTCCGACCTTGCTTTCAAAGTCTCTGGGATTTACATCTTCAATAGCCAATATTGCCTCTCGATAGACTTCATTTGCAGCACCGTAATCTTCCCGGTAAATGTGTAGTATGCCGGCATAGTTATTGAGGAATAAAGGGAGAAATACAGGGAAATTCTTTTCTCTTCTAAGTTCTTTACAGGAGATTATTGCTTCTACTTCAATGCTTCTTGTTGGGTATCCAAGGTTGGCGAATGCCCCTGCATAATACATCTGATGCCAGAACTTTTCTATATTGCCTCTATTTTTATAATAATTAGCATCCGCCTTCATTATCTTATACGATTCCATTGGGGCACCAAGGTCACGAAGTCTTCTCCCAACTTCAATAGGCTTTGAAACTTCATCCCTATCTTCTCTTTTGACAAAGTCAAGATACGCTGTCAACCTTTCTGTGAAGCTCCTAAACTTTTCG
The DNA here is from genome assembly GCA_030668705.1 of Candidatus Stahliibacteriota bacterium. Taxonomy (GTDB): domain Bacteria; phylum Hydrothermota; class UBA3072; order UBA3072; family UBA3072; genus DAOVFB01. The sequence continues at coordinate 4,298 of DAOVFB010000072.1, forward strand.
TCCACAATGTCAGTTGGAGAGTCAAAATTTTTTAGATATTTAAGAAATGTATCCCCCATAAATGAATCTTAATCCATCCTCTCCCGATAGTCAAGTACTTGAGTCCTTGACTTTTTTTATGATGGGGTTAATTATCATTGTTATGTTACTTCTCTTAATATCATTTGCTAATTTTAATCCGCATATTGTAATGGAGGGAAGAAAGACACAGTTCCTAAATGCTATAGACGATATAGCGGCGGTAGCCAGGAGTGACTCTATTAGTCTTTCCTACTTCTGGAAGAATGGATATGATTTTTACAGAATAAATGTCAACAAAAGTGGACAAAACCTCTATTATATACTCTATGATTCGGAAAAACTCTGGAAGATAACAAGAGAGAAAAGGAGAAAAGAACCTGTATCCTTTTTCGAAGGAGCTAATCTCTGGATGTATGACTGGCTTTACTTTCTTCCGGATGATTTTAAGTGGAAGAGAGTAAAAGGAGGTTTAGCTCTCTTAGAGTATGAATGTAAGAACGCATACTTTAATCTATGGGTGGATGATGAGGGGAGAATATGGAAAGTAAGAATCAATTCAGAATATGGAAAGGTAGAAATAGAATACAAAGATTTCACGGATCTAGAGGGTTTCCCCTACTATCCCAAAAAGTGGATTGTTAAAGGCCCCGGCGGGAATAGGGAATTCAAAGTGGATACAATCCACGTTAACAGGGGCTTTTGCACTCCCTGTACCTTTAAGGTCCCGAACTTTTGAATGAAGTAAGAACCATCGTTTACAGTTTATATAAAAGGAAGAGGAATCTCCACTTTCTTAAAAAGGTTCTTATTTCTCTTTCAATTTTACTATCTATCTACCTTTTCTGGATATGGTTAAACCGATCTTTTTATATGACCCCTTTGGAGTGGAAAATTATGCCACTTTCTTTAGTGCTGGCTTTTATCCCCCTGCTCTTTGGCAAACCCACGATATCAGAAATAACAGACTATCTTGAGCAAAGGATTCCGGATTTAAAGGGAAGGCTTTATGTGGTAATGGCTCCATTCCCTTCGGCGTTAGATGCGGAGAAATTTAAGAGGAAAGCATTAAATGAGTGCATAAGTATTCTAGGAGAAAAAAACCCAGAGAAATTCTTTAAATTCCGAATCGGACCAATGTATATTTTGCCCATCCCTATTCTCATCCTATTTATATTATTATCAGGTCCTATATTAAACAGAGTAAACCCCCTACCGGTTCTCTCTTATATTGAAACACCGACAGAGAAGAACAGTCAAACACTAATAATTGCAGAATGTCCATCCCTTACGAAATTATATCTATTTGGAGAGAAGAAGCCAATGAGGATGCTGCGCCTGGGGGATAATAGATTCGCAATAATGCTAAAACCCGACCATTCCATGGAACTAAAGACAGGGTACCGAATCTGGAGGAGTGGAAAGGAGTACCTCACGGTTATGCCCCGTATCAAAGTGAAGAAACTCACTCTGGAATATCAGTTCCCTCTTTACCTCAAGATTAAACCGATGCGTGATACCATATTAGAAGTGGCGGATAAAATTCCAATAGGTGTCCTATCGGGAACGACCATTAACTTTTACGGAAATACAAATGTGCCGTTAGGCAAGATTGCAGGAGACCTTTCTCTGAGTAAAGTGACCGCTAATTACTTTGAAGGTAGTTTTAAGGTTCTCCGTAATGATAATATTGAGGTTGAACTTATGGATACCCTCTTATTTTCATCTTACTCCCTCTATTTCATCCTTCTGCCGATAATGGATGAACCTCCGTCTATCGAGTTCCTCTCACCAATTGGTGATTATAAACTGGACGAAAGAATGGAAGTTAATATAAGATTACAGGCAAGAGATGACTATGGTCTCCGCTCATTAGAGTTGCTTTACGGGAAAGAGAGGATTGACCTGGGGGATGTCAATGCTGCCCGATTTGCTATGGATTCGTTCTGCCTTCAACTGAGCGGGCTTCTTCCGGGCGAGACCCTGAAGGTAAGGGCCTCTGCATACGACCTTGCAGGCAACAGGACTCTCACCCCTCCCCTAAATATATTCATGCCATCCCTGGAGGAAATGTTCAGCAATTATAGGGAGCAAAGCGATACCCTTTATTCCGTAGCTTCTGATCTGCAAAAAAGGGAAGAGGAATTAACAAAACGAATCGAGGAGTACCTCTCCAAATCCGAACTCACACCTGAATCTAAATATGGGATAAAGGAAACGCTAAGAGACCAGAAGGACCTACTTGAAGATATTGAGAGGATGGCAGAACTTGCAAAGAAGATGCAGAATCCGCTTGTCATGGAAGAACTTGCACGTATTAATAAATTGCTGGATGAGCTCCGAATCGAGGAAGTTATGAAACAGTTGGAAAATATGGAAGAGAACCAGGATTACACGGGGCAGAAGCTCCGAGAGCTTAATCTTACGCAGGAAAAACTCTTACAGGCCCTTAAACTGGGAAGAAAAAGCCTTGAGTCCCTCAAGGAACTGGCGGAACTTAACGAATTTATAAGGAGAACAGAAGACATATACACAGAACAAAATAGAATCGCGGGGAGTTCTCCGAATGATTCCATTGCTTCACTTGAGAAAGAGTTAAGTGAGAAACTTAAGAGAATGATAGAAGAGATGAAAGAATCATCCTATAAGGAATTAGGGGAAATAGCCAAGGATTTTGAGGGGTCCAGAACCGAGCAGAATATGGCAGAGCTCGCTTCCGAGATGATGAAATGCAGGATGAGTAAAGCCAGAGCAGAAGAGATAAAAAAATCCCTCGAGAAACTCCTGAAAGCCCTGCAAAGCGAACATGGGAGGAGGACAGGGGAGAGTATAGTAAAGGCATTGAGGGAGAAAGCCTGGGAACTTGGTTCCATTCTAAATATGCATAACGCCTTAATGGGTGATGTAGGGATTGAACAGGGACTTCTTGAACAGGGTCTCTCGGAAGGAGTAACGCAAATAAGAAGAGAATTGGAGACACTTTTTCTTATGAGTTTTGCATTCTCTCCGGAAGTGCTTAAGAATCTTTCAGAGGCGAGTAGTAATATGCAAGAATTAGGTGAAGAATTAATTACACATCGGCCTCAGAAATCGTCAATGGAAAGAGTAAATAACCTCTTAATTGAATCAATAATTCAACTCTTCTCATCACCTCCGGGAAGCGGACAGGCTATGTTGAGTGCAATGACCCAGATAATAAGCCAGCAAAAATCAATATCAAATCAGATACAGCAACTATTGCCCATTCCTGGTAAGAAGGGAAGAGAGGCACTTGCTAAACTGGGCCAGAAACAGAGAAAGCTGGCCAGTGAACTCCGTGAAATGGGCGAAGCCTTCAGTCCTATTGCAAAGGAAATGGAGGATATGGCAGATAAGATGGAAAGGGGTGAGCTTGATATGAAAGTGATGGAAAGGCAGCAGAGGGTTCTTGATAGATTACTGGAAGTGAGTAAGTCGATAAGAAGGAAGGAAGTATCGAAAAAGAGGCGTTCAAGACCAGGTGTATTTGTTTCCCCCGGAAAGATAACCTTACCGCAAGATTTGGGGGAAGAAAAGAAAGCCTTAAGGGAACTTCTGAAACAAAGGATAAAAGAACCATACCCCAGAGCATATGAAAAAGAAATAGAGACATATATAAGGAAACTGTTAGAATGACCTGTTTATTAATATTGCTTCTTACCGCACAGAACTTAATTGATGAAAAGATGATACAAAAACTTTCTCCCGAGAAAAAGATGGAGATGGTAGTAGGATTAGTTAAGGATGGTAAATACGAAGAGGCTCTATCCCTCTGCACTGACCCGGGGCTTCGAGGCCGTGTAAAAATCCTTAAAGGTGAGACATTCGAAGGCCTACTTGATGTGAAAGAATCTGCCCTGAAAGGTGATGTTGGCTCATGCAATCTATTCCTTCTGTCAAAGATGGGCCCCCCGGATGAGGATATAAAGGCATTTATCAAAAGGGAATACGGGATTGATTCGAATGCGAGTGTAAGTTCTCCATATTCGGCATATCTAATTTTCCCGGCAGAAAGCCTTTCTGCTGAATCTTCTACATCTGATTCACTCCTTACGCCTTTTATTATACTTCGCAAGGGTCTTATAAATATTGATGAAAATCCGGAGGAGACAAAAGATTACTTCAGTTGCTTAATCACTGTATATCCCAAATCTATTCCAGCAATAATAGCAAGGGATCTTATTCGAGTGGTCGAAGAAAAAATTTCCCGAGGAAAATATCCAGGATTCGAAGACCTTAAGAAGGAAGAGTAGGCTTTTTACTTATTCTATTGTCAAACCCCGTCCCTCTGTTCTGTACTTAGGAACACCATCCCATATAAGATAGCTAAATCTCAGAATGCCCAATCTGTTGCCAGATAAATATATGTCTTCCCACTAATCCTACCTCTACCTATGCCCAATCTATAGTGTTTATCAGTCCAGTTGAAGAAATTTGCATCACAGTTCAGTTCAAATCCATAATACGAAGGTAGGAGAAGAACATCCTGAAGTATATCCTTGATATACCATATCACAAATGAAGAGGGATAATCGTAAACATTTATAACATCATAGAAAACTGTTCCGGAAATATTCCTTACGATAAAAGGGTTCCTACCTATGGGTTTTAGATAAATTGG
>DAOVFB010000055.1 GCA_030668705.1 Candidatus Stahliibacteriota bacterium
ATTGGCGCGAAGCACCCTTAGTCTTCTCTATATGGAAGTCAATAAAATCACAATGGTGAACGATGATTGCTTCCGGGGTGCGAATTGTCTTTTCTCCTTCAAATGAATGTGCTAATATGATATGCTGAACCGAGACAGGTAAACCTTCTTCTCTTGCAAGCATTGCCCCTGAGATTGGATGGCGAACTATATTCCCATAATCACTTTTTATAATTTTTCCGCCTTTTCTTTCGTATTCCAGAAGTTTTCCAACATCATGCAGCAGAGCACCGGATATCAGGATATCCATATCAATATCATCCCGTTCTTTCCCGACCCCAATGCTCATTGCGGTTACAATCCTTGTATGCTCCAGAAGGGTCTTTTTCGTTTCTACAAGTAACGTAAAAGGTATGTCTGATATTTCATTCCATCCACCTTTTTTAATAGCATTTTTCCAGACATTCATTGTTTTTTCCCTAATTTTAAAATCCTTAATAAGATTTAAGGCTTCAAAGGTTATTTCCATAATAATCTCCTTTCCCTCTCATTGTGCTCCATTTTCAAGAAGGATTTTTACAACATCAACATAATGATTATTTGCCGCCAGGACCAGAAGTGGGACGCCTACCTCTTTCCTTCTGTCCAGATTCCCTTTATCTTCAATGATTTTCCTTATGCTATCCTCAAATGCAACCTCAAATTTATCCTTCTTATAAGTGGTCAAAGGTTCTTTTCCTCCAGAACCGCAAGAAGGCAAAAACATTGCTATCAACAACAATAGTAAAAGACAAACGAGTTGTTTTTTACTAGAGATATTGTTTAAGTTATCCATTTGAAACCTCCTAATTCTGTAGTGAATATAAATTTTTTAGAGTGAATGTCAAGATTAGTATTCTTCTACTCTCCGATTTTTTCTCCAGGAACGCAAAGGAAAAATAGAATTTAAAAAATTCGGTAGGGATGTTCGAAAGGTATACCTTATCCTAGGAAAATCGCGACAGGGATGTCGCTCCCACAACAGGGCGAACGCAGTTCGCCCCTAAAGGGCGCGAAACAAGTTTCGCTACTCCATTTGGAGTAGCAGAGCTTGCTCTGCGATTTTCAAAGGCGCGAGACTTGTAGGGGCAATTCATGAATTGCCCCTACACAAATTCGGGCGTGATAAATCACGCCCCTACAGAGTAGTTTTGTTGTAACTCCCATTCCCTAAATCCTAAATCCCAACTTCAATTCTCGACTTTGGACATTGGACTAATAAAAACTAATTAACTAATATACTTATTAACTAATCCACTAATTCACTATTTCATAACTCCACGAACTCAATGAACACCACGAACTCAATGAACTCAATTCCCTAAATCCTAACTTAATTAACCATTTTCCTTTGCGAACTCTGCGAGAGCAAAATAGCGGAAGGGGGAGGGAGGTTCCCACTTGAATTACTGAATGAAAACACTATATTATAAATATGAAGCAAATAGATAAATATAAATGGATGATAGAGAAAGAAGGGGGAATGAGAGTTCCTGGAATTATATATGCGTCCGAAAAACTTATGGATGCGATGAAAGGCGACAATTCTATTGAGCAGGTTCGTAATGTGGCATATTTACCAGGGATTCAACTATATTCACTTGCAATGCCTGATATCCACTGGGGGTATGGTTTCCCAATAGGAGGAGTAGCTGCAATGGATATAGAAGAGGGGGTCATTTCTCCAGGAGGAGTTGGGTATGATATAAATTGCGGAGTGCGGGTTGTTAGAACCTCAATCCATTTCGATGACATCAAAGGAAAAATAGAGGATCTGACAAATAAGATTTATTCATTGGTTCCCTGCGGTGTTGGGTCTATGAGTAATGTGAAGATTTCTAATACTGAGTTAAAAAGAGTTTTAAAAGATGGAGCGTCATGGGCAGTTAAGAATGGACATGGATGGGATGAAGATTTAGAATATACTGAAGAGAATGGGTATATGGAAGGTGCGGATCCCGATATCATATCAGATAGAGCATTACAAAGAGGTAGACCACAGCTCGGAACATTAGGTGCTGGTAACCACTTCATAGAGATACAAAAGGTAGTCAATATATACAATAAAGAAGCGGCCGGGGTTATGGGATTAGAAGAGGGACAGGTTACTGTAATGATACATACAGGGTCTCGTGGTTTTGGACATCAGGTTTGCAGTGATTGGGTTAAAAACCTGATGAAGGTTCAGAATAAATATACATTTCATCTTCCCGATAAAGAATTAATTTGCGCTCCTATAAATTCTCCTGAAGGGAAAAGATACCTTTCAGCAATGAAAGCAGCAGCTAACTTTGCCTGGACAAACCGACAGATAATACTATCACGCGTAAGGGAGGCCTTCGCTTTAGTATTTGGACAATCTGCCGAATCACTTCAGATGAATCTCATTTACGATGTAGCCCATAATATTGCAAAAATCGAGACACATACTGTTAACGGCATAAAAAAGAAACTATGCGTCCACAGGAAAGGAGCAACCAGAGCATTTCCACCATTTCATCCTGATATACCCTCAAAATATAGAACTATTGGACAACCTGTTTTAATACCAGGGGATATGGGAACAGCATCTTATATACTCATTGGAACAGAGAAAACATTAAAAGAAACCTTTGGTTCTACATGCCATGGTGCAGGTCGCATACTTTCCAGACGAAAAGCAATAAAAGCCACAGGTGGAAGGAATATTACAGATGAACTGGCACGTAAAGGTATTTTCATAAGGGCAAAATCCGTTAAAACTATTCGAGAAGAAGCTCCTATGGCATATAAAGACATTGATGAGGTTGTAAGAACGGTAGATGAAGTTGGTCTCAGTAAGAAAGTGGTGAAAACCCTACCCATTGCTGTTATAAAAGGATGAATAAGGATAAAAGCAGAGTTATAGAACTCTCCGAAAGCTTAAAAAATAAGATTGCTGCAGGTGAAGTTATCGAAGCTCCATTTTCCTGCGTTAAGGAGTTGATAGAGAATTCAATAGATGCTGATGCTTCACAAATTACTATAGATATAGAAGACGGAGGAAAAAGGTTAATGAATGTTTCAGATAATGGCTTAGGTATTCATCCAGATGACCTTACCCTCGCAATTAGAAGATATTCTACCAGTAAAATAAAAAGTTCCGATGACCTCCAGTTAATCAATTCCCTGGGATTCAGAGGAGAAGCGTTATCATCAATAGCTTCTGTATCACAATTAGAAATTCTCAGTAAACACATTGATAGTGAGATTGGCAAATATATAAGGGTTGAAAATGGAGAAATTCTTGAAGAGAAAATTAAGCAACGTCAGAGGGGAACCTCAGTCATAGTAAAATACCTTTTTAATAATTATCCTGCAAGGAGGAAATTTCTTCATTCAGCAAGTGCTGAATTCAGAAGAATCCTTGGGGAAGTAGTACCCAAATGTATTGCATTCCCGGAAATTTCATTCATTCTTACGCACAATGGGAGGGAGGTAATTAATGTTCGTTCCGGGAGTATGGAGGAACGATTACTATCGATTATGGATGAGCTCCTGCTAAATAGTCTCTTACCTCTTGAATATGAAGGAGATAATGGGATAAAGATAGAAGGGTGGATTCAGAAACCCAATATACCATCACAGAAGAAATACTATCTCTTTGTTAACAGAAGAAATGTTTGGGATGGCAAAATATTCAGACTCCTTCGAGATTTCTACACGCCTTTCAGTAATGAAAACCCCTCTTTTATATTATTTATCACCCTTCCAACTGAAATGGTGGATGTTAATGTCCACCCAACAAAGAAAGAGGTCCGCTTTCACAGGGAAAATGTTCTCCTGGCTAATCTTCATAGAGCATTGGATGAAACACTTGGGGAGGAGAGCAATTACAGAAAGGATTTGTTCTCTTTTGACAAGGATTATCTGTTTACCGGTGATACTCAGAGTAAATTCTGGCAATTACACGATTCCTATATAGTTGCACAGACAAGGAATGGCATGGTCGTTATAGACCAACACGCAGCCCATGAGAGGATTCTGTACGACAATCTTAGAAATAACACTTTTTTCCCGAGTCAGACCTTACTTTTCCCAATTCAGATAAAACATACGCCTCTGGAAGTATCAAAGTTAGAAGAAATACAGGATAAATTAAAACAATTAGGATTTCGTTTCCACATCTTAAGCGGGAATACTGTAATCTGGGAAGGAGTCCCTGCAATAGTTGAAGAAATAGCTGATGAACAAATTATAGGTATACTTGAGGATCTTGCAGAGGATAGAGAAACAACCATCGATAAAGTAATTAAGTCGATTAGTTGTCATATGGCAATTAAAGCAGGGAATGCCCTCACGTCTCAGGAAATGGAGCACCTCGTGAATCTACTGTTTGCAACAGAAAAACCATTTCGGTGCCCTCATGGACGGCCAGTAATCTATGAAATCCCCTTGAAAGAATTAGAAAAGAGGTTCGAGAGATGACAGAAGTTCCTACCATAATTGGTCCAACTGCATCAGGTAAAACAAGGGTCTGTTTGGAATTGGGAGATAATTTACCAATTGAAGTAATTTCCGTAGATTCGAGGCAGATATATCGTTATATGGATATAGGGACAGGGAAACCAACGCTAAAAGAGAGGGAAAAGGTTATTCATCATCTCATAGATTTAAAAGACCCTGACGAGAAATACTCTGCCTATAAGTTTGCAAAGGATTGCAGAAAAAAAGTAAAAGAGATTCAGAGGAAGGGCCATATTCCTATCATCTGCGGAGGAACAATACTCTACATCAGGTCAATCTACGAGGGTCTTTTCCCTGAGCCCAATATACCCGGGGAGATAAGAGAAGGAATTAGAAAGCAGGTGGAAGAAGAACCGCTAAAAATGCACAAAGAATTAACTAAAGTGGATCCTATGGCAGGGGTGCGAATTCATCCGAATGATAAACAGCGGATAGCACGAGCACTTGAGATTTACAGGGTGAGTGGAATTCCTATCTCGGAGCATTGGAAAAGGGGTAAGGGAAATAAAATACCCCTTAAGATCCATTGCCTTCTGCTTGAAAGAAGTCAGCTCTATGAAAATATTGAGAAAAGGGTAGGTGAGATGTTCAGACGAGGTTTTGTAGAGGAAGTCAGGAAATTGCTGGATATGGGTTATGACCCAGCTCTGTATTCATTTACATCTCTTGGTTATAGGGAAATAGCTGAATTTATATTAAAAAGAAGGGATGGCAATATCCAGGAGATAAGGAATGAAATAGTTAAGAAAACCAAGGAATACGCAACCAGACAAATCACCTTTATTAAGGGACTTCCGGATGTGACCTTTTATAAGACACCGGATATCCTGATAGGGAGCCTCATTGAAGAACTCAAAAATTAGAAAGAATACACGGGTTGTTGAAGTAGGAAATGTCAAGATTGGTGGTGAAAATCCCATTACAGTTCAATCAATGACAAAAACAGATACCAGAAATGTTTTAGATACTGTAAAACAGATAAAAAACTTACAAGAGGAGGGTTGTGATATAATACGGGTCGCAGTTCCTGACCTTGAGGCCGCAAAAAACTTAGGAAGGATAGTAAAGGAAATAAGGATTCCTTTAGTTGCTGATATTCATTATGATTTTCGTCTGGCCATTGAATCTGTAAAACAGGGGGCTTTAAAGATAAGAATAAATCCTGGCAATATTGATACTCCCTGGAAGATAAAAGAGATAATTAAAATATGCAAGGAAAGAGGTATACCAATTAGAGTGGGTGGTAATACGGGCTCACTTAAAGATAGTTATCTTAGGCGCTTTGGCGGTCCTACCCCTGAAGCACTTGTTGAATCAGTACTGGATGAGGTACGGATTATTGAAGCTATGGATTTTGACTCAATTGTGGTTTCCCTGAAATCTTCAGATGTGAAGACAATGATTGAAGCGAATCAACTTTTTTCATCTATACGCGATTTTCCACTTCATTTAGGTGTAACGGAAGCAGGTCCACCAGGTAGGGCAGAGGTGCTATCTGCTGTAGGTATTGGAGCGCTCCTTTATGAGGGAATCGGGGATACAATAAGAGTATCAATCACAGGGGACCCTGTTTTGGAAGTTAGAACTGCTTTTAATATCCTCAACGCCCTTAACATTAGAATAACTGGACCAAGAATCATCTCATGCCCAACCTGCGGGAGACTGGAGTACGATATGGAAAGCGTTCTAAGAGAGGTCCAAAATCTCACAAGAAATCTGAAAGAACCCTTGACTATTGCTGTAATGGGATGTAGTGTTAATGGTCCTGGTGAAGCAAAAGAAGCTGACATTGGTATTGCAGGAGGAAAGGAATCAGCAGTAATATTCAAAAAAGGTAGGATCGTAGCCACTGTAAAGGAAGGTAATTTAATAGATGTATTTTTATCCGAATTAAAGACCTTAACACAGGAGGATATATGGCAATGAAGGTTAGCAAAGTAAAAACAATGGTCCAGATATATACTGACAACAGGTATAAAATAACCGGGAATATCTATATAGTGGAAAATGCCAGGATAACAGATGCCCTGGACGCTGCAGCAAGACAATCCCAATTCCTTCCAGTTACCGATACTGTAGTAGTGTTCCCTGATGGGACAAGAAAAGATGAAAGATTTCTTCTGGTTAGGTTCAGTGCTATAGAAATATTATACCAGATAGAGGAATAAGAAAACCCATACTTGACAATATTTAACAAAACCTTATTATTAGATTAATGATTACAATAGTTATATGCCTATTTGCAATTACTGGTTTAGAAGATTATATGGAAGGAGACATTTCTATCCGTGTCCAGGTATGGGGTGAGGTTCGATCACCAGGGATTTATGCGGTTCCACCTACTACCAATCTTATAGAAGCCATCTCCTTTGCGGGAGGACCTACTTCAAGAAGCGATCTGAGTAGAGTAAAACTGGTTAAGGCGTTAGAGGATAAGCAATCAGTTTGTTACGATGTAAAGGCGTATATGGAAGAAAGTAAAGAAAATCCTCCAATATTAGATTCTGGTGACCTGGTGTATATTCCACAGTCATTATCATCCAGAGTGTGGGATTTTACCAGATTTTTAGGAGTGGTAGCCGGGATTACCTGGAGTATTTATATGGTCGCATCCGATTAGGTTAGGAGGGCAAATGATAAAAAGAGGTTTACTTTTTGGCGTAATTGGAGCTCTTATTTCTTTCGGAAGTATTTTCTTTTTTGTGGGACCTGAAACCACAGAAAAAGAAATCATTAAACCAAGTTTCAAGGCGTCTCTTAATGGATGGACATCACTTGGAGAGATTCTGTCCATTAAAGTGGAGGAGCCAGTATATCTTGATGATGATTTATTTCTTTCGATACTGATGGAAGAATTTATAAAAGGTATTTCCGATTATGAACGTATCACTATCACAAGGCCGAATAATTCAATATTCTGGGATACTGAATTGGGAAGCATTGATAGTAAATATAAGGACTGGACAGTACCCGAGGTGGGAAAGGGTTCTCTGACAAGTGATTCCACATCAATGTCTAAGACACCTATTAAGGAAGAAGGAAGGGATATAGGGTATGTCTATATAAAGGTAGAAAATAAACCAAATCCTGAAAGAGTCTCTCTATCTGGATGGAAAAATTTTGCTGCAGTTCTTTCATACTCCTTAGGGGAAGAAGTCGCTTCAAAGAATTCATCGGAAATCTCTGAAATTATGAGCAAGATTCCAAGAAAAAATGATTTATTACATTTAACCATTCTCGCAGAGGACAATACCATCCTCTGGGATATGGATGAAACTTTAATCGGTCAAAAATATAAAAATGGCTGGATTGGAGAATGGGAATCAAGCAAAGGAAGTAAAGAGAAGGTCTATATTCCTGTTCCTATTGAATTCCAGGGAGAAAAGAAAGGAGAAACTCATCTTCTCGTTTCTCTACCAGTAACAGAGGAAATAGCAACGGGGAAACCGCTTTTAGGGATATTTCCTATCAGATTGTTCAGCACTAAAGCTCTCGTATATCCAATTGTGTCCTTTGTCCTTTTATTCCTTGTTGGGGGTCTTCAGAGTAGAAGAACGGCAACGGTAGAGGCACCCGAAAAGGCAGACGCTACTCAGGTGAAAGAGAAGAGAGTCCTCGAAGCTGCAATAGAAGAACTTAAGAAAGATCAAGAAAGGTTAGAGAATAAAAGAATAGAACTTACTTCAGAAATTGCAGAAAAGCAAAAGGTTAAAAAAGACCTGGAAAGCGATATAAAAATCTTTGAAAAAACAAAAGAAGCTCCTGTTGAAGAAACTGAGATAGAAGCTTTTTCCGGAGAAAAAGAAGAGAAAATGCTATTTGATAATTTGTTTGGAGAAGACGAAGGAGAAGCCTCATCAGAGCGTGCCAAAGAAGAATTAAACTTGACACAAAGGATAGTAGGAAAACGGCGTGAAGAAATAGCTCTATCAGCAAGGGTTGAAGCAAAGAGAAAGGAACTGATAGAACTTGAAAGAAAAATAGACGAAGCAAAAGGGTAAATAGAAGGATAGAATAGTTCAGTATGTACCCATTTGAAGATATTGAGAAGAAATGGGAGGTGGAATGGGAAGATATAAACCTTTATAAAACTCCCGAGGAACCTAAAGATAAGTATTATATTATGGAGATGTGGCCCTACACGTCAGGGAACATCCATGTGGGCCATTTCAGAAATTATTCATTTGGAGATCTCAGGTGGAGATGGGAAAAGATGAGGGGAAAGGATTTGCTGCATCCCTTTGGGTGGGATGCCTTTGGGTTACCAGCAGAAGAAGCTGCGATAAAAAAGAAACTCAATCCCAGAGATTGGACATACAACAACATAAAGAACGCCCGGAAAACCATAAAAAGATTGGGGTTCAGTTATGACTGGAAGAGGGAAGTAATAACATCTGACCCGGAATACTACAAGTGGACACAATGGTTACTCATACAATTGTTCAAGGAAGGGTTGTTGTATAGAAAAGAGGCATATGTAAACTGGTGCCCAAAGTGCAAAACCGGACTTGCTAATGAACAGGTTGTAGGTGGGGCGTGCTGGAGATGTCATTCCAAAGTTGAAAAAAGGAAACTTGAACAATGGTTTGTTAGAACCACTGATTATGCCGAAGAGTTACTAAAGGATATCGAAACCCTTGATGAGTGGCCCGAAAATATAAAAGAAATGCAGAGAAACTGGATAGGCAAGAATGATGGAGCAACAATTCAATTTAAAATGGAAGATAATGATGAATTCGAAGTCTTTACTACAAGACCTGATACCATATATGGAGTGACTTTTATTTGCTTGTCTCCCGAAAGTGGAATTGCAGAAAGAATAGCAAAGGAAAATAAAGAAGTAGGCAAATACGCCGAGAATGCCTTACTTTTAAGTAATATCGAAAGAACAATAGTTGATCGAGAAAAGACTGGTGTAAATACTCATCTTAAAGCAATACATCCACTTACAGGAAAAGCGCTCCCCGTATTTGTGGCCGATTTTGTCCTTGGTTCCTATGGAACAGGTATTATTATGGGCGTCCCAGCACATGATCAAAGAGACTTTGAATTTGCAAAAAAATTCAACCTGCCAATAAAGCAGGTAATCAAGCCGAAAAATAATGTAGAAGAGAATGGGGCTTATACAGGACATGGAGTCATGGTAAATTCCGATGAATTCGATGGCATGGAATCGGAAGAAGCATCAAAAATGATTGTCCAACTTCTTGAAAATAAAGGAGTTGGATATAAATCTATAAACTATCGCTTGAAGGATTGGCTAATAGGAAGACAACGATACTGGGGAGCGCCTATTCCCATGATTCACTGTGAAAAGTGTGGAATCGTGCCTGTTCCCGAGGAAGATCTTCCTGTGCTGCTTCCGCCTCCTGAAGAAGTGGATTTTATTTCCAGGGCTCGTTCACCACTTGCCGAGCATTCACGTTTTATGAAGACTACCTGCCCTAAATGCGGTGGAATGGCACAGAGGGACCCGGATACGGCAGACACCTTTGTGGATTCTGCATGGTATCACTTAAGGTATCTTGACCCGGAGAATACAGGGGAAATCTTTGATAGGGGAGAGGCAAAAAAGTGGCTACCTGTAGACCTCTATATTGGTGGTGCGGAACATGCAACAGGGCATTTGATATATATGCGTTTTATTACAAAATTCCTACAGAAGCTTGGTTATTGCCCGGTTAAAGAGCCTGTTGTAAGACTATTTAATCAGGGAATGGTTCGTGATGCAAATGGGGAAGTAATGTCCAAGTCGAAAGGTAATATGAAGAATGCTGACGAAATTATTGAAGAAATAGGGGTTGATGCAGCCAGGGTTGCAGTGTTATTCTTTGGTCCATCCGAGAGTGATATAGACTGGAAAGAGGATCATTTAAAAGGTTCAAGTAGATTTCTTAACAGGATATATGAAAATCTTTACGAGAAAGCAAAACGGGAAAATACCAAACTTGATGAAGCCAATAAAAATAAACCTTTATATAAAGCAGTGGAGAAAACAACAAAGAAGGTTAGTGAGGATATTGAGAGATTCAGTTACAATACTGCAATAGCAGCTTTAATGGAACTCTTAAATAGTATAACAGATTACGGTAAAAATGATGATTTATATCAATATTCAATAAGGCGAACGACAAAACTTCTTGCGCCTTTTGCCCCACACCTTGCTGAGGAAATATATAGTCAATATGGGGATAAAGAATCTATATTCCTTGAGAAGTGGCCGGAATATGACCCCGAAGCTTTAAAAGAAGAGCGATTTACACTTATTATCCAGGTTAATGGAAAGTTTAGAGGGAAGGTCGAAGCGGAAAAAGGCATAGGGGAGAAAGGTGCATTAGAACTTGCCCTAAAGCAAGAAAAAATAAAGAGATTTGTCCAAAACACCCCTAAAAAAGTCATTTATGTTCCTGATAAGTTAATCAATCTCCTTAACTAAAAGTTTCTCGCAA
>DAOVFB010000121.1 GCA_030668705.1 Candidatus Stahliibacteriota bacterium
TGATTGCATTTGTCTTTCAGGTTATCTGGAGCAGGCAGTTTAATTTCTGCCTTTAGGAGCCAGTTACCCCAATTTGTTAGCCTTATCCTTGCGATTCCTTCACCATCAGTAGAGGTGGCATAAGCAAAGTCGTCATCAGTCGAAAAACCACTGTAAGTTGCAAATACCTTACAGAAGCTCGCGGGTTTTCCATTAAATAGCACCTGGACAGGCAAAAAATGTCCACCACAACCGTGAAGTTTGTAAGGATTCTCCAAAGGGATTATCTCCAGCTTATGCCCCACAGGTTTTGAAAATGAATTATCCGCAGCTTTCCCAACATTTACCAATGCTTTTGTATATTGCTCGTAATAAAGACTTAGGATAATTCCCTTTAGTCCTGTTTTGGGCCCAAGTTTGTGATGCATCTTTCCTTTTTCAACGTACATGGTGTAAAAACCGGGCTTTAACGCAGCGGCAACAATATATTCACCTTTTCCTTTAAAACTTACCTCAGTTGCAAGAAATCCCCCTGGATTGGGAGTTAAAGGTTCTTTCCTGCCATCTGGCCCAATCAAAGAGAATTCTTGTAGGTGATCTACCGGAAGGAAATCGTCAACCGGATATCGGTGACCGTACCCAAAGTAAACCCTTGATCTTTCATTAACTTCTGGACAATAGTCAGTTACATTCAGCCACACCGTGTGGGATTGTATAACCAAGGGTAAGAACAAAAAAATTGCCATTATCAATCCCAAACTACA
Source organism: Candidatus Stahliibacteriota bacterium (assembly GCA_030668705.1). Taxonomy (GTDB): domain Bacteria; phylum Hydrothermota; class UBA3072; order UBA3072; family UBA3072; genus DAOVFB01. The sequence continues at coordinate 744 of DAOVFB010000121.1, forward strand.
CAATTTTTTGAAACTTCTCATACAAACCTCCTTTTAACACTTTTTATTTAAAATTTGCCCTTAATCCCGCTTTATATGTGCGCTCGCAGTGCTCATCTCTATAAATCCATCTATCCCTGTACTCTGCTCCAAAGAGATTGTTTACAGAAAAGAATAAAGCGGTTTTCTCGAAGAAAGTCTTGTTAATTCGTAGATGTGTTAAGTAATATGATGATAACTCACTCTCATTTTCGGGGCACTCAAACTGACTTCCAATATATTCTTCCAGCAAAGTAAGGTTTAGCCCAAGTTTCTTATATTGATAACTTGCCTCTATGTTCACTCGATGATGGGGTCTATAGGCGAGTTCATATCCAGTCTCTTTATCTTTCGTTTCTAAGAACTGGTACTTTACTTTACCGGTAAGCTCTTCTACGAGAATTCTACTGCTTATATCTATTTCCACACCCTGCGTGTAAGCTTTACCAATGTTTTTATACGAATAAGTGCTATCATTAATTAACTCACCTTCAATCATATCCTTAAGGTCATGTCTAAAGAAGGAAATACTCCCTCGAATGTGATTTATACGAGTCCCTAATTCTAGATTATAACCAATCGAATTCTCGGGCTTAAGTTCTGGATTACCTGTTATCCAAAATCCGTTCCCTCCAGCATGCCAGCTCTTTCTATACAAATGTTCAAATGATGGCGTCTTAAAAGCATTTCCAATTGATGCCCGGATGAAGAGTTCATCAATTGGTTCATATCTAACTGCTATCTTGGGATTAAAGGAACCGCCCCATCGCTTGTGATAATCTAACCTTCCTGCCAGAAGTAAAGTTAATGGTTCGAGAATTATCTCATCCTGTAGATAAAAACTTCCCATAGACTGGGTTTCAGTCCCAGTAAAATCACCTCCTTCCGCTTTCTCATACAGCCCTTCTAATCCAGCAATGGTAAAATTCTTCTCAAATAGTGTTCCTTTCCATCGTATTTCAATGCGATTCTTTTCTCCATCTGTTATTGAAACCTCTTCTGCACCTCCAATATGCGTTTCATCATGAAAATCCTCACGATTCCCCTTGATTTCAAGAGTAGAGAAATTTGGAAGCCCAATTTTACCGTTTAAGATGAAATTAAGTACCCTCTCTTCGCGATTACAGAGTTTTGCATGATGAACCCTCCCCGCAATATTTAATTCATTCCTGAAGTCCTTTTTATAACCTAACTTTATAAAGCCGTTCTCTGATTCATGCCAACTCATCCTATCTCTTCCTTCTGTTCGGTTTAGGTCACCTGAAATCTGATACCTAAATTTTCTTGGGGCTCCCCCGTGGGTTAAAGAAAACGTCTTATCATCATAACTTCCATATGAAACTGTTCCCTTCAGAAAAGATTTCTCTCCCTGTTTTTTAGTTATTATATTACAGACCCCACCCATGGCATCACTTCCATAGAGAACAGAAGTAGGACCTTTTACTACTTCAATTCTCTCAACCATACCTGTGGAGATTTGAGTCAAAGGAAACCTGCCGCTAATCCTTTCTCCATCCAGGAGTATTAATGAATATGTTGAAGGTAACCCTTGAATCTGCAATGCATCATTAGCCATAGAAGTAAAGCTGGTATTGAAATAAATGCCTGTAAGATAATCCATTGATTCTCCAACATTCAAGGCATTATATCTATTGATATCTTTCTCACCTATCATCACAATCGGAACAGGCGATTCATCAATCAGATGTTTTGTCTTGGTTCCAGTAACAACTATTCCACCCATAGAAATTGCTGATTCCTTTAGCTCGAAATCAACTTTTTTCCTTCGATTTAGGTATATCTCTATTGCCTGGCTTTCCTTCCTGAACCCCATTATTGTAGCTACGATCTCATATTTCCCAGCTCTTACATCGGTAATGTAGTATCTGCCCTGTGGATCAGTAACGGCTCCGAAGCCAGTCCCCTTGAGAAAAACATTGACATTAAACAAGGGCTTTTTTGTCCCAATATCGACGACCCTACCCTCAATACTCCCTAAGGGCATTGATAACGCACTATATGGAAGCATATACAGAATGCTAACCATCACCAGGAAATTGAATTTCTTCATCGTAACCCCTTTTCATTTATTTGAGGGAGTGGGGCAGAGAATACTCCGCCCCGTATCCACTCACTTACTTAAAGTTCCGACTGCCATCAGGCTGATATACATACTTGAAGGTAATATAGCCACTATGCCTATTCTGCTGTTCATCGTAATAGTAGTAATCCAGAATTTGGAACTTTGCATATTTACTTTCAGCATTCTTAACCACAAAGACTGTATCCTTTGCGTAAAAAGTGGGTGGCATGCCAGCCATGGTGTACCAATCAATAAGTATAGGATTGCAGCTACGCTCATAATCACCCCCATGTCCGGTAAAAATTACCATTGTATCTTCCACGTATCCGTTTTCAGGAGCCTCATCATATGAATCAAAATCTACATTACCCACATTTACTGCACCGCCTTCCCCGAGTCCACTGGTGCCGCTATTCGTCCCAATCCTGTACCTCTGAAACTTTAGGTCCCAATCAAGAGAATTCTCAGGGTCAGCAGGCCTGACAGTATCGCCTTCGTCAAAACTAAAATATGCCCAAATACTATCTACACTACTTGAAGCATCTACCATGAACTCAATTACTTCAGGGGCTGGACCAGTTTTATCTTCGCAACCCGAGAAGAAGAACCCGAACACTACAAGTGTTACAATCATAGTTATTCTCTTAAACATTTTACCCTCCTTTTTACCTATTAAAAATTACAAGCTCAACCTAAAGATTTCCCCCTCGCCTTGTTCGGGGAAGAAATTTTACTTAAAGTAAATAATCCTTTTGATAGCGACCTGTTCACCTTGGGTGGCACGGATGAAATAGATGCCACTGCCAATTGATTCGGAGGGTTTCCATATAAGTTCGCTTCCGCTGCTCTCTACCCAATAGATTTTTCTTCCATCCACTCTGAATATTTCCACTGTTGACCCCTCTGGAACATTTATCTGGCAGGTGGAATAGAATGGATTCGAACCCGCTCTAACGTTAAATGATACCCTCTTGTCATCATTCTCTTCTTCAACACCGCTATAACCAAACAATTCCAGATATGGACGAACGCTGGAGGACGCTTCCCGGGAATAAAACTTACTCCATTTATTGCCTGACAATGCCTGAATAACGAACCCATAGTTTGTAATTGTTCCATCAAGCCAAGCATTTACAAGAGAGGTAATATCTATCTCGTGCCAGCCATTGGAACTAAAGGTATAACTTGCCCATTCCGTAGTCCCATGGGAAATATGTACATTTTCGGGCCATGATTCATCCCAGGTTTCAGTGATTTCATATATTTTAGTATGTGTGGGGTCACCATGTGGGCAGCCGAAGAATCTATCGAGGTTCAGGAAAGCGCTGTCTATACTTCCCCCCATATAGGAACTGAGGTCAAACATTATCATTATGCGCTGATAATTGCTCATTGGGGCATAATTCGCCACCCACAATTCGGTTACAGGGTGAGCGCCAGTATGGTCAGGGTCTGTATACATATCGTATTGCGTTTCTATTGTTTGCGCATTTAAATGGGCGATCGGTGTAAGCCCAATTGTGATGGTCATCATCACATATATTATTCTTCGTGTTATCATGATACCTCCTTTTTATTTGTTTTAGGTTATCAATACTCTCCCTGGATCCTTAGTATAAGGCGATTTGCTTCATCGTATGTATCAGGAGGGGAATCAATCGGGATTTCATAATCTATCCTGAGTTTCACATTCGGAGAGCCAAGACCAAGAGTTAATCCTGCTGTCAGATATGTAAATTTCTGGTCACCTTCTACATTATATCCTTTATCCCAGGATTGATACATCAGATACGGTTGAATAGAAGAAACTATCTTATTCCCTGTTTCCCATTTGTATCCAATATCAACGAAGTATGCTCTCATTTCCAGGTCTTCAGAACTAACATCCGGATAGGTACTATAAAAACCCTTACCGATGTAGTATTCACTCCGTAGATGCGCATTGAATGCATCGTAATTGAACCCAAATCCGTTTCTTGATGCCTTATCGGGGTTGTCATCGTATTCAAAATCCTGCTCTATATCAGAGTAGAATCCTCCTACAGACAAACCCAAAATAGGCGTATGAAAGATGAGCCCCAGGTTCATATCGTGCTCTTCGCCAAGAGTTCCTTTTTGCTGTCCATTGAGATAAGCGAGCTCTGCTGACATACCCATGGCTTCAGTAAAACTATAATTTAACTCCATTACAGCACCTATTGGATGGCACGGAGCAAAAGCACTAAAAAAACGAGGCTTCTCAGCAGTTAAAACATCCATACATTCCTCACCAAGCTCAAACCCGCGCATAATATGCCCTTGCATAATACCTGCTTTCAGAAAGTCAAAAGGCTTGAAGAAAACACTGGCTTCCATTCTGATTATCCCTATTCCAGGACCAGCACAGCTAGCAGAGCCGATTTCTAAATTATATTCAACATATTCCCCTAATTCGCCTTCCAATTCAATTGCAGCGTAGCGGACAATGAATTTGTTATCGGGCACCTGATAGCCCAGAGTTGTGTCATCTTCTCCAAGATATAATTCGGACTGAGTTGCCACTGTCGTATG
>DAOVFB010000146.1 GCA_030668705.1 Candidatus Stahliibacteriota bacterium
TTCAGATATTTAAATACCTTCCTATTACATTTAGCGCATTTTACTATTATCATTCTTACCTTGCCCAGACATGCTCATGGCAATTAGAGATGGAGTAAGGGAACCTTATGCTTATTATTGTTCTTGCTCCCTCAACTTTCCCTTGCCAGTAAAGCTCCTTTTCTCTTTTCTCAAAATGGCTGTCAATAAAGTCTAAGCCCCAAGGCCTTAGAAACCAATCAAAATCAAACCAAGATCCTTGTTTTGCACCTTTTATGTCGCAGATAAAAGTGGTTGATTTTCTTGGTTCATTGAATTCAACCTTAGGTTTGACCGCATATCTGTTATACCTTTCCAAATCTTTCGTAAAAGAATGGATCTCTTTGGATTCAAATTCCTTTTTTGATCTCAAGATTTCAGAAAAAGCTTGTTCGCTCCAGAGAGATTCTTTTTGGTAATGCAGAATTTCCCCTTCCGCTTTTATCTTTATTGTATTCATCAACTCAGATTTCGGTTCGAGTTGTGAGGTAGATTCTCGAGGTTGTTCTGTCTTTGAAGCACATTTCCCCTCTTTTTTAGAACCTACTATCAATATTCCCAAAACAAGTAATCCAATTACCAACAAAGAATAGAAAGATTTCTTATTCATGATAAAACCTCCTTTCTTAATTAGGCGATTTAAGTCAAAAACCTATTTCTATGCAACCTCTTTTTGCTGAGAAACTCTTTCAACGATCTCAGAAATATCCATTATTTTTAGCTCCTTTTCAAACCCCTCCACTTTGAGGGCATCCTCAAGCATTGTCATGCATGCCGGACAGGCTACTGCCAGAATACTGGCTCCCGTAGAGTAAGCCTCTCTGATTCTTATTCTTGCTGGGCTATCTTCGGTGGAGCCGAAGAGATCGGTATAAAAGTTGGCCCCGCCACCACCGCAGCAGAAAGAATTTTCTCTGTTTCTCTCCATCTCCACCAGTTCAATTCCTTCGATACTCCTTAGGATCTCTCTTGGAGCATCATACTCTTCGTTATACCTACCAAGAAAGCAGGGATCATGATAAGTAACTCGAGCGTGAAGCGCTTTGGAAATATTTATCTTCCCAATCCATATAATCTCTTTAAGAAATTGAACATAGTGCTTTACTTCAAATTTCCCACCATAATGTGGATATTCGTTTTTGATAGTGTTATAGGCATGGGGAGAGAGGGTAACAATCTTGTTTGCACCAAGCTTTTCGAACTTCTTAATGTTCTCTTTCGCCAACAACTCAAATAAACCTTTTTCACCAAGCATATTAACTTCATTGCCATCGCAGGTTTCCTCACTTCCTAAGATTCCAAAGGAGAGACCACTCCTCAAGAATATATCTCCCAGAGCTTTAGCGATCTTATTGGCTCTTGTATCGTATGACCCGATACAACCAACATAGTAAAGAAATTCATCACCTGGTTCGTATTGTCTTATCTGTGTGCCATCTGTCCATCTACCTCTCTCTTTTCTCGGCTCCTTAAATGGATTGCCAAAATTTTGGATGTTTTCAAAAAAATTCCTAACCTCTGGGGGCACCAAACTTCGTTCTACGGATTCCTCCCTAAGTGCTCCAAATACTTTCAGTATATAGTCCTTATAGTCCACTGGACACTGTTCAGTGCAGGCTCCACACATAGTACATCTATATACAGCATTTGCTATTGAATAAGTCCAAATTAGTCTACCTTCTAATAATCCCTTGGCTATTATTGATTTCCCTCTGGAATAATACTCATCGAGAGCAAATCTCTCTCCCGCGGGACAACAGGGCAGATAGGTTGTGCCACACTGCCTGCAGTTTCCACATAAGCGGCACAAATGTACAATTTCTCTATACTCTTCCAAAGACAATCTCTAACCCTCCGTAGATAACCCTATTATAAACATAGCCTTCCTGGATTCATTATTCTGTTGGGATCAAGCGTCTGCTTAATTTCCTTTAGCAACTTGAAGAAGTTGGGATCTCCTCTCTTCCACATTTCTTCACAGGCAAATGAGGGCGCTTTGTATATTAATCCTCCACAATCTAATATGACCTGAACAACGTCTCTGGCTATCTTTCGAACGGCTTCGATATCTTTTTCATCGCCTCTATTATAGGGCATTAGGGCCCGCATCATCCCTTGGAGTGTGCCACGGTAAATAGAGAGCCTGATATAAGGAGTGAAACCATACTTGTCAAAGACCTCATTGAGTCTTTTGATTCCCTGTGTCCAGTTAATTACAGGGGTTATACTACCAATGTAATCTAATCCACCACCCCCTCTATGGTCGGAATATTTTAGGGCATATTTGGTAGGCATTTCGACCTTGATCCTCCCGGTGACATCTGTGTAAGCCAAAGGGAGTCCACTATCTATTCCTTTCTTAACGATGTTTTCAAGGATTTTCTTTTTAACAGTCAGCTCCTCTTCAGTGAAGGCGTAAATAGTAGCGGCAAAATAGAGTTCAGGGTCTTCTTTTGGTTTAGGCGGTAGCGGATACTTTAGGCCTTTTCCAATTTGCACAGCGCCCCAGCTATGACCTGATATGTCGTGTGCTACTTCTGCCCGGGCAATCTTAATTAAGAACCGAGCACAAGTTTCAGGTAACGGTTCATTATGAGAAGTGAACACACCCCATCCTATCGCATCTTTAAATCCTGGCCTTGGGTATATATTTATGCCTAATTTCGTTACTATTCCTGTAGTTCCCTGCCAACCAAGAATCAGCCCCAAGAGATCAGGGATTGGGGTTCGGTGAAACCAGTAAGATGAGATTGCACATCCACCTAATCTAACGAGTTCTCCATCAGGTAGGACAAGTTCCGCGCCGGTGATTTGCTCAGAGTTGATGCCAAATTTTCCGCCAAGATGCCCATAGCCATGCAGTATATATCCAGGCAATAAACCTGCAGAGCCTGGGGGGCCAACTGGTAACGAAACCCAATAGCCCCTTTTCTTTAGTTCCGTGTCAAGTTGTCCTATAGTTACACCCGGTTCCACTATGGCGTAATCTATATCTTCATTTATTTCTACTATTTTATCCATTTTGTGTAGGTCAAGGCTTATTCCACCCTCTACAGGAATGGTTAATCCTCCCGTATTTGACATTCCAACGGCGGGTACAATGGGTATTTTTTCCTTGTTTGCTAAACGGACTAATGCTTGAATTTGTTCTACTGTTGTAGCTATTACAACGTAATTAGGTAGGGATGGAAGATTGGTGGTTGAGTCACAAGCATAACACTCTAATGTATATGGTTCGTTTGAAACGTTTCCTGTTCCAACGATACTCTCGAGTAAACTGTAGATTCTATCCTTAGGCATACTTTCACTCCTCTTAAGCTAATATTTTTTAATTTATAATCAGTGAGGATACTGACCTTCTATATATATCCTGATTTTCAAATTAGCGTTTAATAACCCTTTTCCCTTTAATCCGTGTATGTCCCAAGAAGATTATTTATCCCAAGGCTAGAACCCAATCGTCTGGATGGAACTTGTCCGAAAACTATCATGATCTATCTTTTAAAGGTTTATTTTATATAATCTTACTACTCAGGTTGTCCGGTTCAGGGTTCAGGGTTCACGGTTAGTTAGTCTTTTTTGTTTTTTCATATCCCTTAAGATAATCGATGAATACATGAACGGTAGCACGGGTTCGCCTGGCCTGTTCGTATACATCTTTAAACTCGTTTGGAAATATACACTCTAATCAGGTTATCAAGGTTTATTGCTGCTTGAGCTCTAACTTTGAACCCCGCCTGTCCCGATATAATCGGGGCGGGCAGGCTTTGAACCGGGAACCCCTGAACCTGAGT
>DAOVFB010000036.1 GCA_030668705.1 Candidatus Stahliibacteriota bacterium
TGAGGCCGGGTCTGATCGAGGGTTAGAATCAATCCGACAATAAAATAGTTGATTCTGTTAAACCTTTATAACAAGGAGGTATTTATGAAGTATGTTCGTACAACCTTACTTCTTGCACTACTTCTTGGAATAAGTTTGGCCGCCTATGATGTGAAAAAGCCTATGACAAAGGAAGAGATTAGTGAGATGGAGCAACCGAGTAAGGTAACTCCATTTACGGTGAAGATGGAGAGGCCGACAATTAAGACGAATGCGGTATTACCTGTGAAAAGTAGAGCCCCCTTAAGTGAGGGGTTTGAGGGTGGAGTGATTCCTGGTTATTTTACGGTTGTTGATAATGATGGAGATGGTAACGAATGGTACGCATATTACTCTCCTACTTATGCTTATACTGGCGATTACTCTGCAGCTGTTCTCTACAATTCTTCGGGAAATGATGACTGGCTGATAACCCCACCACTTATTGTTGCCACCAATGACAGTTTTACCTTCTGGGCATGTTCACATTCGAGTTCTTTTCTTGAGGACTTCAATGTTAAACTCTCTACAACGACTAATGATATTGATTCCTTTACTGTAACTCTTGGTTCTGTTACGAGTACTCCCGATGTTTATACTTATTATGCTTACGACCTTTCTACCTATATAGATGATACGGTCTATTGCGCAATCCAATGTGTCTCAGTTGATGAGTTCCTTCTACATGTAGATGATGTTAGCGGTCCTGAATGGTTGGATATATCTGGTCCCACAATCGCAGAAATCCAGTATCCTGTTGGTCATTGGTATACAGGCTTAGATGATTCGGTAATTGCTGTGATAACTGATCCTAATAGTGTAGATTCAGCATTTCTGTATTACTATGTTACCGCATGGAATATGCTCGCTATGAATGCTATTGGAATAGATAGTTTTGCGGCTGCTATTCCTGCGCAAAGTAGTGGAACCAGGGTTTACTGGTATATAGAAGCATTTGATGGTATTGGGAACAGATCTACAGATCCATCCACGGGCAGCTATGTATATGGAATCTATCCCTCATCAGAAAATCTGATTGTCTATGAGGCTTCTTATGCTGCCGATGAAGCACAAAAGCTGGCTGATGCATTTGACAACCTTGGATATACATATGATTTTATGTCTCGTGATGAAGCTTATGACCATATTGGTTCGGTTGCATCACTCTGGGAGGGACTCTGGTGGATCTGTACTGGTAGTGCATCTACGAATTCTCAAAGCGTTATAGATTCTTTTATTACATATCCAGCAGGAACAGACTCAGCTGACAGGCATACTCTATTCATGTCTGGTGATGATATTGCATATTCATCTACATCAAGAGACTTTATTGAGAGAATCTTCAGATGCGATTATATTGCCGACGACCTTTCTTCATCTGATAATATCGATACAGTAGTTGGGATTCCAGGGAATCCTATAACCGATGGAATGCCATCCTATACATTCTCATCTTCCTATCCTGACTTTGTCGTTCCCACGGCATGGGCTACAGGAGACCCAATAGATGAGATTGATGCATCTTCGGCCTTCCAGCTCATTGCTGATGGTGATGGCGGTGCCTGGGGTGATACAACACCAGGAGGATTGGCCTATAGTGGTCTTACATGGATTGGCGCATATATTCCCTATGAGATGGATGAATTTGAGGATGATGCTGCACGTGATACACTCATCAGAAGACTTATGGAATCAATTCCAACAATACCTATGCCTCCATTTGTTGACGCCTGTATATTGGAAACTGACTACTCCTTTGGACTCGCAGGTGATTTATCCACTGTGATAACAGGTTATGCTTATGAAGTAGGTGGATCATCCGGTTATTTCACTGCACAGGTAGGTAGGGGACCAATGGGTTCTCCTCTTCCTGATAGTCTATCACAGTGGCTCTGGTTTGATGCAGGACTTACTGCTTTCTCAAACGATACAGCTTATTTTGCTGGTCAAATCGATATTCCGGGTACCGATTCAGGTAATTATAATATTGCTTATAGATATTCTTATGATAAAGGTCCATGGATTTATGCTGATCTTGATGGCTTCACAAAGGGCTTTGACTATCAGTATGACCCTGCTATGGCAGGAATCCTTATTGTTTTCACAGGACCAGAGGAAGCTGTTAAGATTAACGAGATCTACTATGATGAGCCAGGTAGTGATCTTAATACTTATACAGAACTGCTTGGTCTTCCAGGTTTGTCACTGGATTCATTTGTTATCTTTGGAGTAAATGGAAGTAATGGAGCCATTTATCAACCTATAGATCTCTCTGGTAACACTATTCCGGGAGATGGATACTTTGTGATATCACAGGTAGATATACCTGGGGTCTCTGACTTTATTGATCCCAATGTAAATTGGCAAAATGGAGAAGATAATGTTGTTCTTGTTTATATAACAAATGCTGGTATTGATACTACAATAGCGGATGCCGTTGGTTATGGAGACCCATTTGATATGGGATATGATACAACGGGATGGACATTTGTTGGTGAGGGAAATCCTGCCCCTGGGGTCTATGATGGACATTCACTCTATCGTGGTCCCGATGGTAATGATACAGGCGATAATCTGTATAATTTCGTAGGATCCGGAATTCTTACTCCAGGAGCTGCGAACTTTGGTCCACCTACAGTGGTTAGCATATCGGATATTCAGGGCGGAGTTTCCGTAACCCCCTATCTTGATTCGCTCCTCTGGGTTACAGGTGTAATTACTGCAACAGATGGTAGTGAGCAGGCATTTATACAAGATGCTACTGGTCAGTGGAATGGGGTTGCAATAGATCTACAGTATTATCCTTTCTCTGTAGGTGATTCTGTAAGATTTGTTTGCAGCCCTATTGAAAACTCTAGCGAGACGAGATTGATGGACCGTTCAATGATACAGATCTTTGGAACTGGTACGATTCCCGCTCCATACCAGACGACACCTGGAGATATTGATACGAATGAAGCAAACGAGGGTGTCCTTGTTGAATTAAATCTTGTTACTGTGGTTGATACCAATGCAGGATATGGAGAATGGATTGTATCGGATGGTGTAGATTCCTGTCTGGTAGATGATTACTATTATTCTACTGTGCCAGCTTTAGGAACGGTTCTTTCCGTCCTTCGCGGTCCTGTTGCTTATCACCATGATGACTATAAGATTGAACCAAGAGGAGACTGGGATATACTCTCCTTTGATGTATTGGTTACCCTTGGATTTTCAGCAGATACAATCAATAGCAGTACCCCGGTGTCACCGTGGGCCTTTATTGGCACCAATCTCGATGCTCCAGAGGATTCCTTCTATACATACTTTGAGGTTGACACTGGCACTGTCACAATGCATCGTGATTCAGTCTATGACTGGATAGGTTCAGGTATAAAACAGGTTACATTTACTGATTGGACACCCGGATTTGAGGGCGATATGACATTCCGTTATTACACAGCCCTACCTTTTGATGTCGATCCAACAAACGATGTAAAGGAATATCCAATCGTTTCTTCTGGTGTAGGTGAGATTTCCGATATACCTACTGTATTCAATCTCACCGTACCGGGTATCTCTGTTAGTATGAGTTCTATCAAGTATGCGGTTCCTGAGAGGGCAAAAGTCTCTATCTCTTTAATTGATAGACTTGGAAGAAGAATGGTCCTCGTTGATAAGGTTCATACTCCAGGATACTACGAAGTTCACATGAATAAGATGGACATTCCTTCTGGTGTATACTTTATCAGGATGGAGAGTTCATCCTTCAGTGATCAGAAGAAGATGGTGTTGGTGAAATAAAAAAGGTTTATTGATCAGACAAAAAAAGGGTGGCTTTTAGCCACCCTTTTTTGGTTTGATTAACACAAATGTAGGCTTGCCCCTTGTTTCGCGCATGTAGGCACGAATAAATTCATGCCCCGTAAAATAGCAAACATTGCACGGGGCAAGCCTACAATTCGCGAAACAAGTTTCGCTACTCCGTTTTGTGGCTAATCTCCCTCCTACAATAAAAATAATTCTTCTCGGTGTTCTTTGTGTCTCTGTGGCGTTATTAGGTGTTGGGGATTAGGTCTTAGGGTTTAGTAGTTAATCAGTAGATATCAGTGAAAACCTGTGTCTATTCGGTGGTGTGTGTCTTTTATTAAAAAATAACCGTGAGTTTACCGTGGCATTTTTAGGTCTTAGGTTTTAGGGTTTAGGATTTAGTTTTTAATCAGTTAATATCTGCGTTAATCTGTGTCATTATTAGGTGTTTGGTCTTGGGTTTTAGGTCTTAGTTTTATTTTCCTACCAACTTAACTATTCAACTATTCAACTATTTAACTATATCACTCTGCGTTTATCTTCGTTCATCTGCGGTTTCACTTTATGGGTGTTGGGTGTTGACTATTGACTTTGGACGTTGGACATTGGACGAACAAAAACAATTCTTCTCTGTGTCCTCTCCTGTCTCTGTGGCTAATATTGGAATTTCCTTTTTAGATAAGCCGCAATCCTTTTATTTGCCCTTTCTATCTCGGAAAACACCATCCTGTATGTTTCTATTCCCTTCCCGATAGGGTCCTCTATTTCACGTGGTCTGGAATTATCCTTGAAATTTCTGAGGAAAACGATTTTTTCTTTATTTTCAGGTGATAAATCAGTCAGATAGTCTTTATGTTTTTCCTCCATGACAAAGATGAAATCCGCCCACATAAGAACAGGTTTTGCTACAGGTATAGATAGGTGATGGGTCTCGATATTACATTCTTCCATGGTTTTCGTTGCTCCTATGGATGGTGAAATGCCATAGATCGCAATTGTTCCAGCAGATCGGGTCTCCACATTCGAAAGGTCTTTCATAAGGGACTTCAGGTGTTCTTCGGCCATGGGACTTCTGCATATATTGGCGCTACAAACATAAAGAATATGAATGGGGATTCCTTTAGTAACAAGGATTTCTTCCTTTATTGCTTTTTCTATCTCAATAATGGATATTTCCCCATTTCGGAGGAGCACAGGCTGTTTACCTGAAATGTCCAAAACCGTGGAAGATCTACCCGAGCCACCACTCCCTGCTATTAATCTATCGTATTCCAGTTTCACCTCGTCTATTTCGTGAGGTATGCCTTTCCCCGAGGGGTTTGCGCTTGTGGCAATGAGAGGCATACCAGCATCCCGTATCAAATCTCGAACCGATTCGCAGTTAGGGATTCTGATACCGACCGTTCCATTCTTTGATAGGACACCTTGTGGAAGGGTATTCTTGCCTTTGAAAATAAGGGTGAGCGGACCCGGAAGGAATCCACTCAGCTTATGATAGCAGGGTGGAATTAAGAGAACCCACTTCTCTATGTCTTTTTCATCGGAAAGTAAGATTGCAAAGGGTTTATTCTTAGGGCGTTTTGTTAACCTCCGTAGTTTTTCAACACATTCTGTAGATAGAAAACAACCTATTCCAGGTACGGTATCAGTTGGGAATACTATAACCTCTTCTTTTCCCAATCTCTTATTGCCTGTCACTGTTTATAGAACCCTTGACTCATACCATCTGAAAGGGGTTGGGTATGAATGTAATTGTAAAGATTATAAATGAAATGTATCCTATTATACGATTTCTCAGTGTAATCTCTGAGATATTATCAAGGGGTGGTGGATGGCGGAAGCGAACAACTATGAGAATTAAAAGCCCCCAGAATATCCAGCCGAACCATATAAGACTGATTTCAAGTAAAGCTATAAAGGTCAGGTATCCAATGAAGCGATGTTTCTTTTCGAATAAGGCATAGGCAATGTGTCCTCCATCCAGTTGACCTATGGGGAGGAGATTGATTGCCGTTATGAAATAGCCTATCCAACCGGCAAAAGCGACAGGGTGAAGCAGTACTTCATTACCCCTGGGGAGAGAGGGGAAATATAACTTTGTCAGGGATTTAGTGAGTATAGACTCGCCAAGTAGTATATGTAGTATACCGCCATTTTGAACTGATACTATAGTTGAGAGAGAAAGCCCGATAAAGAGGGCAATGGTTGAGAGAACAAATCCAACTATAGGTCCTGCAGCGCCTATTTCGATGAGAGAATCCCTGTCTTTTATAGGGGATTTCATCATTATTACAGCTCCAAAGGTTCCAATTAGGTGTGGCGCAGGTATGAAATAGGGGAAAGTGGCTGCTACATTATTTTTCCTGGCGGCAAAGTAATGCCCGAGTTCGTGACCACCCAGTATTAGCATTATTGCGATAGAAAAGGGCATACCTTTGAGTAAATTACTTATCGGGGATAACGGATTGATTCCTTTTTGCATTGCACCGGCTGCGAGTGTTGTGAAGAATGTTATGATAAGTAGAAGTATATTAATCCAATTTTTTGATTTACCGACCTCTATTTCCGGGACAAATGCAATAATAACTTCCTTCCCCTTTGCTGTGAATACGGGCAGGAGATCCAAGGAAGCAGCCCTTTTCTTTATGAAAGTTATAGCTTTTCTCTTGTCGACCTTGAACTCTCCAGTCCAACTCAAACGGAAGTGCTCCATACCGGAGGATTTAATTTCCATCACTTCATTAAGGACATGTTCTATCTCTCTGTGGAGATTTTCCATTACATCCTTTCCGGAGTGCTGACTCCCAGAAGAGAGAGCCCCATTGCCAGGACATTTCTTATAGCATTTGAAAGGAAGAGCCGAGGCTGGATCAATTCCTCTTTTCCTCCAATAATTCTAACCTTCTGGTAAAAATTATGATAGAATTTTGAAAGGTCTAAGAGGTAGTAACAAAGAAGATGTGGCTCTTTCATTTTAGCAGCATCTTCTAAGACTTCCTTAAATTCTGTTATCTTCCTCATTAATTTCCATTCCTCATCTTTCCTTAGTAGGTTCAGTTTCTCCGGAGAGTCGGTGATATAATTTTTTTCTCTTGCAAATTCAAGAAGACTTGATATTCTTGCATGTCCATATTGAACGTAGTAGACGGGATTTCTCTCTGATTGTTCCTTGGCTAATTCCAGGTCAAAATCCATTGGCATAGATGACTTTCGCATGAGAAAAAGGTATCTTGCAGCATCCACTCCTACTTCATCGAGCAGTTCATCTATCGTTATAAATTCTCCACTCCTTTTGGACATCTTTATTTTTTCCTCTCCTCTCTTAAGCGTAACCCATTGAATAATTTTTACCAGAAGATTTTCAACAGGATATCCAAGGAGTTCCAAACTTTTCTCAAGTTCCGGGATATGATCTATATGGTCAGGTCCAAGGAGGTCTATCAACACATCATAACCACGGTCAAACTTATAACGGTGATAAGCGATATCAGGTACAATATAGGTATAACTTCCATCGCTACGAATGAAAACCCTACCCTCTCTTTTTCCGGCTATAAACCAGAGAGCACCGTCTTTTTTTACGAAAGGAGATTTCTTAAGTTCTTGAAGGTCTTCTATTACACGATCTGCTTCACCTTTTTCTTTTAATTCTGACTCACTTATCCACTCGCTAAATGTAATCCTAAATCTATCGAGGGCCCCTTTTTGCATTTTAAGAACCTCTTTGACCCCGAATTTAGTATAATCGCAAATGTTTTCTTTAATAGCTTTCTTTGCGAGTTTTATAATATAATCCCCTTTATATGCATCAGGTGGAAAATCCACTTTTTCCCCTTTTAACTCTTTTATCTTCAATTCAATGGATTTCCCGAGCAGCTCGACCTGTTTCCCGCTGTCATCGATATAATATTCCCTGTCCACTTCAAATCCTTGTGACTGGAGGATGCGCGAAAGTGAGTCCCCGAAGGAGGCAGCGCGAGCAGATGCTACATGAAGCGGACCAGTTGGGTTGGCCGACACAAATTCTATGAGAACCCTCATGTCATTCCCCCAGCAGGCATTCCCATAATCTCTGTATATCGCAGTTTTTAACTCTTCCAACCAGGCATCCTTTTTTATTTTTATATTTAAAAATCCGCTAATAGCCTTAGCCCATTCGATTATATCGCCTTCAATTTTCCGAGCAATCATCTCGGCAATATCCTGAGGGCTTTTATGGATTTTTTTTGCAAGGAGAAAGGCAGCGTTTGAACTGTAATCCCCCAGATCGTCTGAGGGGGGATGTGTTATCTCCGGGCTGATCTCCATGCCAAAAAGGTCCTTTACGGTTCGTTTTACAAAACCGTCAATTTTATGTCTCACTTACGTATTCCTCTCTTGGAACATCACCCCAGAGTCTTTCAAGGTCATAGTAGGAACGTTGTTTTGGCAGAAATATATGAACGATGAAGTCTATATAATCTAAGAGTACCCACCTTCCTAATTCATAACCTTCAATATGATGTGCGAATACATTTTTCTTCTTCAGCCTTTCTATAATTGTGTTGGCAAGCGCTCTTGAGTGAATATTGGTCTGGGAGGTACAAATTATAAATAAATCAGTTGCATCACAAACTTTACTTACATCCAGTTTGATGATGTCAATTGCTTTCTTCTCTTGTATGGACTTCACAACAAGGTTGATTAAATCATCATTAGATACCAATTCACCTCCTATTTAGGATTTCTCTCGGCAGGACGCGATTATAATCCATTCCTAACAGAATAACGACATGGACAAGGCGTATAGAGTCTATATTTGTAGATATGGTTTCTACACCAAGGGCTCTACCTACCATCTTTCCCCATTTTTTATCAGGGGATAGTTTATCAACTATAACTGTCCTCTCCTGTCGCTCAGCTGCATTACCGAAAAATGTCACATCAAACCCTTTGTTTCTTAAGAATCTTGAGGTGTCTCTCGCAAGGTCGTCAACGCCACATCCGTTTAAGACCTCGATTTTTATCCTTCTGTAATCCAGGGGATGCCACACTTTGAATGCAAAGGAAAAGACAAAAACGCTTATCACCAGTGAAAGGAATAGAGTGAGAGAAGGGTATTCTTTCCTTGCCACTACTTTTCTATCTTTGAACCCGGGGGTATTTTATCACCCGACAGATGGACAAATGGATAGATGATACAATCAGACCCTATAACAGTATTACCAGTGATTACAACATTTGGGTGGATAATGGTATCGCTACCTATCTTTACATCTGGTTCTATGTAAACAGTATCAGGCATAAAAATTGTTACGCCTTCCATCTGTAGTTCCCGTATTTTCCTCCTGCGAAGCAATTCAATCACTCCGTTCTGGTCCTCTCTTGTGTTAACCCCCTTTAGCTCGCTTGGGTCATCTATTTTTAGGCCCCCTATCTTCCCTCCTTTATTTCGAATGATGGATATTACATCGGTCAGATAATATTCACCTTGTGTATTATCGGGCCTGAGGAGACCAATTGCATCCCTGAGGGTTTGAAGGGAAAAGATATATGTTCCTCCATTTACTTCTCTTGTTCTTTTCTCCTCTTCTGATGCATCCTTTTCTTCAACAATTGCTTTAATTTCTGTTCCTTCTCTTATAATCCTGCCATACCCAGAGGGATTATCCGGAATGAAAGTAAGAAGGGTTGCATCGTAATTATTCTTTTTATGATAGTCGATTAAATTCTCTATTGTTCTGGAAGATAACAGAGGAACATCTGAAGAAAGAATGAGTGTATGTCCCTTTTCTTCTTTTATCTCTCCAAGCCCTCGAGAAACAGCATCGCCGGTTCCCAGTGGTTCAGGCTGAAACACATAGTTCACGCCCTGGAACAGGTTTTTCATTTCCTCACCCTTTTTACCGTATACGAGTAGTATAGAATCAGGGGATATTGCTCTGGCTGTTTCTATCACCCACTCCACCATTGGTTTGCCCATTATAAGGTGCAGGGCCTTAACTTTCTTCGATTTCATTCTTTTCCCTATGCCACCCGCAAGAATTATTACAGAAAGAGACATCTATTTGTTATCCTTAATCGTAAGTCCGGTGATTACTTTACTTGCCGCGTCCTCTATTTGTTCGACAAATAAGAAGTTTAGGCCTTTCTTTTGTTGCTCCGGGATTTCAATCAAATCCTTTTCATTGTCCAGCGGCAGAATCAGGTTTTTGATTCTGGCTCTTTTTGCTGCGAGGACCTTTTCTTTTACTCCTCCTATAGGAAGCACTTTCCCTCTCAGGGTGATTTCACCAGTTATTCCATAATCAGGGGATACCGGCTTTCCTGTAAATAGTGATATAAGAGCTACAGAGAGAGTTATTCCCGCTGATGGGCCATCCTTTGGTATGGCACCCGCAGGGATATGGATGTGGATATCTTTATCATCGAATACAAGAGGGTCTATACCAAAAAGTGAAGCATTGGCTTTAATATAGGAGAGGGCAGTTTTGGCTGACTCCTTTAAGATTTCTCCAAGCTGACCGGTTAAGATGAGATTGCCCTTCCCTTTCATCATTGTTGCTTCAACAAAATTTATCACGCCCCCCGCAGCTGTCCACGCGAGACCCGTGGCTATACCAACGGCTGGCGCTTGCTCCTTTTCCTCTGTCCTGAATCTAATTGGACCAAGATACTCGGTAAGTGCATCTTCTGTTATCTTATAACTCGCATCTTCCTCTGTTGCTATTTTTTTTGCTATCTTTCGGCAGACCTTCCCTATTTCTCTCTCCAGATTTCTGACACCAGCCTCCCTGGTGTAATTCGTGATTATCTTGTTTAAGGCGTCTCTGGTAAACTTGATCTGCTCTTTTGTTAGGCCATTTTCTTTAATTCTCCTTGGTAACAGGTATTCTGTAGCTATCTTATACTTATCCTCAACCGTATAACCTGAAATTCTTATAACCTCCATCCGGTCCAGGAGTGGTGCTGGAATAGTATCAGTAATATTTGCTGTTGTTATAAACATAATTGAAGAAAGGTCAAAGGCTACGTCCAGGAAATTATCTCTGAATGAATTATTCTGCTCCGGGTCAAGGACCTCAAGGAGCGCGGACGCAGGGTCTCCCCGGAAGTCGGTACCTATCTTATCAACTTCGTCCAACATAAAGATTGGATTCTTGGACCCGACTCTTTTAAGACTCTGTATAATGCGGCCGGGGAGGGCACCAACATAGGTTCTTCTATGTCCCCTTATCTCTGCTTCGTCGTGAATGCCCCCAAGGGAGGTTCTAATAAATTTTCTATTCAAGGCCCGTGCAATGGATTGTCCAAGGGATGTCT
This sequence comes from Candidatus Stahliibacteriota bacterium, assembly GCA_030668705.1. Lineage (GTDB taxonomy): Bacteria > Hydrothermota > UBA3072 > UBA3072 > UBA3072 > DAOVFB01. The sequence continues at coordinate 11,110 of DAOVFB010000036.1, forward strand.
TACCTACTCCTGGAGGTCCAACGAAGCAGAGGATAGGCCCCTTGGCATCCTTTTTCAACTTTCTTACGGATAGGAATTCAATTATTCTCTCCTTGACATCTTCCAGGTCGTGATGATCATCATTGAGTATTTTTTCTGCCTTCCTGATATCAAGGTTATCCTCCGTCATTTTGTTCCATGGAAGATCGCAAAGCCAATCTAAGTAATTTCGGATCACATTATATTCGGCAGCCTGTGGTGGTATCATTTCCAGTCGTTTTAATTCCTCCATGGAGGTTTTCTCTGCTTCTTTGCTCATGCCGGTTTCTTTTATCTTCTTTTCATACTCCTTTACCTGAATAGTTACCGCGTCTTCTTCACCCAGTTCCTTTTTGATTGCTTTCATCTGTTCTCGGAGTATGGCTTTCCTCTGGTACTCGCTGAGTTCTTTTTGAACCTTTCCTGAGATTTCACCCTGAACCTTCAATTTATCGAGATTTTTGGATAGAATATCAATAAGCATTTCATAGCGTTTCTTAAGGTCTGCAGTCTCAAGGAGTTTTTGACTGTACTTTTTCGAAATGTGGATATTTCCTGCGATAAAATCTACAAGATTTGAGTTATCCTCAATATTGAGTACAACGGTGGATATCTCCTCAGGGAGATAGGGAGAATAGTTGGCAAATTCCTTAAAAATATTCAGGAGTCTGTTCTTTAAGGGTTCTATCTCTTCTTCACTTACCCGGGTTTTTTTTAATTCGGAAATTGCTGCAACAATATACGGTTCCTCCTGGGTAATTTTGTTTATCTTTACCCGTCTTAATCCCTGAACAAGGACTCTTATTGTGCCATCCGGAACTTTTATCATTCTGATAATAGATGCCATAGTTCCGAATCTCTCAATTTCTTCAGGTTTTGGATCCTCTTTGACTTTACTCCAAAAAATTCCAATCAATTTATCCTTATTAAGGGCGTCTTCAATTAATTTGATATGGTGTTCCTTCTCTACTGCGATCGGCAGTACAAGTGCAGGGAAAAGAACTACCTTGGAAAATGGAAGAATTGGGAGTTGGGAAGGGATTTCTATATCCATGTCACCTAAGGTTATATCTGAAGCTTCCATAATTTTCAACTTATTCTATTTTTATTACTTTTTCAACGGAAGGGACTTTTGGTAAGACTATTTGAATAAATCCGTCTTTGGTAGTAACAACTGCCTTATCTGTATCAACTTCGCATGGCAGACTTATCCTCCGCTGAAAGGCCCCAAAGGATATTTCTATGGAGTAAAAATTCCTTGACTCATCAGCATAAGGGTCTTCCCTCTTTCCCGAGATTGTTATCACGCTTCTCTCAATAACGACACTGAGATTTTCTGGTTTAACCCCTGCCGCTTCCATCATTATTATTAAAGAATTATTCCTCTCGAAGATATTGACGGGCGGCCTCCATCCACTCCTATAGGGGATGGAACGGCCAGAGTGCATAAAGTTGTTTAAGAGAAGATCCATCTCCCGTTCGAATCTTCTTATCTCGTCAAAGATATCACTCATCCCTCCTCCTTATTACTATTCTTTCTCCTTTTTTGCAACCGGTATACGTAGCAGCGCTTTCTTTATATAGGGCTACTTCCAGGAGCCCAAAACCGCCATTTATGAAGGCCAGGAGTGCCTTTTTCTTTGCCTCTTTATAATACCTGGATAAGCCAATGATTTTTTCCCCGCATATATCGATCTCAATGTCCGTAGAGGGTAGCATATCCTCTCTGACATTGGATACAAGGTTGCCAAAATGGTCTATATATATTATCTCGCCCATTATAGCGTCCCTTTTTATTTGAGGTTTGGCGAGATTGATTCTAACCGGATCATCGATCCGGATCCCCAGATGGTCCACTTCTTCACCAAGGGCGAGATGAGCGGCTATGGGAGCGAATATGTCACGCCCTTCAAAGGTCCCTGGTTCCATATCCGTTTTTTTACTTATCCTGTATGTTTCGGATAGAACCCCTGAAAGCACTCCATTATCCGGGCCAACAAAGAAGTGGTTTTTATTCCGTGTAAAGATTGCCCGCCGATTACTCCCAACAGTTGGATCTACAACCACGAGATGTACGCTACCTTCAGGGAAATATTCAAAACTTTCCTCTATTAAAAAGCAGGCACTTTCTATGTCACCACACTCAATATCATGGGTAATATCAACACAATTGACCCCGGAAGCTATTGACAATATACTTCCCTTCATCATTGCCACATAGGGATCTTTAACTCCGAAATCGGTAATTAATGTTACTACCTGCATCTATATTATAATATATAATATACAATTATTACGCAAGGGAGAAAGCTTCTCTCCTCTTATTAAATGGGAAAACGAGGTATTGACAGATTCTCATTCTTTTTTATACTAACGATATGGAAAAATATCCGGATGAAGAAAATCAAATCCACTCACTTGTTGTTGCAGAACTTCTCGCGTTAATAGACCATAAACTTCGTGGTATTCAGCAACTCATAATTGCCGTGAAGGATCTCGCAGAAGATAGTTTTATTACCGACTCTCTTGATAGCGTGATGGATGGGACAAGAGAGCTTCAGGCAATCTATCAGGGTTTCCTGAAATTGAGAAGGTCCGAGGAAGAGATGGTAGAAATAGGTGCATTCGTCAAGGATGAATGCCACTTATCTTCTGGTTGCTCTGGTAGGATCCTGGTCGATAGAGAAAAACTGGTTTTTGTATTTAATACCATCCGGGAATTTGGTGGAAAGAAATGTAAGGTAACCTCGCTGTCCTCTAAAATTGGGTGCTTCATTAAGTTTTTTTCTCCGACCTTTCATAGGGTATCTTATGATGACTTTGACTCTGTTCCAATGAGTATTCACCTTCTTTCTCTCTATGCTGCGAAAAGAATTACGGAGAAGATAGGGGGTAGCTTTAATATAGAAGGTGATACTATAACTATTGAATTATCCTATTGTGACCCATTGGGTCGTGACCCCCAGGGTAAGGAAGTAGCTTTATAGGCATTTACAGCGCATATCCCTTATAAAAAGATTTTTTAATCTATTATGGAAGATTTACCCAGTAATCTTGTTTTCCTTAAATAGTTTTAATGCTATTTTAAGGAATTCTGGGTCGAATTGTGTCCCGGCGTTTTCCTCCAGTTCCTTGATTATAAGATATCTTTTGAGCTGTTCTCTATAGGGTCTTTCTGACAACATTGCACTGAGAGCATCAGCAATAATGATAATTCTTGTAAATCCAGGGATTTCTGAACCCTTAAGTCCATCCGGGAATCCCCTACCGTCATATCTCTCATGATGGTGTAAGACGATGTCAATTATCCTTTCATCTCTAACAGAGGGTTTGAGTATCTCAGCTCCGATTTCCGGATGCCTCTTTACTATTGAGTACTCCCCATCTGTCAGTGGCCCTGGCTTTAACAATATGGAATCAGGCACTCCGACTTTCCCGACATCATGAACCAAAGCAGCACTGGCAAGAACATCTTTGTCTTCTTTTGAATAGTTCAATTCGTCCGATATCTTTACAGCAATTTCTTTAACCTGTTTTGAATGTCCACTTGAATACGGGTCCCTTGCCTCCAGAGCTTTTACCAGGGACTTAACCGTTGCAAACATTGTCCCCTCTAAGCTTTTCCTCTGCTTCTCGACCTTCATTTCCAGTTGGTTTTGATAATCTCGTTTTAGTTTCAGGAGTTCATTACGTTCCTCTACTTTGTCTAATACACGAACGACATCTTGAGACTCAATTGGCTTAACGAGATAATCGAATACACCGAGTCGCATAGTATTTCTAATGATTTTCATATCTTTAAACCCCGTTATCATGACTATGGAAGCATCGGAGTTCAAAGTTAATAATTCCTTTGCCGTGGATACTCCATCCATCCCGGGCATCTCAAAGTCAAGGAGAACACAGTCAAATTGGTCTCCCTTATACATTTCGATTGCTTCACCGCCGTCTGACGCGGCTTTGCATCTGTAGCCCTGCTTGGATAGAGATATTTTTAGATACTCCCTTAGGATTTTATTATCGTCCACTATCAGGAGCTTCATTGGTAGTTTCATAGTTATATGTTATGTAAAAATCCCGATTCGTCAAGTTTATTCTACAATTAAATGCCCAATTACTTGGACTTTTGCTTGTTAATCAATTGCATATTTAGCGGGGTATTTCTACCCCGCTAAATACAGTTTTGTTATAATGTTGTTCTTCTATTTTATAACCATCGCCTTCAATATCTCATTATCTGTATTTATAAAGTATACACCACGTCAATTCTACTCATTATTTTATGTAAAAACCAATGTACAAGAATAGAAACCCCTCGCTTCCTCACCCCCTCATTTTTACACAAATATTTCTTTGCGGGCTTTGCTCCCTTTGCGTTCTTGGCGAGAAAAATTAAGAAAAGTGAAGTTTTGGAAATTGGAGGACTGACCCCATATAATATAGAGCGTGAGATTATTTAGAAAAAAGCCTCTTTATTCTAAGGGGTAGGGACGGTCTTACCAATGCTCTTATTTCTTTAATATGCTCTTTTGCTGCCCTGTAGCCCTCTTTTATTCCATAGTCAATCTTTGAAAAATCTGCCCAGTGAATGGATTCCATATTGGGTTTGATAAGTACATCTGCCTTTTCTGCCTGAGATTTGTTCAAACGGAATTTTGCAATCTCGTCAACACGGAAATTCGTAGATATGGCAGATTTTAATTCAAAATCCCTTGAGAGTTTGTTAGACAGGTTAACACCGATAACTTTATCCGCTCCAAGAGAATAAGCTGCTTCTACCGGCACATTTGCAGTGGGCCCACCATCCACTAATATCTTCCCATCTGTTTCCCAGGCTGGAAAGATACCCGCAATGGAGATAGCTTTTACTACAGCCTCGATCAAAGGACCCTTACTTATAAATACGTCCTTTCCACTTATGAGATCCAGAGTCGCAGTTGCAAAGGAAATGGGTAAATCTTCTATGTTTACATCTGGTATTATCTTCTCGATGACCTTTCTTAGCGTTTCTCTTTCAGTAATATAGGGAGTTATTACCATTTTTGCATAGATTAGCCTTTCCTTGATGTAAGAGTTAAATCGTTTGATATGCTGTTCTTTTTTGTGGTCGGCAAAGAATTCAAACCCCAGATTTTTGAATTCGTCGGTTCCTAAGATATCTCTCGCTGCCGCAACAATCTGGTCAAAACTAATTCCATATGCATAAAGGGAACCCAGGAGAGCACCTATTGAGGTTCCCGTTATTACATCAGGATGTATACCTTCTTCCTCCAGGCACTTTATAATGCCAAGATGGCCCGTGCCTCTTCCTGAGCCACCTCCGAATGCTATCCCCAATTTATTTCTTCTCATTGCATAACTCCCTTATTTTTGGCGTTATATAGATATCGTCGAGATTATTTCTCTTCAAGGCATTTGTGAGGAGTTCGATTTTGTCATTATCAGAGATTTTCTTATCCATTACGAGGTATTTATTCGTAAAAACCCGACAGTAACCTCCTTTCCGAAGCAACCTGTCCTCAATTATTTTGATGTCCAGTCTCCCTGCTATCCGGATTAGTTCAGCTATAATCTCTTCTTTTTTCATCTATGTAGTTATGTACGAGGGTTCTTATTTCATCCAGTCTTTCTTTTGTTTTCGCTTCGAAGCGGGTCACTATAACAGGCTGTGTGTTGGAAGCCCTGACTAAACCCCAACCATCGCCAAAAAGTATCCGGACGCCGTCTATCTCTATTGTCTTGTATTCCTTTCGGAATTTCTTTCTGACATCCTCAACAATTTTCCATTTATTTTCCTCCCCGGCCTCTGTTCGAATTTCTGGAGTGCTCTCGTAATATGGCATTTCCCCAATTATCTCACTAACCGTTTTCCCGGATTCGGACACGAGTTCATAGAACCTTGCCGAGACGAATATTGCATCGTCAAAGCCATAATAATTATCAGCAAGAAAGATATGACCGCTCATTTCCCCTGCAATAGGGCATTTAATCTCTTTCATTTTTGCCTTGAGGAGTGAGTGACCTGTCTTCCACATAATGGGGTTACCTCCCAATTCTTCAATCCATTCGGTAAGACCCTGACTGCATTTAACGTCAAAGAGAACATCTGCACCAGGGTTCTTTGAGAGGACCTGCTTTGAGAGGGCTCCAAGGAGTTGATCTCCAAAGATTAGTGTTCCATTTTCGTCTACTATCCCTATCCGGTCCGAATCGCCATCGTAACCCATTCCCATATCGGCCTTTTGTTCCCCTACCTTCTCTCTAAGCTG
>DAOVFB010000105.1 GCA_030668705.1 Candidatus Stahliibacteriota bacterium
TTGCTATGACAAAAGGTACACCTGGTGCTCAACCGCCAAGATTCGAATATGAGTGGAAGGACGATAAAACCTTGATTATGAAGTATATATCTCACCGTAATCTGATTGATCTCATGGTAGGGCTAATTAAAGGGGTTGGCAAATTCTATAAGTCAGATTTAAAAGTGACCAAACTTGGGAGCGATGAAGTCGAAATCATTTTTCCATAGCCCTACTCTACTACTACGCCTCACTCAGTAAAAAGACTACGTTGGTCCCTCAAAAATTCGACTTCCCCGAACTTCTATTAGACCAATAATGTTATCTTTGGACTCTAGCATAGATAAGTTTGATGCATTTTTGTCGTGATAAATCAGGATTAAAATTGCTTTTTCATGTCTCTTTAGTAATGTTCTAAAGAATAGAGTAAAGGAATCGATAATTGTCGATTCCCTTCAATTTAAGGCGATGGCAGACAGTTTTATCCCTTTATTTTCTCGATCCATCCTTTTGCACCAATCTTCTTAAATATTCTTATCGCCTTCAGGAGAGATTTTTCAGCATGTTCTTTATCGCTTAATTCCTTAAACATCAAACCTTGGTAATAATAAACCTCTGCAAGTTCGAATAGACCCTTCTAGTCCCCTGCATTCTCCGGAAATGAAGCTATCCCAATACTTAATGTTAGTCTGTTCCCTCCAAACTCTCTGCTCTTGCACCTCTCCATGAAACGCCCGGATACCATTACGGCTTGTTTGTAATCTGCATTCGGTAATATACATATGAATTCATCCCCTCCATATCGGTATACTGTATCATCCTTTCTGAGAAGGCTCCCTAAAAACTCTCCAAACTCCCTTAAGAGTATATCACCACGGGCATGGCCATATGTATCGTTTACGTTCTTGAAATGGTCCAAATCAATAAAAACTATCGATAAAGGCATCTCGCTCTGCTCTGCCTTTTTTAATTCCTTTGGTGCCTGTATGAAGAGATAACGTCTGTTATAAAGCCCTGTTAAATCATCAATGTATTCCTTTCCTATTTTGGTCATATCCCCGTAATAATATGCACTTTTCCATATTTTGTCAAACGCTTAAGGCTTGCCATCTTGTTTCTCATACCAAACCTTTATATTTTAGAGATATATAGGGTATGGAAAGTGTTTATATGAAATTATTGCACTTTACCAGGTAATTTCTCTGGCTGCTTTGGGTGTTAGTCAGTTTTATTACAACAAATCTCATAATGAATACTTAAAAGCGGCGGACCCACAAACCATTAATGAAAAATATGAAATTTACAACAGTTGGCATCAAAAAAGATTGATATTCATCAGTACCTCAACAATAATTTGGATTTATAATATAATTGATGGATTACATAATCCTTAGTAACATGATATTATTAAAGGAAATGTTTCTTCTTAATAGAACTATCTTTACTTTTATAGAACCTGGTATTGTAGATTTTAGTATAGTTTCAGAGCCAGAATGTTAAATAGATAAGAGCAGTATCCAGTTAATCAAATGTAAAGCCTTTTTCAATAAAAAGCTCAATGCAAACATTTACAACTTCGGTATCATAGAGTATACCTTTATTTTGTAGTATTTCCTGGAGTGCTTCTTCTATAGTGTGAGCACTTCGGTAGGGGCGCAGAGAGCACATTGCCTCGACCACATCGGCAACAGCAATTATTTTCCCCTCAAGTATAATGTTCTTGCTATCAAGTCGCCTGGGATAACCAGTTTTATTAACTCTTTCGTGATGCTGAAGTACAATGTCAGCAATTGGCCAATCAAATTCTATCGATTTCAAGATGTTGAAACCAACCTGTGGATGATTCCTTATTACCTCTGTTTCTTCATCAGTTAATGTGCCAGGTTTGTTGAGAATATCCTTGGAAATAAGTAATTTCCCAACATCGTGTAGAATCGCAGCTATACGAATCCCCTCTATCTGTTTCTCTGAAAGACCCATCTCCTTTGCTATAGCACAGGCAAGTTTGGCGACCCTGCGTTGGTGGCCAGCTGTATAAGGGTCCTTCATTTCGAGGGTTAAGGCCATAGCATGAACAGTCCCCTCTGTAATCTTCTTTAATTGCTCGTAACTCTTTTTTAATTTTCCCTCTGCTTTCACACGTGCGGTTATGTCACGCCCGAAACTCACTGTCCCAACAATTTTATTGTTTTCATAAACAGGCGTGGTATTAACTGAAAGGATAAGTACTCCTCCGTCCTTTTTGTATATTCTTACCCTATAGTGCCGCGACTTACCTGATAAAGTCTCCCGAAAAACTTCGCTTACCATCTCCAAATCGTCAGGATGAATAAGGGGGGTAAAGGATTTACCTTCACCATCTTCAAATTTATAACCGCTGATCTTTTCCGCTTGCTGGTTAAAAAAGGTAAAATTACCCTGAGTATCTAATATCCAGATCATATCATTGGCATTTTCAATCATTGTGCGGTAACGTTCTTCACTCTCGATTAAGGATTTTTCTGCACACTTGCGTTCCTGGAGTGCCTCTCTATACAGATCAGCCTCTCGTATAAGGGAATAGACAAAAAAACCCATACCAATTGAGACCAACAAACCAAAGAAAAACAACGAAAGATTTCCTGCCAGAGTTGCAGCGGAATACAATTTCGGTTTGGGCTCCATCCTTAGTAGCCAGGTCTTTCCACGGAATTGGATTTCTCTTTCTACGTACCAGTCACCGCGTTCATCTTCTTCTCCACCGGGTATATGCTGAAAAATTAACCGCTTTCCCTCATAGATTTCCAGGTAGAAATCCTCAAATACGCCTTTTTCCAGACAAATCTTAATCAACGGTTTTACGTGAAAAACGGCATTCAAATAACCCTGAAGTTTATTATCACATACTAACGGCCAGTCTGTGGCAAAGCCGTGTCCCCCCTGGAATAGTTCCATACACGGTGTGATTCCGTATTCCAATGTTCTTTCAACCCTGGCAAATACATCCCGGCATTCGGCATCAGGATGATTATGTATGTCTACACCTATTGCCGCTCTGTTAGTTTCTTCGGGATATACCCAGTGAATGATGCCCTCCGGGTTAACCCAGTTTACGGCCATGAAACCAGGGTAATTTGCGTAGTAAAGTTCGGCAAACTGAAGAAAGCGTTCCTCGCTGAAGTCAGGACGTTGAGTCCAACGTTTACTAAACACTTCTAGAGCTGAAAGGCGTGTTTCCACAAAGTCTTCCAAGCGAATGCATACCTGTTCTGCTGCAGTATTTGTATGCTGACGCACGAGTTTTCGCTGATGTTTTATTTGATTGTTGAAAATCATCGCTGTAATCCCTATAAAGAGTAAAAATACACCCAGCGGTAGAAACTTCTTTAACTTAAACATTTGCCACTGTGTCATCAATATTATTTTATAAATTTCATATTAACTTGTCAAGTATTTTTATTTCACTATATCCATCCTACCTGGCTCTTAGATATATCAATATTCGTTGGTACTGTTATTTTTTCTTAAATAAAGAAAAACCTGATCCCAGGCCGACCCGTGCTAAAATAGTTAGAGACCCTTTTTCGGATTAATCTGGACAAAATACAAAAACACACTTGACTAAATTGCACTCATCGTTATTACTGAGAAGGAGATTCAATTACAATTATGAAAACAGAGATTGAGTTCGGAAATGATAGAAAAGAAAAGATAAGGAAGATGTTTATGAGAAATGCGGCTTTAAACCAACGGAGCATAAATTCGCAATTAAGGGATATTGTAAATATTGCCAATAATTTTTATGGATTGTAAACCCAAGGAGGCGCAATAATGTGGAAAAAAGGAATTCAAGTTCTTATAGTATTTCTTATTCTGTCCAGTGCACTGTTTCCACTGATGCTTTGGGCATACAGAGAGGGGAATATTGCTACCTGGATAATATCTATCATATTCTTTTTATTAACTATTTACTTTATGCTAAAATCTAAGGGGGATAATACGAGGGCAATCTACTCAGGTCTCTTCGGGGGATATTTTGCCTGGACATTTACGGGTGAAGTAATGGTGCACCTTGGATTTCTCCCTATTGATGAATGGATCTCAATACCTGCACTTGTTATCTTTACAATCTTTACAATCTTTATTATCGTAGGAAATCTTGCACCATCGGGGATACAATTTTTCCTGGGCCATTTCAATATCCTATGGTTATTCCACATTGTTTTGATGACAGAGTATCACCTCTGGGGAAAATCATCTCCATCCACCTTCTGGACATTTGGAGTGTTTTTTCTCCTCTTTGCCTTCTCCATATATAGATTAATAAAGTCCAGAACTGAAAAAGAGGGCATTTCATTTGGAATAACAACCCTGTATACATTCTGGACAATGATTGAACTTATAAAGGGGTGGGTAGGATAGAATTTAGTATTTACTGGATTACTTTTTTGCAATTGATATGGAATGACTATAACCCGATGAAAGAACCAAATAAGTAATCCTTCACTTTTATTCAAATTAGGACTTGACCTTCTACTATTCTTCTATTAATTAAAAATAAATAGATGTAGTATTTGTAAGGAATATATGGAACAGTACCTCAAAGGATAGCAGGGTCAATTAATTACAAAAGGAGGAATTTCTATGACGGAACAAAAACAAATCTATGAAGAAGGAGTGGAAGAATACCCTAAAGCGGTAATAATCTTTGGAAATCTTATGATGATTCTGTGGATTGCCCTAGGAACTATTGCTTGCTGGTTTTTATATCCAGTGGTAGCCTGGATTTATCTCGTGGTTGCGATAATAATGGTTTTTGTCGTTTTACGAAAGCTGGTTTGTACAAACTGTTATTATTATGATAAATGGTGTCCTATTGGTTGGGGTAAACTCTCTGCTCTGTTTTTCAAAAAGGGTAATATTGAAGATTTTAGCTCGAGCACCGGCTTAAAAATCGCACCGATTACCTATGGACTTTTAACTTTAATCCCGCTTATCCTGATAATTATTTCATTTTTTAAGGGGTTTTTAATCTCTAAATTGATTGTGTTGATCCTCCTGCTTGTGATTTCATTCTGGAGTGGCACAGTCAGTAGAAAAAAGACCTGTGCATTATGTAAGATGAGAATAATCTGCCCTGGAAGTGCAGTTAAATAAGTAAACATGATTGGAATTTGGAAAGCCCTTTCAACTCATATCCCTTCACTTTTTATCTCTCGCAAAGACACAAAGAAACCAAAAGAAAAAGGAAGATAAGATTGGAGTAGATGGATATAAATACAAAAAAAGGATATATAAAAGGGATGACTATAAGGGAAATTGAAGCAAAATCCATATTACGCAAACACAAGAAAATCAATTCCTGGTTTATCTCCCATTACGGAATGAATTTATATAGAGGGTGCACACATAATTGCGTGTATTGTGATGGTCGGAGTGAGGGTTATTATGTGGAAGGAGAGTTTGGTGAAGATATTACCGTAAAGGTAAATGCCATAGAGGTTTTATCCCGAGAATTAGACCCGAAGAGAAAACGCACTCCTTTTAAGCGAAGCTTTATTATGGTAGGTGGCGGCGTTGGTGATAGCTATGGGCCAATCGAGGAGAAGTATCAACTAACCCGAAAAACCCTTCACCTTGTATATGAACACAATTTTCCCGTACATCTACTTACGAAATCAACGCTTATCAAAAGAGATATTGACATTCTAAAAAAAATCAATGAACAGAGTAGAGTAGTTGTAAGCTTCAGCTTTTCATCAGTAGATGATAAGATAAGCGCTATTTTCGAACCCGGCGTCCCGTCCCCAGGCGAAAGATTAAAGACACTCGCCTTTTTCAAGAAAGAGGGTATTGCCTGCGGTATGTTCCTCCTTCCCGTTATTCCTTTTATAACCGATACCCCAAAACTAATGGAAGAGAGTGTAGGAAAGGCTGTAGATATTGGTCTTGACTTTATTATCTTCGGAGGAATGACATTAAAAAAAGGGAGGCAAAAAGATTACTTTTTTAATGTGCTAGAAAAATACTATCCACACCTCGTTGGAGAATACGAGAATATATATACGGGAAGTAAGTGGGGAAATGCAACAGGAGAATATTATAGCTCAATAAATCAAACCTTTAATAAAATTGCAAAAAAATACAAGATTCCAAAACGAATTCC
>DAOVFB010000067.1 GCA_030668705.1 Candidatus Stahliibacteriota bacterium
GTTAAATAGTTGAGTAGTTGAGTAGTTAAGTTGTAAAAAAATAAAACTAAGACCCTAAACCTAAGACCAAATACCTACCTCGATTATCGCGGGGTGAAATGGATGTCACATATCATCACTAAAATAAATGTTCTTATTTTATAGTAATCACAAATAACAGAATCCCCCTTGACACCGAGGGGAAAACCTTTAACCTATAAATAATATAGTGGGTAGTTAAGGGAAAACGGTTAGAATCCGTTGCAGCCCCGCTACTGTATTTGGCAACGAAAATCGCAATTAGCCACTGCCAATTTGGTGGGAAGGCGCGATGAGTAGGAAGGCCATAAGCCAGGAGACCTGCTACCTAGGAGTACTCCGAGGGGAGGAAGAATTTAATTATGGCTGCCTCTTGGTAGCCTTTTTTGTTTTGGGAAATTATATGAAGAGCATTAAATTAATATCAAGGATTGCCATATTTACTGCCTTAGCAATCGCGCTGGGTTATATACTCTCTTTTGTCCCCAACCTTGAGCTGGTTACTTCTACCATTTTCTTATCAGGTGTCCTCCTCGGGGGTAGTGCTGGCATGTTAGTAGGAGCACTTAGCTTTCTCGTTTTTGGATTTGCGAATCCCATGGGACCATCACCCCTACCACTCCTGGTGTCTCAAATGTTAGGAGGGATGTTTGCTGGATTTATGGGAGGAATCTATAAGCGAAAGAATTGGAATAGAGCTTATATTCTCATACTCCTTGGTATCTTCATAACCTTTATATATGATATCCTTACAACATCCGTAGGGTGGATATTCTTCCCGACAAAGAATACATTCCTTGCCTATCTTATTGTGGGACTTCCCTTTGTACTATGGCATATATGGACTCAGAGTCTAATCTATGGTTTTATTCTATTTCCAATTGTTAAACATTTAAAGAAGAGGACTTCATGAATCGCCACAGAGACACCCCAGTACGGTCGTTCCTCCCTACGGGGCAGGCCCCGATGAAATAGTTACACATTTCATAGGGCAGGCAGAGGACAATAAAAAGAAATGTTTGTATAAAATGAGTAACCACAAATACACAAAGAACACAGAGAAAAAATGATAAATAATATAAAAAGGTTTATAATTAAAATTAAATACTCTGTGAGTTCTGTGTCTCTGTGGCAAGAATAAAGGAGGTAATATGTTATTGTTTTTACTTGCTATCATGCAGTGGGAATCGTCAGGCATTACCGTAACTGCAAAACGATTCAAAGACCTACCATACCGTATAGAGACTATCAGTGTAGATAAAACCTTGACTATCTCAAATTTGGGGGAATTCTTAGAAAAGAAAGCAGGAGTCAAGATTAAAGAATACGGGTCACCAGGAGGGCTGACTCAGGTTGTCACCAGCGGTATGACCCCAAGCCATACACTTATACTTCTTAACGGCCATCGCATAAGTGATCCACGAACGGGAGGGTTTGATCTTTCCACTATCCCTCTAAATTTTGTTAAAAAGATCGAGGTCATAAAAGGTTCCTCATCGGTTTTCATGGGCTCTAACGCCGTGGGTGGCATAATTAATTTCATAACTGAGAGCAACAATGGACACATAAAAATTAAGGGTAATTCATTACCAGGGTTTTCCGCAAACATAGGGGGCAAGAAATTCGATATTACAGGGTTCCTACATCTCGATAAAGGAAAAGGTGAAAGAAGTAATACGGATTATGAGAGGTATTCTACATCGCTATCCTGGAAAGGCTTTAATCTCCTTGGCACCTATAGGACTGTTGGATTGCCGGGACCGATACCACCTTCTGGTGTGGTTCCAGAATTCGGGGACTCTAATGTAACTAATCTGTATGATAAACAGATAACTAAATTCATCGATTTATCGTATCGTAGGATATTGGGAATTGGGGATATTGGCATACTGATATCTCCTTCTATTAGATGGGAGCTAATGGAACCAGAGAGCCGCTACAGTGATTATTTTACTCATGATAAATATACAACTCTCGTGGGGGAACTAAACGGGAAGATACTCTATAAGGGTATAACTTTATCCTTACACCTTGAAGGGGATACGATTACTATGCATCAATTTAAATCCTCCGGAGATGCCACCTCCTGGTATGCAGGTGAGATAAATGCGGGTGGGTCCATATCAAGTTCCTATGAATTTAATGGAATAAACCTATTTGGCTCCACTCGTCTGGACTGGTATAGAAGTTTTGGATTCCATCCTTCTGTAACTATTGGTGCTCGTTACAATGGACCAATCGAGGGATATATCTCTTTTGGTTCTGCCTTTCGCTCCCCAACATTAAACGATCTATATTGGCCGCTTTACTCAAATGATAGCCTCCAACCCGAATACTCAACTGGATTAAATGCAGGTGTAGTTAGAGCAGGATTTTCACTTTCTGGACATATAGAAGATATAAAGGATAGAATAGGGTACGGCCCGGATTGGAGACCCCATAACATCTATAAATCCCGAATCTACGGTATTGATATTGGATATAAGGGTGAGTACGAAGAACTCTCCTATTCTCTCAATTATTCCTATCTGGATGGATATGATGATCTTGATACTTTAAAGAGAGATCTTCAGTATCAGCCAAGACATTCCATCTCTGGTGTCCTTCGATATGAGGGTCCCGTTAACTTTGAAATCTCAGGTAAAGGAATTGGAAGAATGAAGAAATGGTTTGACTATCCCGGAGAATGGAAAGAAGAGGGGCCTTGTCTGATCGTAGATGTTTCATTGGAAAAGAAAATTGGTGTCCTTACAATAGGGACTGGGATTGAAAATATCCTTGGCGAGGAATATATTACAAACTTCGGGTATTCATACTATGATAGAGACTATCCAGGACTGGGGAGATATTTTACCCTCTGGCTTTCTTTATAGAATCTTATTATATAAAATTTCTATATACCCAAATTTATCCTGAGTAGCAACTTGCGGGTTTTAGATATTGAGAATAATATAAATAGAGGAATCTCCTCATTTCATAGCATAGATGACATTCATTTATATACTTTCGTTCTCTTTCATAGCCTTTTTCTCTTGCTAAATCCATGAGTCCTATCGGACCTTCTTCTGCAAGAATTTTTATTATGGGATAATTACGATAATCATAACCTTTAAGAATATCAACCAAAGATTCACTTTTAGCGTTGCCAATAGAGATACCCGGACAAAGTGTAACATTTCCTTCAAAGTCAATCTCTATTCCTTCGGGATTTTTAAGGTCGCCCCCCAACCAGAAGGGGAATTGGCATTTACCCGTCGGTACCTTATTTTCTATTTCCGTATCATCTGCTATAAGCTCTGCAGCTCTTCCTTCAAAGGTAGCTTTGAATCTCGAGAATTGAACGTCAGATAATCCTTTTAAACTACTAATTGTATTCTCAGTCGAAATATCATATTCATTGTCCGAATCTTCGCATCCTAAGAAGTAACTGTCTACAGCCACCTTTTCAAAACCAATCTGGACTGCAGCTTCTATTCCAGTTCTCACAGTCTCCAGAGGTATATATTCCTGATGAAAGGCATCCACACTGAATGTTATACCCAAGAGACCTGCCTCTTTTAATTCGTTAAGATACTCTTTAGCAATTTTAAAATCCTTTGCCCAATATCCATTCGTTATAACCCATCTCTCTTGAACTCCCAACTCCTTTACCTTTCTAAAGATGCCTTTCAGAACCTCAAAGTAAAGAAAAGGTTCGCCTCCATGCACAGTAAAAGATTTGAGAGGTTGTGTATTTAATAGTTCGGTTAACCATCTCTCTGCATCTCTCAAACTCATAAATCCCGTTCTTTCGGGTCCGGCTCTATAGCTACAATGCTTACATCTTGAGGGGCATTTGAAGGTCAGAAGGAAGTCAATACTTTTCACTTGCATGATAATATTTTACCTGTCTACACTGTTGTGTCAAGTAATAAACGCACACCGACAATAACTCATAAGTTTTCATGTGTCTTCTATGTGAACTCTAAGGCTGACTTCCCTTCGTGGGAAATTCAAAAAGTGGATCCTGCAGAATAATTATCATTGACTTTTCCAGAGATTCTTTAATCTTATGTAGATTAAAGGATTTTCAAAATGAAAAATCAAAAACTTGCTTATACCTATGCACTTATCGCTGTATTATTCTGGTCAACAGTTGCCTCTGCCTTTAAAATAACACTACATTATATGGATTTTCTTCATCTCCTGTTCTATGCCTCAGTCGTTTCAATTATTGCTCTATTCCTTATCCTATCCTTTCAGAAAAAAATTACTCTGCTTAAAGGTTTTTCAAGAAAGGATTATCTACATTCTGCAATCCTTGGATTTTTAAACCCTTTCCTTTACTATGTTCTTTTATTCAAAGCCTACTCCATACTTCCAGCGCAGGAAGCTCTATCACTAAATTATTTATGGCCAATAGTTCTTTCTTTGCTTTCAATCCCTTTAATGAAACAGAAAATAAGACCAATACACATTCTTGCAATCTTCGTCAGTTTCATCGGGGTTTTGATAATTGCAACGCAGGGTAATATTCTCTCCCTCAGATTTACAAACCCGTTTGGAGTCTTGCTGGCATTGAGTAGTACTGTTGTCTGGTCATTGTTCTGGATCTTCAATATTAAGGATAGGCGGGATGAAGTTGTGAAATTATTCCTGAATTTTTCTTTCGGGTTTATCTTTATTTTGTTTTATCTTGTGCTTTCTTCGAGGTTAACCATCCCTCTTCTCCCCGGACTTCTCGGGGCAATTTATATAGGTCTTCTTGAGATGGGTATCACTTTTGTATTATGGCTTAAAGCCCTGAGACTGTCCAGAACTACTGTAAAAATAAGCAACCTGATTTATTTATCCCCATTTTTGTCTCTCATTCTCATTCATTTCATTGTCAAAGAGAGAATATTATTTTCAACGATATTGGGTTTAATCTTAATAATTACCGGTATCCTGATACAAAAGAGAACATGATAAAACAATTATATTTCTAAGGACTCAAACCTAATTTTTAAAATAATTGACTGCGATTTAAGTAGATTAATTACCCTTCTTTTTTTTCCTTCAACACCTTCTGCAAAGCCTGAGCAAGTTCTTTAGTGTCATATGGTTTTGTTACTACACCACTGAATCCATACTTCTTGTAATTAGCCATTACAGGATCATTGGAGTATCCGCTGGAAACTATCGCTTTTACTTCAGGATCAATCTTTATAAACTTGCCTATGGCTTCTTTACCCCCCATATACCCTGGAACAGTCAAGTCCATTATAACCACATCAAAGGCATCTCCAGACTTTAAGGCCTCTTTATATTTATCAATAGCTTCCTCTCCGCGGCTCGCATACTCAACCTCACACCCAAGTCTCTTTAACATCCTACCCACAACCTTCCTTATTACCTCTTCGTCATCCATCAACAGCACCTTCGCTTCCCTGGCAATTATTTCACCTCTCTCTACTTCCTCCTCCTCCAGCTTTTCTTTTAACGCTGGTAAATAAACATAAAAAGTACTCCCAACTCCAACCTCCGACTCCGCTGTAATATACCCACCATGCTTCTCAATGATAGAATACGCAGTGGCAAGACCAAGTCCGCTACCACTCTGTTTTGTGCTGAAATATGGATCAAATATCTTTGAAAGATGCTCCTTGGAAATACCTATACCTTTATCCTCCACCGTTATCTTTACATATCTACCTTCATCCAAAGAAAGAACATCATCTTCTTTAATTATTATGTTTTCTGCTCCTACCTTTATTATACCGCCCTCAGGCATCGCCTGATCAGCATTTATGACAATGTTGTTTATCACCTGACTTATCTGCCCCTTATCAACATTTAACATCCAGAGAGTATCGGGAACAGAAAATTCACACCTTACGTTAGACCCCCTTAATGAAAAATCTACTGACTCTTTTATCAAATCAGGGATAGAAGACTTTTCCCTTATAGGTGCTCCACCCCTTGAAAAAGTAAGGAGTTGCTGAGTCAATCCCTTAGCCCCGTGAGATGCGGTCTCAGCTTCTTCTAATATTTTATATGCTTCAGATTTGGGGTCCAACTCCATCTTTGCAAGGTAGATATCACCCATAATGCCTGTTAGAATATTATTGAAGTCATGGGCAATACCACCGGCAAGAATGCCTAATGACTCGAGTTTCTCGGCTCTCCGGAGTTCCTTCTCCATCTCCTTATATTCAGTTATGTCCCTTACTGCGCCCATTACCGCAGGTTCCCCTCTATATGTAATTTGATTTACGGCAATCTCACAATATCTTATCTCCCCATGTTTTCTCAAGAACCTCGCCTCATGGGTCTTAGGGGAAAATTCACCCTCTATTTTACTACCAGTTATTTCCCTTACTACATCCCCATCCAAAGAGTAAACCAACTCCAACATATTCATCTGGTAGAGTTCTTCCTTATTGTAACCCGTTATTTCACAGAACCTCTCATTTACAAACAGGAACGTATTGTCTCTGTAAATGTATATGGCATCGTGACTTTCTTCTACCAGGATACGGTACTTCTTCTCGCTTTCCTGGAGCGCCTCTTCTGCTTGTTTTCTCTCTGTTATATCCTCACAACTGGTAACCAAACCTATGGGACTCCCTTCTTCGTCTTTAATAACATAGGATATCAGCTGAACAGGAAATGTGGTTCCATCTTTCCTTTTATTCAAACTTTCGCGCTTCCAGGCACCAATTTTTTTAAGTTGTTCAATGGTCATTGAACTCCATTTTTCGCGAGGACCCAGGATCTTTGATTCCTTTCCCATTAACTCTTCTACCTTATATCCGTGCATAATTGCTTCCGCGGGGTTAGTATAGTGAATCTTTCCATCAATATCCCTGATAGTTATTCCAAGAGGCAAAATATCAATTGCTTCTTTTAGTATATGTTTGAGTAGTTGCTCTTCTGTCTTATCTTTATCCTTCATATTTTATAAACCCTTCTAGAATGATTGTTAAGCCTCCTCTTCTATATTAATAAATCTTCTTTCGATTCTTTCATCCAAACACATCATGATTGCCCATAATTCTCCAAACGAATTGAAGAAAAAACTATACATTTTATAATATTCATATCTCTACACTATGTCAACCCAATTCCACTTAGGGCAGAACCAGCAAAGTCAAGAGTGAAGTGGTATATAAATAGATAGGTTGATAAGTGTATGAAAGTACAACTGGAAGGTAGTTAGACATGTTAAGTATTTACAGTAGTATACCTTGACTAAATTTATTCCTGTATTAATTAATAACTATAAGATAATAAAAGATAAAAAATTTCCGAATAGGTATGTAAAATAAATCAAAGGAGGTAATAAGTGAAAAAACTAAACCACATAATCCTGATTCCGTTAACCTGTTTTATAATTGTTTTCCCATTTCTGTTACGGGGATCAGGGAGAATGGAGGAAACTATGTCAATAGAAAGAATAAAACTTCCCAAAGTGAATTATGACGGTCCCATTTCTGTAGAAAAGGCTTTATTTAAGAGAAGGTCAATAAGGAGATATAAAAATGAGTCCTTAAATCTTGACGAGGTTTCGCAACTACTCTGGGCAGCACAGGGAATTACAGACGAGAGAGGATTCAGAACTGCCCCCTCCGCAGGAGCCCTTTATCCCCTTGTGGTTTATCTCGCTATAGGAAACGTGGAGGATCTCACACCCGGGCTCTATAAATATAAACCTCATGAGCATGAACTCATAAAGGTTAAAGAAGGAGACATAATATCTGAAATATTTAATGCTGCTTTAGGGCAAACCTGTGTTAAAAATGGTTCAATTGACATAGTATTTTCCGCAGTTTACCAAAAGACCACCCAAAAGTATGGGGAAAGAGGCGAAAGATATGTCCATATGGAGGTCGGTCATGCTGCTCAAAATGTATATTTACAGGCAACTGCCCTAGACCTTGGCACAGTAGTCGTTGGAGCCTTTTATGATGATAGACTGAAAAATATCTTAAATATGCCGGATGAAGAAACTCCTTTATATATAATGCCAGTGGGTAGAAAATAAAAGCGATAATATTTCAGAATCAGATTAATCTGAAATACTACAGTTCAAGGCAGGCTTAAGCTATAATGGATCAATGCTTAAGAAAGATAATCTATTAGTCTCTTAAGTTTACCTCAGTATCACAATCTTTTGGGAAGATACACCAGAAGGGTGTTTAAGCAGGAGGAAAATAGGTCCGGGACCTATTCCATCAGTATGCCATGTGTAATTATGTGTTCCTCTTGAAAGATATCTTCTCAAAACAATTGCTACCCCTCTACCTGTTATATCCATAACCCCAATTTCTGTCATTCCGCCTTTGGGAACTTTGATACAGAGTTCTACTATTCCACAGACTAAAGGATTGGTAGCATTGGTTTTTAGGAACAATTATTACTAAAGACAAAGATGAAATGCGATTATCCTACCTCTTTTAGTATATCATCCATTTCTGCAGTTGCTACACCAATCACAGTGTCAGCTCCACCATAATAAACAAAGAGCGTTCCATCAATTACCACTGAACCGCACGTAAAGGTTACATTGGGAACCTCTCCATATTTCTCATAGTCTTTCTCGGGGAAGAGCACTGGTTTTTTATGCCTCCAGATTATCCTTCCAGGGTCATTAAGATCAGCCATTGCCATACCCAGTTGATAGTTGAATTCTCTATCAACTGCATGATATACAAGAAGCCATCCCTTCTCCGTTTTGTGGGGTGGGCCTCCAGCTCCGATCTTATAATACTCCCATTCAAACTCGTTCCTCATCACTATCTTTGCAGATTCCCAAACCTTTAAGTCATCAGAATAGCTCACCCACATATATGGGGAAATACGGTGATATAAAACATACTTTCCTCCTACCTTCTCCGGAAAGAGAAAGGCATCCTTGTTATCGACCCTGAATAATGGATAAATCCTCTTTCCCCAGTTCCAGCGATGACCTAAAAAATCATCTACATTAATAGAAGTCATACCCAGCTGGATTGATTGAATCCTTCTCGATATACCAGGCACAAGACCATAAGCCGTGTATAACATATATATTCGGTCTCCAATCTTTGTCAGCCTCGGGTCTTCAACACCAAAGCACTCAAAATCGTTATCCGGGTCCGGGGAGAAAATGGGGTAGTCAAGTCTTTCATCTATATGAAATCCATCTCTACTTGATGCATAACCACATCGAGAAATACCACCATCGAGCCCTCTGGTACGATATACAAGGTGAACCTTGCCATCCAGATATATGGCTGCGGTATTAAAAACCATTCTTGCTTCCCAGGGATGTTTATGAATGGGTCCTAGAATAGGATTACCCTCAAATCGTTTCAGCATATTTCCTCCTATTTTTTTCTAAGTG
>DAOVFB010000174.1 GCA_030668705.1 Candidatus Stahliibacteriota bacterium
TCACCGTGTATGCGAGGTCTCCGCTGATATCGATGTGCACGACTTCACGGTCTCTGATCTTGAAAACCGCTGCAGCACCAGCTTGAATCATCTCTGAGACTGCGTCTTTCCCTCGTACCATGGTCCAGTGGTTTGGCATCATAATCACATCGTCGGAAAGCAGCTGAATCCTCGCCTCTGCGTCGTTCGCTTCGATCGCAGAGTAGAACGCGGCAATTGACTTTAAGAGATCACCCTTGTCTCCTGCGTCCTGCGATTTCGCAATCATTACCACGGCGACCGTCAAGAAAACAGCGAGAAATGCTATTGAGAAAACCAATAATCGCCTGGTCATGAGGTTCTCCAGTGTGATGGATAAGTACCTAACATAGATTTATCTGTATAAATCTCTTTCCTTTTTTCATATTCTATTCGACTATCTCCTATATTTTTATATAATTAGTATATGCTTTTCTTAAAAGATGTCAACGAAAAGGGAATAGGGGTCAGGTGCAGTAATTTGCTATGCCTTTCTAAAGATAGATTTGTATTGAATGGCATCAACCGGGCAAACATTCAAACAACGAGCGCAACTGAAACAATCGGCTGGTAATTTGTTTCCGGCAACTCTACCTTTTGCAGCTTCCAATGGGCACACCTTTATACAGGCACCGCATTGGGTGCACTTATCTTTATCAATTCGGATACGAAAAATGCTGAATCGTTCAGCTATCCACGAAATAAAACCAAAAGGGCAAATGAGCTGACAGAAAGGACGGTAGATGATGAATGCCCCACCTAAAGCAATGATAACGGTCAATAAAATGCTAGGACTTTCAAAATCCAGATTAAACAGATTAAAGGGATTAACATAGTGATAAATAACAAACCCTTTACTTGCTCCGATAATACCAAACAGAAAAAGAAGCGTGAAGAGGAAAAATCCTGCTCGGATTGTGTTTGTCAAAATAAACGGGAGTTTCTTCTGTTTAATTCTTCGCAGAATTGGTATGCTGTAAATAATCTCCTGCAAAGCACCAAATGGACATGCCCAGCCGCAAATCATCTTATTCCCAATAACAGCGAGTATGATGAAAAAGCCGAAAGCGATTATTTTGATTCCTGGATCAGGATATAGCCCCACCATAGATTTGAATACTTTAACCAGCCCCTCCATTGGGTTGGGTGATTTCCCAAGGAGGAATCCAGCTACTATAACCGAAAGCAGGAGAGATATAATATATGGAATTCTTGGATACCAATCACGCCTGTTTTTGACATCGGATCCGTCGGGACGCCCCAATCTTACAAGAAACACAAGACCCCAGAGAACCAATACTGCAAAAATATAGTATTTGAGTACAGTATCACGATGGGAAAGAATGTGTTCAATGGCATGATCAAGTTCTTCCTGTGTCACACCTAATGTTCTAACTGGTTTATTCTTGGAAACATCCAGTGGTAATTCAAGTTCTCGGGCAAGGGATTTACCAGTAACTCCAAGTTCGGGAACAACATCCCTGATGGACATATCAATGTTGAAACTGATTGATTCCTTTAACGCACTTGGCGAATCCAGCAAAATTCCAAGGACTATGATAGCAAAGATTCCTGCTACAGTTGCAAATAACCAAATCCGTTGTTTAAAGGAAATTTGTGAGAACCAAGAATGATTATTCATATTTTCCTCCATATATTGGGTAACATAGGTTTATCTGTCCCAATAAAATAACAATCACGGCTCATGATAGGCATATAAACCTCATTTTATTTTTTGTTCTCTTATTTACTTTATTTATAGGCATTTAAAAAGTCAACCCCCGTCCTCTTCAATAAATATAATGTCATATTGTCAAGGACCGGGCTGAGATTGAGTTTCTTCTTTAATTCTACACTGTATTTATATCTCCTGAAGACCTGCTGGGGATAAAGACGCCTTCCCCTTACCTCCAGATGACGTTTATCCGGATTCATTCTTATAAGAAAGGTTGAACGTCCACTTCCCTCTTCAGAATGCAATTTCTTAAATAAAATCCTTCTATCTCCACCCCTGTCAATTACAACAATACCTTTATTCCCGATACCTTTCTTTACTTTCTCTATGGAATTTAAAATTACGGTGTTTTCGCTCTCAAAGTCCGGAGCTTTCTGTGAATACAACTCCTGGTAGAGGGGAACTATTTTCTCTTTATCTTCATTGTGAGCTATGATACCCAGAAACCAGTAACCCTCGTGAACCTCTCCCTCGCTTCCATCCCAGACTTTATCCAGATATTCCATCTCCCTGGCGTATTCCTTCCGAACATCAGACAAATCAACAGAAATAAGTGTATCCTCCTGGATTAGATCCCTTACCCACGGAAGGTAGGAATCGTATATCTTAGAAGAAATCTCTCTTTCCATAAGGTTAAGGGAAAGCCTGTTCTCTATAAGCCTTACATCTCCCTGGATAGACCTGCTTATCTCCGATAGCTTTACATCACCGCTTTTTAGCATCCCCCGATAGATATCCCTTATCCATTTCTTCTCCGGTCTGGAAAAACCT
>DAOVFB010000104.1 GCA_030668705.1 Candidatus Stahliibacteriota bacterium
GGTACCAACATCCCCCATTTTGTCTCGCCAAGATCGCAAAGGGAGCAGTTTTTAACAAAGAGTTAACCGTGAGTACAGCGTCGAGCGTCAAGTGTCCAGTGTCAAAAAAAGAATTGGAGTAGGGGCAATTCATGAATTGCCTCTACAAGTTTGCGCGCATGTAGGCACGAATTTATTCGTGCAATTGTAGGAGCGACATCCCTGTCGCGATTTGTGGGAACGGGCTTCTGCCCGTGATCATCGAGGCTGGAAAGCCTCTCCCACTAGATTAGTCGAGCGTCGAGCGTCCAGTGTCAAAAAAATTTGGAGTAGGGGCAATTCATGAATTGCCTCTACAAGTTTCGCGCCATGGTAACGCAGAGTGAGTCTGCTACTCCGAAATCTGCAAATAGTTTTACGCTCGGTGGTAGACAGATATGACATGATGAATACAGGTTAAGGAGAGCGAAGATGTCATACTGTGCAACTACCGGGCTTGTTTACCCATGTTTGTCTGGGTTTAAATTAAGGGGGTGAGGTGGATAACACATATCACCTTTATTGAAAATTAACCGTGAGTTTGCCGTGGCATTTTTAGGTCTTAGGTCTTGGGTTTTGGGTCTTAGTTTTATTTTTTTACCAACTTAACTATTTAACAACTCAACCACTTAACTATTTGACTATATCTGTGTCTATTTTCTGGGAGGTGTGTGTTTTTAATCAGTTAATATCAGTGTAAATCTGTGTCTAATTTTTGGGATATGTGGTATGTGATATGTGATATGTGAGCATCAGTCCAATGTCCAATGTCATTTCTTCAGATAGCGGATAAATCCGTTTGCTAGGTTTATTGCGTTTTTTGCGAGAAAACAAATGAACGGAGTAACAGGACATTTTGCACTTTGCAATTTGCACTCTTCAATCTTCATTAGAGCGAATCGACTGTCTCTGTGGCTAATCTCCCTCCTACAATAAAAATAATTCTTCTCTGTGTTCTCTGTGTCTCTGTGGCAAATTCCCTCCTACAAAAAAACAATTCTTCTCTGTGTCCTCTGTGTCTCTGTGGCAAAAAAGGTGGAGGGTGAGTTGACAAACAATATTCCCATTATAATATGAAGGGAAAAGGAGGATTTTTATGGAATATACAGCAGAACAATTAATAGAATTTGATGATAAATATGGGGCACATAATTATGAACCCCTTGATGTGGTATTGAGTAAAGGCAAGGGAGTATGGGTCTGGGATGTAAAGGGTAATAAATATTTGGATATGCTTTCTTCTTACTCAGCATTAAACCATGGGCACTGTAACCCTGAAGTTATAAAAAAAATGAAAGAGCAACTGGATAACCTTACTCTCACATCACGAGCATTCCGCAATGATAAATTACCGCTTTTCCTTAAGAAGGTTTGTGAAGTTACGGGAATGGAAATGGCCCTGCCCATGAATACCGGAGCAGAAGCCGTTGAAACGGCCCTGAAGGCATCAAGAAAGTGGGGATATAAAGTAAAAGGAATCCCCAATGATAAGGCAGAAATTGTTGTAGCAGCCAATAACTTTCATGGAAGAACCATAACAATAATATCCTTTGCAACAGAAGACCAATACAGAGATGGGTTCGGCCCTTTAACTCCAGGCTTTGAAATAGTTCCATATGGGGATGTAGCTGCGATTAGAGAAAAGGTAGGTGAAAATACCGCAGCCGTAATGCTTGAACCTATTCAAGGAGAAGGAGGTATTATAATCCCCCCTGAGGGTTATTTAAATGAGGTAAAGAATATATGTAAAGAGAATAATGTCCTATTTGTCCTGGATGAGATACAATCAGGCCTTGGCAGGACTGGTAAGCTATTTGCATGGGAGTGGGATGGAGCAAAACCTGATATGATAATACTTGGTAAAGCATTAGGGGGTGGAGTATATCCTGTCTCTATTGTAGCATCCTCAAGAGAGGTATTGGGTGTTTTTAACCCTGGTGACCATGGTTCGACCTTTGGTGGAAACCCTGTTGGAGCTGCCGTAGGTATAGCGGCTCTTGATTATATATTAGAAGAAAACCTTGCAGAGAGATCCAATGAACTTGGAGAGTACTTTATGAAGAAGTTAAAGACCTTGAATCATCCGGTTATTAAGGAAGTGAGAGGCAAGGGGCTATTTATAGGGTTGGAGTTACACGAACCGGCTAGAGTTTATGCTGAACGACTAAAAGAAAAAGGTATACTTTGCAAAGAAACACATTCCACAATTATTCGTTTTGCACCCCCTCTTACCATCACAAAGGAAGAGCTGGACTGGGCGTTTCTTAGAATAAAAGATATCTTTACCGAATAAAGAAAGGGAAAAACTGGTGAAGACACCAAAGTGCTTAATTATAGGCTTACTAATAGTAATAGTAAGCCTATTTTTTATCTTCGTGCCATTAAAAAAATACACCTACCAGGGTTTTTACTTTGATACCTATATCAAAGTGAAGTTCTTTGCAAGAAACCCACTTAAGGCAAAGAAAACGATTAAACTATTGAAGGGAGAATTCGAAAGAATAGATCGAATCCCGGTAAAAGGGATAAAAGCAGGAAAAATAGATTCTGCCCTGGTTCATATTATCAAGGGTTCTCTCAAAATAAGCAAAATGAGCGAAGGGGCTTTCGATCCAACCGTGGATCCAGTGTTAAATGCCTGGCATTATTTTAAAGAGCCCGTAATCCCCTCTAAGGAAACAATAGATTCGCTCCTTACATTCGTGAATTATAGAAAGGTTGTTTTGATTGGTGACAGCCTCTTTTTCCCCCGCGGAATGAGTCTTAATATTGGAGGTAGTGCCAAGGGTTATGCACTTAATTCCATTAGGAACATCTTTAAGGAAATGGAGATTCATTCCGCTCTTGCTGAATCTGGAGGAGATATTGTCCTTGTTGGGAGGAAGAAGGGAAATAATGATTGGTTGATTGGGGTGCGCCATCCAAGGGACAGGAATGGAGTAATCGGAATATGCAATCTTTCAGATTGTTTTATAGCTACATCTGGTGACTACGAGAGATGTTTCTTTATTGATAGCATACGATACCACCATATCATCAATCCAGAAACAGGCTATCCTGTGCGAGAAATGCAATCTGTAACGGTGATTGGAGAGGATGGTCTAATCGTTGATGGACTTTCTACAGCTCTCTTTGCCATGGGAATGAATAGGGCCCTGGAATTTGTAGAAGAGAATCAGCTAGAGGTTATAATAGTTGACTCGTCTGGAAAAATCCATAGTTTTACAGAAAGGTTTAAGATGGGGAATTTATGAAAAAACGCAAAGCAGAGTACTGGAAAGTAGAGAGCGGGAATACTCTTAAGTGCAATCTCTGTCCTCATCATTGTGTCATTTCTCCTGGAGAGGAAGGAATGTGTTGGGCAAGGAAGAATGAAGATGGAACACTTTATGCTGCAAATTACGGAAAGACTACCTCTCTTGCAGTAGACCCGATAGAAAAGAAGCCTTTGTTCCATTTTCGGCCGGGAAGTAGTATTCTATCTGTTGCCCCTAACGGATGCAATATGCGTTGTCCCTTCTGTCAGAATTATACCATTTCTGCAAGAAAAGTACCAACACGATATATAGAACCAGAAGAACTCGTGGAACTGGCAAAGCATTACAACAGTCCTTCAATTGCTTTCACATACAGTGAACCCATAATATGGTTTGAATACATCATGGATGTAGCCAGGTATGCAGAGGCAAGAGGGATAGACCTGATTATGGTTAGCAATGGTCTAATCTCACCAGAGCCACTCAATGACCTTGTTCGGGTGGTGAGTGCCATGAATATAGACCTTAAATCAATGAATGAAGAATACTACAGAAAGGTACTGAAGGGGGATCTTAGTACTACTTTAAGAACTATTGAGCAAGCATCGAAGAAAATTCACGTAGAGGTTACCAATCTTCTTATACCTGGAGATAACGATGAAGATATTGAGGAGTTATCTAAGTGGCTTTCCTCTGTTGATAAAACAATTCCCCTGCACATTTCCAGATATTTCCCATATCTGGGTTATGAGAGGCCCCAAACGCCGATGTCCATGTTGCAGGAGTCTTTCGAAATAGCAAAGCATTATCTTTATTATGTTTTCATAGGTAATGCCTCAATAACAGGGGCAGAAAACACATATTGTCCAGAATGCGGAAATCTACTTATAGAGAGAACGGGTTTTAGTATGAGGATTGTCGGGATAGAAAAAGAGAGCTGCAAAAGTTGCGGAAGAAAAGTAGATATCGTCCTTTAAAAATAGGTGATTTCGGAATTATATTATTTTTTCTTTCCGCCCTTTTTTTTCTACCGCGGATCGAGGGTAGGAAAGTAAGGATAACAGTTGACAAAGGCAAGGAATATATATATTCTTTGACGGAAGATAGGGTTCTTCTAGTCAGAGGGCAGATTGGCGTAACAAAGGTGGTAATTAAAGATGGAAGGGTAAGGGTTTTAGAAGCTCCGTGTCCGCTGAAGTTGTGTAGGCAAAAGGGTTGGATAAAGAAAAAAGGAGACCAAATAATCTGTATCCCCAATGGTATTTTAATTCGTATAGAAGGAGAACGGTTTGATGCAATCACTGAATAGGATTGCATATATTTCAATTTTCACTGCGGGAGCTATAAGTCTCTTTGTAGTAGAGAGTTTAATCCCACAGCCAATTCCTGGTATGCGCCTTGGCCTTGCAAATATCTTTATTCTACTGGTTCTTTTAACTTTTGGATTTAGAGAAGCATTACTCGTGGGAATATTGAAGTCAGTCGTTGGCAGTCTTATCATTGCTCGTCTTCTCACCCCATCCTTCCTCTTTTCTATAAGTGGAACGATAATGAGCATCATCGTTATGGCATTGGCAGTAAAATACCTAAAGAGTGTTAGTCTTGTTGGCATCAGCATACTTGGAGCAGAAACCCATACGTTTACCCAGATTTTAATAGCGGCTTTCCTATTTTTTGGCAAGGCATCCTTTGTTTATCTGCTCGTTCCATTTGTTTTGCTATCCCTTATAACTGGTTCTATCACTGGGATGTTTACATATTGGTTGTATGAAAGAACGGAGGGGAAAATTGAATTTGCGAAAGCTCCGTAATAAGACCGGACTTACAATTTTTATACTCATTGTAGGGCTTCTCATAGGAACGCTTATAGGAGATGTTTTGGGTCTAATCCTACCCGATGGTGCGGTGAAAAGTGTTATGCTACACTCTTTAAAAATTGGCTTTCATCCTATTGTACTTGATCTACAAATATTTACATTGACATTTGGTTTTATGTTGAAAATAAATTTATTCGGGATTATCGGAATATTGGTTCTTGGATATATATTGAAATGGTTATACTAAGGAGTTAAAATGAAAATAAGAGAGACCCAAAATGGCTTGAGAAATCTAATTATAGCAAACATCGCTGTATTCTTCCTTCAGATGATGCTTGAAAATGCAACACCGTTTATCCATTACTTTGCCCTTATTCCCAGGGAATTTATGAAGGGGTGGGTATGGCAGGGAGTTACTTATATGTTTCTTCATGGGGGGTTATTTCATCTTGGAATCAATATGTATATTCTCTGGATGTTTGGTAGAGAACTTGAATTCATGTGGGGAACCAAAGAATTCTTTAAGTATTACTTCATATGTGGGATTGGTGCTGCAATAGTATATTCTATATTTAATATTAACTCCGTTATACCTGTTATAGGTGCATCAGGCGCGGTTTTTGGCATACTTCTCGCCTATGGTATAACCTTCCCAAGGAGAAAATTATTAATATTCCCCTTCTTTATACCTATAGAGGCAAAATATGCTGTTCTACTATTTGGAGGATTGGAATTATTAATGCTTATTGCTGGTGGAGGGAATGTAGCGCATCTCGCTCATTTAGCGGGACTTGCAGTTGGATATGTCTACCTTCGCTGGAAGAGACGGCGACTATATTAAATCTTACCACGGATACCCAGGAAATGAAACCGCAGATAGACACAGATAAAGACACACACCACCCAAAGAATAGACACAGATTAACACAGATTTGAACTGATTAATATAAACTAGGAACACTGAACTCAGAACTAAATTTCAGACACAGATTTACACTGATAAACACGGATATAGTTAAATAGTTGAGTAGTTGAGTCGTTAAGTTGGTAAAAAAATAAA
>DAOVFB010000095.1 GCA_030668705.1 Candidatus Stahliibacteriota bacterium
GGATGGACAGGAGGTAACACAGTTTACCTATTTCCAGCAGATCGGAGGAATTGACCTTGACCCGGTTTCAGTTGAATTAACATATGGACTCGAGAGAATAGCAATCTTCCTCTCAGGGTCTGATTCGGTGTTTGATCTTCCGTGGTCACCTGATAAGAGCTGGGGTAAGCTCAATAAGGAACAGGAATACCAGTTCTGTGTTTATAACTTTGACGAAGCCGATGTAAGATCATTATTTGAATACTTTGAGGAATGCTTGAGTGAAGCAGATAGACTAATGGAGAAGGATCTGCTGTATCCTGGTTATGATTTTGTTATAAAAGCATCCCATACGTTCAATCTCCTGGATGCCAGGGGAGCATTGTCAGTCAAACAGAGAAATAATTTTATCTTGAGGATAAAGAAACTTGCTGGAAAGGCTGCGAGAAAATGGCAAGAACTCTACTTATAGAGATAGGAACCGAAGAAATACCGGCAAATTATTTAGGCAATGCTGCCTCTTCTTTTGCTGAAGGCTTAAAGAATCTCTTTAACTCGGAGAGAATATCTTATTCTACTGTAGAGACTTTATTCACTCCACGTAGAGTTACTGTTATTTTTCAAGATGTCAGTGAGGAACAGGGTAAAATCATAAAGAAGATTAAGGGGCCACCGATTGATGCAGCTTTTAAGGATGGTAAGCCCACATCCTCGGCAGAGGGATTTGCCGGGAGGGTTGGGATTCCCTTAGACTCTTTACAGACAGAAAAATTCAATGGTAGGGAATATGTTATAGCTCTGGTAGAGGAAGAGAGCAGGGTAACAACTGGAATCCTCCAGGACAATCTTCAAAACATTATAAAGAATATTCAATTCCCGAAGAAAATGAGGTGGGAAGAAACTAATTTTCTCTTTGCGAGGCCAATAAGATGGATAGTTGCGCTTCTTGGTGATGAGCAGGTTAAGTTTTCTATTGCAGGAGTTAAAAGTGGAAAGAGTAGCAGAGGGCATCGTCTGCTTGCTCCCGAGAGTATTGAAGTTGCAACAGGGAATTATGTAGAAAGACTGAAAGATTCCTATGTTATGGTTGACCCGAATGACAGGAAGGAAAAGTTAGAAAAAATGATTAGGGGTAAAGCAAAGGAAGTAGGCGGCGAACCGGTTTTAAGGGAAGAACTCCTTGATGAAGTTACAAATCTGATAGAATATCCCTTTGTTATTATGGGTTCCTTTGATAGAAAGTTCCTTAATCTTCCGAAAAAAGTCATTATAACTGCAATGGAAACTCATCAGCGTTATTTTCCGGTTAAAAAGGATGATAAACTCGTGCCCTATTTTATTTCAGCAGTCAACAATATTCCAGATGATAGTGTGATAAGAGGTAACGAAAAGGTTCTTATGGCAAGGCTTGAAGATGCCGGATTTTACTGGGAGGTAGATAAAAAGATACCTCTTTCAGAACGAGTACCAGAGCTTTCAGGTATTATGTGGCACAAATCCCTTGGAACATTGCTGGACAGGACTGGAAGACTCATAAAGCTTAGTGAATGGATAGGAGAGAGAGTGGATGACGTGGATCTCAAAGTAATAATGGAGGGGGCAAGATTAGCAAAGGCTGATTTAACCACGCTTATGATACGAGATGGTAAGGAATTTACCAACCTTGAAGGGTATATAGGAGCTTGTTATGCCCTGGAGGAAGGGGTTAGTGAAGAAATTTGCAAGGTAATAGAAGGACATTACCGTCCGAGAAACGCGATGGATGGTCTCCCGGAAACCAAGGAAGCAGGGGTAGTATCACTTGCTGATAGAATAGATTTGGTAGTTGGTTCCTTTCTTGTAGGAGAAAAGCCAACGGGTTCAAGGGATCCTCTGGGCCTTAGGCAAGCATTTAATGGGTTTATACGAATTGTTGTTGGTTTCGGTTTTGAAATATCATTAAAGGATTTGATTGAAAGAAGTGTTTTAGAGTTGTCAATAGAGGCAAATACTGAAATAGTCCCGGAAATATCGAAATTTATAAAGGACAGAATTGAAGGATACCTTCAATCAGTAGGCATCAGGTATGACATTGCCAATGCAGTTCTATCCGAAGGATGGGATAATGTGCTTACTGCTACAATAATTGCTAAATCAATGATGGAATTTAGAAAGGATGAAAAAGAATTTGAGCGTCTCGTTATAGGGCAAAAGCGGGTTTCCAACATATTAAAGGGTTGGAATGGTGGTGAGACTGATGAATCTTTACTTTGTGAGTCAGAAGAGAAAGAACTTTATCGAAAAGCGAGAGATATTGAACCGAATTTAGGCAAACTTTTGAAAAGGAGGAATTATTTAGAAGCACTGAGTTTACTGAAGAAACTTCGTCCTTTTATAGATAACCTTTTCGATAATGTTCTCGTAATGGCCGATGATGATAAGCTAAGGAACAATCGCCTTGCGCTCCTTTACTATGTCAGGAGTCTCTTCCATCTCCTGGCTGATTTTGAAGAAATAGTTATTGATTGAAAGGAGGAAATAATGGGTATTATTAAAAAAACTGAACTCTCGGTATCAACCAATTTGAGAAACGAATTCGTAGATATTACAGATGAAGTTGCAGATGTAGTAGAAAAAAGCGGTATAAGGGAGGGATACGTATTACTATATGTTCCTCATACTACAGCAGCCGTAACCATTAACGAGAATTATGATCCGTCGGTAAAAAAAGATATACTGGATAAATTATCAGAACTCATCCCTCATGGCGCAGGATATGCTCATCTTGAGGGAAATGCGGATAGTCATATCAAATCCAGCATTATTGGAGTTACTGAATTTATTCCGGTAAGGGATGGGAGAATACAGCTTGGAAGATGGCAGGGTATATTCTTCTCTGAATTTGATGGACCTCGCTCCAGGAGATTGTTGGTAGAGGTTATCGAGTAAATGTCAAATAAAGATTTTCAAGGATTCAGACCCCCCCAGGATAAAGGGATATCTCTTTCATTAAAATAAATGTTATCTACTCAGGCGATCTATCAGGAATAAATAAGCAATAAATCCAATAAATACAAAAAGTGAGAATGGATTAGACTGGATAATTGTTTTTGGTGTGAATCCTATGTATATCATACCTGCAATAACAACACCTGCAAGAGCTTCGCCGGCTATCAATCCAGAACTTACCAAAATTCCTTTTCCTGCTTTTTTTATACTTCTTCTTATTATTCCACCTATTAATATGGGAACAGAAAGACTCAGGGGTAGATATATTCCAACGGCAACTGGCATCACATAGGTTCTGAAAGAGGATTTCTGTCTTTTTAAGAATTCATCAATCAGAATTAGTATTATAGCGAGAGCACCTCCAATCAATACCATATTCCATGGAAGTTCTCCTCCCTTGGCGAATAGACCCTTTGCAATGGATGCGAACAGGGATGCCTGAGGAGCCTGGAGTGCCCCAGGTTCACCTGTCCCAATCCCATATGCATTATTAAGAAGCGTTAGGATTGGGGTAATAATGAAACTTGCGGCAACAATTCCTATAATCTGGACTATCTGCTGCCTCCGCGGAGTCGCCCCAACGAGCCAACCGGTCTTTAAGTCCTGAGAAACATCGCCTGCTGTACAGGTTGCACAACCCACAACTCCTGCAATTACCAGGGCTGCTATCATTCCCTTTACCCCTGTCATACCTATGAGTAGTATTATAGCAGAGGTGAAAAGGAGGGTTGAGATAATCATACCTGATACAGGATTGTTGGAACTACCAACTAATCCAACGATATAAGAGGAGACAGCCACAAAGAAAAATGCTGCAATAACCATTAAGAGTGCTGCGATAAGACTTATCCCTGGAGTGCCCAAAATATGCCAGTATAGAAAGAATATTGCGACGATTATCCCTGAGAGTAACGGAAATATTATTCTTTTAGGAAGGTCATCAGTAGACTGGAATTTCCCAAATAACTCGGTAAGTCCTTTTTTTATGCCTTCTTTTATAGAAATAATTGACCATATCCCTCCAACAATCATAGCTCCTACACCAAGGAATCTGATTTCATGGCTCCAGATATCCCAGGCAGATTCTAACAAATCCCCAGTTGCGGGATTAAAAAGAGAATAGATGGGTATACCCAGCAACCAGCCGAGTGCTCCCCCAATAAATACAAGAACCGATACATTAAACCCTACAATATAACCTACGCCAAGTAGCGCAACAGAGCAGTCACTTCCGAAATAAAAGAGACTTTTTCCGATCATTCCTGCCTTTTCCACTGTTCCCTTTATTACAGAGAATGCTGTTACAGAGAACTTAAATGCGAATCCAAGGCCTAAAGCGATAAATATATGCTTGGCACGGCCACTTTGTTGCTCTTCGCCTGTTTTTAACACTTCTGCACAGGCCACACCTTCCGGATATATGAGTTCTTTTTCTTCTACAATAAGGGCTTTCCGTAAGGGTATCATGAATAGAACGCCCAGGAGTCCACCAAGTAGAGCCACGAGGCTCGTTACCCAGAAGTCAAACTCAAGCCATGCTCCCACTATGACCAGGGCTGGAATTGTGAATATTATTCCTGCAGCAAGGGATTCACCGGCAGAAGCAGCTGTCTGTATGATATTGTTTTCGAGGATTGTTCCCCTTCGAAAGAATCCACGTAGAATCCCCATTGAGATTACAGCAGCAGGTATGGATGCAGAAACGGTCATACCTGCATACAATCCAAGATATGTATTGGCAGCAGCCATTACAACGGATAGAATAATGCCCAGTATTATTGCGCGAATTGTAAGTTCTTTAACTATACTTCTAAACCTTCTTCTTCAAATAGATATCGCTTGATTTTTTCTGTAGTTGTTTTAGGAAATTCTTCATCCCTTAACTTTATTCTTCTAATCCTTTTGTAATCAGTAAGATCCTTGTTTAACCTTTTTATCTCATCCGATAGGATTTTGTGAGGGTCTGGTTCTTCAATTTTGTGTTCCTCGCAGTAATGATCTATATTTTCATAATTTGGATAGATATGGGCAATTAATTCTTTGGTCCCAGTATTTGGATTGGTCTGGTGGATTACTACTATCTCTTCAATTAGTGGAGAACCGGATAGATAGTTCTCAATTTCTTCAGGATAGATGTTTTTCCCACCCCTTGTGACTATGACTGATTTCTTCCTTCCTGTTATGTATAGATAGGAATCAGAGTCAAAGTATCCCATATCCCCTGTTTTAAACCAATCACCATCAAATACTTCTTTAGTAGCTTCCGGATTATTCCAGAATTCTTTGAATACGGAAGGACCACGAACGGCAATTTCTCCAATACCATCAATATCAGGGTCTGATATTTTGGACTCCAGCCCAGGGAATAGTAATCCTACGGATGCATTTCTTGTGTTATCTGGAGGGTTAACCGAGATAACAGGAGAGGTCTCAGTGAGACCATAACCCTGTAAGATAGGAAATCCCCATTTTTCAAAAGCCAACGATACCCATCTTGGGAGTGCTGCACCACCTGAAACAATATATCTAATATTCTCCATTCCAAGGGCTTCTCTGATTGAAGAATAGAACCGACCACCACTTCCCTTTTTTACGGAATTAAATAATGAAGACAATCCCTTCATCAACCCGAATGCCATCTTTTTTACTCCACTTAGTCTATTTAATTCTCTGTTTATTCCTTCGACAAACTTCTCCAGAACTAAAGGAACTATCGGGAAAATAACTGGCCCCGACTTTTGACAATCTTCCTTAATCTCCGTTGATTTATAAGAACGTGCTATAACTATAGTTGCACCTATTGATAGAGGAGCAAGGAAAGCTACAGTCTGAGCAAAGACATGGTGTAAGGGTAGTAAGGCATAGAATGGTTCATCATGGTAGAATTCCATCGTTTGATATAACATATCCACATTAGACATAAGATTTTTGTGTGATAGAACAACTCCTTTTGGTACCCCTGTTGTGCCCGATGTATATAAAATTACAGCCGGGTCATCCAGAGGAACATCTGCTTTCTCAACTATTTTACTCTCCAGGACTCTTTCTGGTATCTCCATGGGGATACTTATATCTATTGCATCGCTTATACCTTCTGAAGAAGAGAAAAGAATCTTTGAACCAGAATCCTTTAAGAGGTGATGAACCTCTCTAAAACTTAGACGATTGTCCAGAGGAACAGTGATTCCTCCAACCCAATGGATGGCGAGATAGGTTACGATCCATTCCGGGCTGTTTGCACCGTAGAGTGCTACCCTGTCACTTTTTTTTATTCCCCTTGACTTCATTTGATTGGCCCGTCTTATAATAAGGTTGAGTAATTCCTCGTAGGTCCACTTTTTCCAGCCTGATGGTGAGAGTATCTGCACTGCAATCGAATTGGGGTGATTTTTTACGGTTCGTTCAAACATTACAGAAATTGGGAGGATTTCGCGCGGTTCTCTAATTTGTTTTAAGGTTCTCATATAGAAAATATATAGAAGAAAAATTTATTTGTCAAGTATAAAACTTAACATATTACTGAGTGCTACTTTTGGATTAGCATGTAAGGGGATATGTGAATACTAGTTAAGAGTCGAACCTCAAGAGTAGGGAGTTTAGAGTATAGAGTAAAGAGTCAAAAGATAGAATTGGAGTAGGGGCAATTCATGAATTGCCTCTACTAGTTTCGCGCAAAAAACGCAGAGTGAGTCTGCTACTCCGAAATCTGCAAATAGTTTTACGCTCGGTGGTAGACAGATATGACATGATGAATACAGGTTAAGGAGGGCGAAGATGTCATACTGTGCAACCACCGAGCTTGTTTACCCATGTTTGTC
>DAOVFB010000151.1 GCA_030668705.1 Candidatus Stahliibacteriota bacterium
AGCCGTTAAATAACTTTAGGTATCTACACGGAAGAAAAGGAGATAGAGCGATTCATATCGGTCCTTTGAATGCTCCTGTTACAATGGAAGATGTTGAAAAAGTAGTAATCGAGTGCCGAAATAATAGCTTTAATAAAGTAGATATTCTTGGCTGGGAATGGAGTTACGAGGTTAATGAAATAGCTAAAACATCAGCGAAGAAGAATGGAGTTGATTTAAAACTTATTCAAATACCTTCTGTAAACGAAATAAAATCTTCTCTTGTTGGCTTTGATTTACAGCTATTGAAAGTACCTGATCAAATAATAGAGAAAGAATTAATCAAATATATAAAATTTCCGGAAGTTGCCTTTTTAGAAATCGAGAGCAAAGTAAATGGGGTTGAAATAATTCTTAAAATTACTGACTTTCAACTTTCTCCCACTGCAGAACTTGCCGAGATTGCCAGTAAAGTAAAAGACTCAAGGGAGCTCATAGATTACTGGGCAATAGACTGGGATTACAAAGGCGATACATTCCACAACCAATGGCAGAGTTTCAGACTGAAAAAGAATCCAAAAGTGGATTATAAGGCTAAATACGAATATGAAGATGCAGGGGAATATCAGATAATGGTTAAGGTGATAGATGTATTTGGAAACGATACGAATAAAGTCCTAAAGGTGAGGATAGAATGAAGCAAACCAAGCAAGCCTACTTTATGGACATGATAGAACCGTATGAACTTTTGGAACCAGATAAAAGACGACCAAGCCCAACTTATTTAGCCAACAAATTGAGGAAGGCGGTTTTTACATGGAGAGAGAATGACTACCCAAATGTAACAGATACTACACGTCGGTTATTACAATACTGGTTTAGAGAAGACTATCTGGTAAAAGACGAGCCGTTTCAGTTCTGGTTTTGCCAGAGAGAAGCTATTGAAACACTTATCTATGTTTATGAGGTGATGAAAAAGAGAAACTTCATAGATATGGCGAGAGACTTTGGAGCGGGGGCTATAATGGGCTATGACCCCTCTTATGACCAATATCCCCTCTATGCCTTTAAGATGGCAACAGGTTCAGGTAAGACTTTTGTAATGGCTTTAACCATAGTTTGGTCTTACTTTAATTGGTTAAAGGAGAACAAAGACGAGTATTCATCCAAGTTTTTGATCATCGCTGGAGAGAAAAATGTTATCTATGAGAGGCTTGCAAGGGATTTTAAAGAAGGTAAGATATTCGAGAAATGGAAATTTATCCCCCCGGAATGGGAGGAGGATTTTGGGCTGAAAGAAAATGTAATCCTAAAAGATGATCCAATTCATACTATTCCAGAAGAGGTAATATTCTTAACCAATATCCAGCAGTTAGAGGAACGAAAGAGGAAGAAGGAAGAGGTAGAGGAATTTGTTGATGATGTTCTTGTACTTGAGGATGTTAAAAGACATGATATTTACCAGGAGAACAGAATAAAGGAAGTATTGGGTTTCTGCTCAAATATAATGATTTTAAAGGATGAGGCGCACCACGTATATAGTTTTGAAAAGGAATGGAAGAAGATACTTTTGAAACTGCACAAAGCTCTTGAATCGGAATATGGTAGAGGTTTTAATATGGAGTTGGATTTTTCGGCTACACCAAAGACAGAAAAAGGGGCATTCTTCCCCTGGTGTATTGTAGACTTCCCGCTTAAAGAAGCCATTGAGATGAACATCGTAAAGCGACCATTGAAAGGGAATGTTAAGAACGCTAAAGAAATTGCATCAGATAAGGCGCATGAGCGATACAGGGCATGGATTGACGCAGGGATAAGAAGATGGCGAGAGTATAAAAAGGCTCTGAAACCATTGGGAAAGAGACCTATCCTATTTATCCAATGTCCCAAAAACAGTGAAGCAGATGATGTTTATGACTATATTAATACTGAACCTGACCTTGAGGATAAAATATTATTGATACATACAGATAGCACGGGAGGGATATTAAAAAAGGATTTAGAACCCGCAAGAAGAGCAGCAAAAGATATTGATAATCCTGAGAAAATAGCGGAGGATCCAGAATTAAAAAAGAAATATCCAAAAGGTATTGACGCGATAGTTAGCACGATGATGCTAAATGAGGGCTGGGATGTAAATAATGTAAATGTAATCGTGGGATTAAGGTCTTATGGATCTGAAAGGAAGGTGCTCCCGGAGCAGGTTATTGGTAGAGGGTTAAGGAAGATGTTCCCGGGAGAGTATGCAAATCCTGACAAACATATTAATGTTCTTGAGGTTATCGGGCCTCCCGGGTTAACCGACATTCTCAAAGAGTTAGAAGCACAGGAAGGGATAAAGTTTGCTGACTTTGATCCGGATAAGCCTCTCGATATACAAACCATATTTGTAGATGAAGATAAATTAGATAAAGACATTGAAATACCAATATTGAGCCAGAGAATTATTATAAGAGAGTTTAACTTGGATATCAGGGCGATTGATTCACTACCTTCTCTGAATATCGTTTTGGAGAATAAGATATTAGATATGGAGTACGTAGCTGTGGATATGCTCAGGGGCATGGAGATTATCCATAGAAAATGGGATTTACCAGTACCTAAGGATCCAAAAGCCGTGATTTCATACTATACGGGTAAGATACTTAAGCAATTGAAAATCAGCGGCGCTTTTGCGAGCTTTTACCCTTTAGTAAAAAAGTATGTTGAAGAAAAATTATTCACTCAAAAAATAGACCTTAATGACCCCAAAGATGGTTATCGGGCACTTTATCAATTAAGTTCGCCAGAGGTTCAACAAAAATTGATTAAAATCTTTGTAGATGGATTTCGGGATATGACTTTTACTGAGAGAGAACCACAGAAGGAGGACACAATAAAACTATCAGATACCAGCCCTTTTGTTTGGTCAAAGCTCGTATATCCAGCCAACAAGTCTGTCTTTAATTATGTTCCTTGTGATAATGATTACGAGAAAGAATTTGCCAAATTTTTAGATAGAGCCGATGACGTGAGAGCTTTTAGCAAGATTATCCCTAAAATGAGATTCTATATGGAATATAGAGATACAGAGGATAATCTTAGACTGTATTACCCTGATTTTGTAGTCTTAACCAGTAAGGGTGAGCACCTAATTATTGAAACTAAGGGAAGGGTAGATGTGGATGTAGAACGTAAAGACCAAAGGGCTAAGCAATGGTGTGAAGATGTTAATCGCCTGATAGATGGTAAATGGTCTTTTATAAGGGTGGACCAAGAGAAGTATGAGGAATATAGATTTGAGAGTGTTGATGAATTAATCTCTACAATAGAGGGTTGATTTAACAGCCCTGCTTTTTATCCCTCGTCCCGTCCCGAAAAAGCGATGAAGGAGAAAATCGAAGGAGGGCTAATATTGTGGATACTCAACAGAAGTATAATGAAGCAGAATACTTTTTAGGGATGATGAAACAGAATGACGAAAATCGTCAGAGGTTTAAATACAACCTTAGTGCGTTCTTGAGTGCTGCAAGGAGCGTTACTTTTGTTTTACAGAAAGAATGCTCTAAAAATCCTGAGTTTAAGGAATGGTATTCCAAAAAACAAAAGTGGA
>DAOVFB010000074.1 GCA_030668705.1 Candidatus Stahliibacteriota bacterium
ATGTCTCATCTATCTTTCTTCCGCTGGCTATGAGTATCTGTCCGTATGGAGAATTAATGTTTAATGTGCATATTCCAGCCACATTTGTTGTATCATATTCGCTTACACCATAGCGGTGGATGTGTACCTCTATTGAATCCAGAGGGCTACTCAAAGCATCGAGAACCGTTACGGTAACATCCGTTGGTGTGTTTACATCTATGGTGTCCGGGTCAATGGTGACCTGTGGGCCTGCAACAATACGTGCAAAACTCTCAACTGGTTTATAGTTAGCTTTAATCGCAGTCACCCACATTGTATCAGCAACAAGACTGGGATTTGGATAGAATATCACTTCACCTGAAGTGTTTGTCCATCCCCTAATCCACATCGATCCCTCGTTCTTACACCAGAGACATACCCTTGCAGAATCAACAGGAAACCCTGAAGAACTATCGGTAACAATTACAGGGAATTCGCTCATCCCAATAGCTTTAGCAGGAGGATGACTTACTGCGAGTTTTTCAATACTTCCAGATGTTGTATATAACGGTAATTCTGGATCACCGAGCATATTTATAACCTGCCTTGACCATACTGAAAGATCATCAGCATGACCTGATATATAATTCGAAGTTACATAATTCTTTGCGTGTAACCAGGCTTCCTGGAAGTGCCTGTCACTTCCCCAAACCCATTGATAGCGGTAGAAATCCGTGCACAAACCAGATGTCCTTGATTCATTTTCATCATCCCATACCCCACTCCTGCTACCAAGTCCATAATGGGTATTACCCTCAAGTGCAACCACACCTCCACTGGGATTGTTTATATAACCTTCACAAAAACAATCCTCAGAAGAATAGTCAAGCATGTTCGTATGACAGCATATCTGAGAAAGTATTGGAGTATTTGGGAAGTTGGTAAAGCCCTCAACATCGCTCTTATATTGATAGTTGCCCCATTCACCCCAAAACGTTTCTGATCCATGCCCTATATAATGCATATATCGCACGCCTGATTGACACATTACATTTAATTCTGAGGTTGAAGGAGAATTTGTAGAATATCTTATGGAATCCAACCAGGGAGCAGGTGTCTGTGCTGCTATTGTGTCCGCAGGTATATCACCGGTCCAGTCATCCCACAATTCATAAACAGGAATATACATAACTGGATTATTGTAGTTTGGATTCATATCTTCAAATACTGGATTCTTCTCGTGTTGGAGGGTCTTCTTTACGAATGTCTGTATATCAGTATGGTTATCCACAGGTATTCTTGATACCATTACATCTTCTAATTCCGCTGCACCGGCATCACCCTGGGGAGTTCCATCTAAATAGAGGTCTGTTTCAGCATAGTAACGATCGGATAAAGGTGAAGCAGAAACCAAATCAGCTCTCATATGAGCCATTGGCATAACCTCACCAACACTGGGATCATAGGGGTCACCGCTCATAAGAAAATATATCGTCCCCCAGGTCGTCTCTGCATCTGCAACAAATTGCGCTATCTTATTGGTATCACCAGAAACCGGATATTGACTGTATATCCACTCAAGTGCAACAGTCCTTGGGTTCATTATCCCTTTCTTCTCTTTCCAGTAAAGTAGTGAATCAAACTCAGCTGTATCAGCCGCTGGGGCAATAATCACATACTCTACTGAATCAGGGGACAAACGAGAGGATTCCCTGTATGATATCTTCTTCGGGGGCATAAATCTAATTAAATCCTCTGGATTACATACCATATTCATCACAGAACGACTAAATATTCGAATCTGCTCATCCGTCATTCGTTGTACTGGAACTTTTGCCTCTTCATACTGAACCTCAAGTGTTATATCAGTATAGAGCAAGAGTTTGCCCTCTGCTGGAATATACCGAAGAGGATAGACCATAAATCCACCTATCCTGAACCCTGACAAAGAACTCGTTCCATTCAACCTTACCAATCTCCCGGGAAATAGTTCACTGGAATTATATATCTCTTCCCTGGGTTCCGTAAATTTCGGGTTGGGTTTACTGAACTCAACATCCCTCTGAACAGGATAAAGGTTATACTTTCCTGGTATTTCGATAAAAGAAGAAGACAGAACCTTTATTCCTGTTATTGCAGCCGAAGGAGGTATTAAGATCGAACGTCCAACGCCCCCTATACTTGGAGTACCAGGAGGAGTAATTCCACAAACAACAGCAGAACGGACTCCAAGAGTTACCTTATCGTACTCAACCTTATAATGATCTAATGGGTCTACTATTTTATGGAATACAAGAGCATCGGGAGAGAATTGGAGGTGCATGTCTACAGATATGGTTGCCATCAATGGAGAATATAAAAGTAAAATAGTAACTACCAGTAACTTGCGCATTTAGCCCCCTTTTTTGATTTGGATAGTATACTAAGGATATTTTTTATCATGTCAAGCCATCTATTCAAAGATTAATTAAATTCTGTCAATGGCTGGAATAATTCACCCCGGGCAGCATTGGTCTGTATAAATATCCTAACTTTACATAGGTACATTCCACGGTCCTTCGAACAGAGCTCTATCTTATGTGCTCCTGAATTTATCTTTATTGGAACCCTAATTCGTTTAGAATAATATTCAAGAAAATCCTCGGGAATTATACACTCATCTTTAAATACAGTCATACTCCAGGTGCTATGGGATAAGTATATATTCATAAGATAGTTACTACCTTTATTTTCAACTATTACACTGTCCACGCCGCTTGAAATAT
Source organism: Candidatus Stahliibacteriota bacterium (assembly GCA_030668705.1). Classification (GTDB taxonomy): domain Bacteria; phylum Hydrothermota; class UBA3072; order UBA3072; family UBA3072; genus DAOVFB01. Next base: position 2,727 of record DAOVFB010000074.1, read on the forward strand.
CAGCAAAGGTTTCCGTTACATTAAGGATAGTGTCACGTGCCACAGCACCGACGCCCATATGAGTATAATCAGGGTCAAGGATGTTTTCCCTGTGGTGAGGACTTTCCATCCAGCAACGAACTATAACCCTTGCAAGAGAGTCAGGGTCCCCTTTTAATAGAACTGGCATCAAGGTTCCTACATTCTGTGCGATATTTTCTCCGATTTTATACTGTAACAATCCTGAATTATATATACGAATCGCCGGTGTCCTATTAATAGCAAGAGGGGAAATATGTGAGAAGTAGGACTTTTCTATCATTTCTAATGAGTGCTCCCTGGCTGCAATGCGAAGATGAGGGTCAACAGATAATTCAGGTAGATTTTGTTCTATTCTTTTTTTGTTGATAAGTTTAATTATTTTACCCTCTAATATAGTATTCCCTGGATATTCCGGATAAAGAGAGACAAATTTTGCAGTTGTATCTCCAAAAGCATCTATTCTGATTTCAGTCAGGGTAACACCAATGATAGTAAGTATAAAAAACATAAATTATTATTAAGGGATAAAGGCCCCTAGGATTCGACGGCCTGAGTGTTTGCTTAAGGGCATTTTAGCTTAATAATGCAAAGCTCAAATCCTCAACCTCTGATGACATCTTTTATCCTCATAAGGCGTGAGTTTGTCTCTCGTTCTCTCTCTGCTAATTTCATGTTTATATATCGAACCGCTCCCTTTAATTCAGGTATCAATATATACTCGAGGGCATTAACCCTTCGTCTCGTCCTATCCATTTCCTCTGCAAGTAAGGCTATACTCTTCTCCATTTCGGCAAGTAGAAGTAAACGATCAAAGACATCCATAAGATTCTTTAACGCTTCATCAAGAGCTGGTGAAGTATTGGCAAATCCATATGAAATCAACTCTCCTTTAAAAGTTTTCTTATATTCCGGTAATGTTACATTCATAACTTTTTTCCAGGTCATAGATAAATCAACATCAGTATCAAGAAGAAGAAAGGAAGCTTCAAATGATATCTTATCCTGGTAAGCGCGGGCAAGGAAAAATCCTTTTAAGGCTCTCAAGAACTCCTTTTCTATCTCTTTCCGCATATTTGATAATTTCCTCGCAATTTCCTGAATAACCCGCAGTAATTCGTCTTGCTTTTGCTTTAGTAATTTATGACCTCTCACTGCAAGATTAACCCTCTTTTTAAGTTTGAGAAGCTCCATGCGAGTGGCGTTTACCTGCATAGCCATCTAAATTTCTCCCTGCATTTTAGTTTATTCCTTTAATCACGTTGATGCTTTACTCTCTTTCTCTTCTATTACCGATTCTTCTCGTTCTTTCGATTTTTCACTTTCTCTTGCTTCCTCTTTTTGATGCTTAGAGTAATATTTATCAATGAATTCATCTCTCGTTCTCTTTAACTCACGTTTTGGTAGCATTGAAAGGAGTTCCCATCCCAACTCAAGGGTTTCTTCTATACTTCTATTTTCATATTCGTCCTGATTTACATATCTTTCTTCAAAAACGTCCGCGAATTTCAGATATATTTTGTCCATATCAGAAAGAGTTGCTTCTCCCAGTATTACAGCGAGCTCTGCTGCCTCTTTACCTTTCGAGTACGCAGCATATAACTGATTATAAAGATCCGCATGGTCCTCTCTGGTCTTACCTTTTCCAACTCCTTTATCTTTGAGTCGGGATAAGGATGGCAGTACATCTATTGGGGGAGAAATACCCTTCCTTTCAAGAGAGCGTGAAAATATAATCTGCCCCTCTGTGATGTATCCTGTAAGGTCAGGGATTGGATGAGTTTTATCGTCCTCTGGCATTGAAAGCACTGGCATAAGTGTAATAGAACCTTTATTGTTCTTAATTCTCCCGGCTCTCTCGTATATCGAAGCAAGATCAGTATAGAGATAACCAGGATAACCTCTTCTACCCGGTACTTCTTTCCTTGCTGCCGATATCTCTCTAAGTGCTTCACAATAGTTTGTCATGTCAGTCATTATCACAAGAACATGCATTTTCTGGTCAAATGCTAAATACTCGGCGGCGGTTAATGCTGCCCTTGCGGTTGAAAGACGCTCAATGGCAGGATCATCAGCCAGATTTAGAAACATTACAACTCTTTCAAGTGCTCCAGTTTCTTCAAAATCATTGTGAAAGAACTCAGCTTCTTCAAAAGTAATACCCATAGCAGCAAATACAACAGCAAATTCCTCTTCTTTCCCAAGAACCCTTGCCTGTCTTGCTATCTGTGCAGCTACCCTGTTATGCGGAAGACCAGAACCAGAGAATAAAGGCAGTTTTTGTCCGCGAACAAGTGGGTTAAGCCCATCAATGGTTGAGATTCCGGTCTGTATGAACTCATTCGGGTATTCACGAGCATATGGGTTTATTGGAGCACCATTGATATCTGCTCTCTTTTCTGGTATAATAGGTGGTTTCCCATCAATTGGTTCACCCATACCATCAAACACTCTTCCCAGAATATCAAGAGAAAGGGGTAGCTCTATGGTTTTCCCCTGAAACATAACTGTAGATTCGGGAATATCAATTCCTCTTGTCCCTTCAAATACCTGTATCATTGCTTTATCCCGATGAACCTCGAGTACTTTACCGGTTCTTTCTTCCCCATCTGGAAGTATAACAGAACAGAGTTCTCCATACTTAACCCCGGAAACACCCTCGACGAAAAGAAGAGGTCCGAAAACATCAGACACAGCTTTGTATTCAGCTCTCATCAATAGCCTCCTCTTTCATTACACCCCCTATTGCTTCCTTTATCGTCCCAAGAAGTTTCTCAAGTTCTTCTATCTTTCCTTCCTTAACAAATTTCATCCTTGCTATATCTTGTAGTACATCCAGGCTCTCTAATTTTTCTATATCAGCATCAACTTCTTCGGCTTCCTGGTAAAAGTTTATAATGTTCTTTAGCATTAAATATTGTTTACTCATTGAAGTGTATGTATCGATTTCATGGGAAGCATTTTGATGGAGGAAATCCTCCCGGAGCATTCTTGCAACGAGAAGTATGCGCCGCTCTTTAGATGACAGCGCATCAACTCCAACAAGCCTTACCATTTCCTGTAACTCATCTTCCTCCTCTAATATACGCATTGCTCCCCGTTCCAGAGTTACGAAATCCTCGGCTACTTCTTCTTTCATATAACTCTGAGTATTATCATGATATAGAGAATAGGAGGTAAGCCAATCGATTGCAGGAAAGTGCCTTGCATAAGCCAGCTCTGCCTTAAGGCTCCAGAATACCTTCACAACTCGAAGTGTATTCTGAACCACTGGATCTGACAGGTCTCCCCCTGGTGGAGATACGGCTCCTATCACACTGATAGCCCCCTCTCTGTCAGGAGTGCCAAGACATTCTACCCTCCCAGCTCGTTCATAGAACTGAGCAACACTGCTGCCCAGATAAGCAGGATAACCTTCCTCACCGGGCATTTCTTCCAATCTTCCAGATATCTCTCGTAGGGCTTCCGCCCATCTGGAGGTAGAATCTGCCATCACTGCGACGGAATACCCCATATCTCTAAAATATTCGGCAATAGTAATACCGGTATATATAGAAGCTTCTCTGGCAGCTACAGGCATATTGGAGGTATTTGCTAAAAGTATAGTCCTTTTCATCAGTGGTTCACCGGATTTAGGGTCTTTTAACTTTGGAAACTCATTAAGAACATCGGTCATTTCATTTCCCCTTTCCCCACATCCAATATAAACAACGATTTCTGCTTCTGCCCATTTTGCCAGTTGATGTTGCATCACTGTTTTCCCCGACCCAAACGGGCCTGGGATGCAGGCTGTTCCTCCCTTTGCTATAGGAAAGAATGTATCAATAACCCGTTGTCCCGTAAAAAGCGGCTTTATTGGTGGCAATCTCCTCTTCACCGGTCTTGGTCTCCTTACTCCCCATCTCTGCTCCATCTGAATTTCCTCTTTTTGCCCATTCCCTCTCTTTACAACGGCAATCGTATCCTTGATAGTGAATTCTCCGCCTTTAATTTCTTCTATGATGCCTTCTAAACCCGGTGGGACCATAATTCTGTGTTCAACGAGGACAGTCTCCTGGACAGTTCCCAATACATCTCCAGGGGCTACCCTGTCTCCTTTCTTTCTTTTTGGAACAAATTCCCACTTCTTTTCGGGTTCGAGAGCGGGTACTGATACACCTCTCGCAATGAAATCCCCAATCTCCTCCTGGATATCATCAAGGGGGCGTTGAACACCATCATATATCGATTCAATAAGACCAGGTCCGAGAGCTACAGAAACAGGTTCTCCTGTTATATATACCGGTTCTCCTACCCCTATACCCGCTGTTTCTTCATATACCTGAATAGAAGCTTTATCCTGATCCAAACCGATGATTTCGCCAAGAAGACGTTCTTCACTAACCTGCACAACATCAAACATCCTTGCCCCTTTCATCTCCTCAGCTTCGATAAGCGGACCCGATACTCGTATTATTCTCCCTTTCTTCACTTAAACCCTCCTATCTCCATTCCAACTGCTTTCTTTACCATTTCAGCGATTCTTTTTTCCCCATAACCTTTGCTTCCTTTAAGCCCTGGTATTGGAACGATATTAATATCCGTACGTTCAGTAATATCTGTGGATTCTTCCAGTTTCTTAAATATGTCCTCGAAAACAAAAACAACAGCATACTTAGATTTTTCTATCTCTTTTTTAATATCTTCAATATCCTTACCTTCCACCGGTATTATCTCCGCACCAAGTGATTTGAATGGAAATACTAAATCCTCTGACCCCACAAAAGCAATCTTCATAGAATTAATCTCTCCTTTATTACCTTATCGTCCACTTCGTTAATCTTTCCGATAAAAGTTAGCCTTATATTCCTGACTTCATTCTCCCTCTGAAAGAGATACGAGATTATCGGTTCTACTCCGATAGATTCATATGCCACTGATCGCAGATACAAGAGTAACAAGGATTCCGCAGCCTTTTCGATACCGGAGAAGGATTCTTTATACTCTAATAAAGAGGAATAAACGGTTCTATGGTAGAGAAGAGAAAGATTCTCAACGCTTTCCAGTTTCCCTCTTAAGATCTCCTCCTTAGGAATAAATCCGCCCTGAAGCAGAGCAAACAGAGCAAGCTCTTGATAACGGTTAAGAAAGAATAGGCGTATGATAGTCTTTAGATTAGTCACATCAACCCATCTTTTATAGTATTCACACAGAAAATCATTCTCTGGATATGTAGTAAGGAATTTGGCCATCTCTCTGTCAATCGATAAATTCAGCAGAAATAGATTATGATGATGAGTAAAATATGCCTCTATGCCTGTTTCTATTGTCTCCTGTATATAAAAGGGTAATTTATTATAACTTTCCTCTTTAAAGATTTCTGTGAGTTCTTCTGAGGGTATTGAACCTAAAGGGGAACAATAAGGAGTGAAATCCTTGTCAGCTATTTTTCCTTTGAGGAGAACAGTCAGATTGTGAAAGTCAAACCGTCCGCGTAAGACCCTCATAAATTTCGGTTCATCTATTAAATTCTCTATCTCGTTAAACAAATCTACTCTTGCCTCCAGAAAAGCATCCTCATACTTGTGAGGACTATCTATATTCCGAAAATATGGACCATAATCGGAATCATGAAGTGCAGAGGTTAGTTCTCTTGCATCTTCCGAAGAAATAAAGCGTTCAAACCTCTTCTCATCGAAGAGTTTAGTCTCCTTTGCGCGGATTACACCACATGCATACGCGTATCTGGTATCAAGAGCCCTTGTCTTTTTAAACTTATTCACTTTTTTGAGAATAGAAGCTTAACTATATCTTCTTCCAGTTCATCAATGGATTCTTCCAGTAGGATTGGGAATGATGCGTTTATTCTCTTCTTACCTTCGAGAAGAATTACCCCAGCCTCAAAGTCAGCTTTTTTCTTGCTGATTTTAAAATTATTTCCTTCCTTCTCGTTAAGAGACTTAACAAGGGTTTTAACCTCATCTTCAAACAGAGTTCCAGG
>DAOVFB010000064.1 GCA_030668705.1 Candidatus Stahliibacteriota bacterium
AAAATATCTACATAATTTTTTAACACGCCCCTTGACAAAATTAATAATAAAACTAATATTCATTTAGCTCTTTGACAATTGAATAGATAATAGGATAGACTTTTGGACAAGCATGAAGGGCATGTGGTGGATGCCTTGGCAGAAATAGGCGATGAAGGACGTGGTTGGCTGCGATAAGCCTCGGGGAGCCGTCAAGCAGGCATAGATCCGGGGATTTCCGAATGGGGCAACCCAGGTCCGGCAAACCGGGCCTATCCCGAAAGGGAAGTTAACCCAGGGAATTGAAACATCTTAGTACCTGGAGGAAGAGAAAGTAACCACGATTCCCCTAGTAGCGGCGAGCGAAAGGGGAAGAGCCTAAACTCATTCTGTGTTAAAGCCCGTACGCGTTGCAGAATGAGGGTAGTGGGATATAGATGTGCCTTGTGCGGAATGGCAGGAGAGTTACAAAATTGATGGTTAATCGAAGCGACCTGGAAAGGTCCAACATAGAAGGTGATAGTCCCGTAGATAAAAAGCATCAATCTCTCTATCTGTATTCCCAAGTACTTTGGGACACGTGAAATCCTGAGGGAATCTGGGAGGACCACCTCCTAAGGCTAAATACTCATTTCTGACCGATAGTGAACAAGTACCGTGAGGGAAAGGTGAAAAGGACCCCTGGCGGGGAGTGAAAAGAATCTGAAACCATATGCCTACAAGCAGTAGGAGCTTTGTAACTGGATTTATCCAGTTACGGGTGACTGCGTACCTTTTGTATAATGGGCCGGCGAGTTACTTTATCTGGCAAGGTTAACCAAATCTTTTGGGGAGCCGTAGCGAAAGCGAGTCCTAATAGGGCGTTTTAGTCTGATGGAGTAGACCCGAAACCGGGTGATCTACCCATGGTCAGGGTGAAGCGAGGGTGAAATCTCGTGGAGGCCCGAACCTGTTAGCGGGAAAATGCTATAGGATGAACTGTGGGTAGGAGTGAAAGGCTAATCAAACCCGGCGATAGCTGGTTCTCTCCGAAATAGCTTTAGGGCTAGCCTCGAATGATCAGTTATGGTGGTAGAGCACTGAATGGGTTCTAAGCCTAACCCGTTTGGAATCTAATCAAACTCCGAATGCCATAACTCAAAGTTCGGGAGTCAGGCTGTGGGGGATAAGCCTCATAGCCGAAAGGGGAACAACCCAGACCACCGGCTAAGGTCCCTAAGTACAGACTAAGTGGTAAAGGAAGTAGAGTCGCTAAAACAACCAGAATGTTGGCTTAGAAGCAGCAATCATTCAAAGAGTGCGTAAAAGCTCACTGGTCGAGCGACTCCGCGCCGAAAATTAACGGGGCTCAAGTCTGTCACCGAAGCCGTGGATCAACGAGATAATCGTTGGTTGTAGGAGAGCGTTCTGTATCCGTTGAAGTTATACCCGCGAGGGATGGTGGAGGGTATAGAAGTGAGAATGCCGGCATAAGTAGCGATAAAAAGGGTGAGAATCCCTTTCACCGAAAGTCTAAGGTTTCCTGAGGAAGGTTCGTCCGCTCAGGGTTAGTCGGTCCCTTAGGTGAGGCCGGAAGGCGTAGCTGATGGGAAACAGGTCAACATTCCTGTACCACTCTTATGATGTTATTATCTGAGGGGTGACATAGAAGGGTAAGCCAAACCTGGCGTTGGTTGTCCAGGTCTAAACCCGTAGGGGGAGGTTCTAGGCAAATCCGGAACCTCATTAACTCCGAAAGGTGACAGGGAGCCGCTTTAGGCGAAGTGGCTGACCCCATGCTATCGAGAAATAGCCTCGTAGATAGTCTTAAGAGTGACCGTACCGCAAACCGACACAGGTAGACGGGGAGAGAATCCTAAGGTGCTCGGGATAACTCTCGTTAAGGAACTCGACAAAATAGCCCCGTAACTTCGGGAGATGGGGTGCCTGCCGTGGTGGTATTTGTTCTCATTTACTGCTGTGGTGGGCCGCAGTGACCAGGCTTGAGCGACTGTTTACCAAAAACACAGGGCTCTGCTAAGTCGAAAAGACGATGTATAGGGCCTGACACCTGCCCGGTGCTGGAAGGTTAAGGAAGGTTGTTATTCCCTTCGGGGAAGAAGCTCCCGACCGAAGCCCCAGTAAACGGCGGCTGTAACTATAACAGTCCTAAGGTAGCGAAATTCCTTGTCGGGTAAGTTCCGACCTGCACGAATGGTGTAACGACTTGAGCGTTGTCTCAACGAGAGTCCCGGCGAAATTGGAGTTGCGGTGAAGATACCGCATACCCGCGGAAGGACGAAAAGACCCCGGAACCTTTACTGTAGCTTGACATTGGGTTTTGGTATAGTTTGTGTAGTATAGGTGGGAGGCTATGAAGCTGGGGCGCCAGCCTCGGCGGAGCCGTCAGTGAAATACCACCCTTTCTATGTCGGAATTCTAACCCTGCCTGTGGAAGGTGGGGAACATTGTCTGGCAGGCAGTTTTGCTGGGGCGGTAGCCTCCTAAAAGATAACGGAGGCGTCCAAAGGTTCCCTCAACGCGGTCGGCAATCGCGTGAAGAGTATAAGAGCAAAAGGGAGCTTGACTGTGAGGCCGACGGGCCGAGCAGAGCCGAAAGGCGGGTCTAGTGAACCTGCGGTTCCGAGTGGAAGGGCCGCAGATCAACGGATAAAAGGTACTCCGGGGATAACAGGCTTATCCCGCTCGAGAGTTCATATCGACGGCGGGGTTTGGCACCTCGATGTCGGCTCGTCACATCCTGGGGCTGAAGCAGGTCCCAAGGGTTGGGCTGTTCGCCCATTAAAGTGGCACGCGAGCTGGGTTCAGAACGTCGTGAGACAGTTCGGACTTCATCCTCCGTGGGCGTCTGGAGACTTGAGGAAAGCTGTCCTTAGTACGAGAGGACCAGGATGGACGGACCTCTGGTGTACCTGTTGTCACGCCAGTGGCACAGCAGGGTAGCTATGTCCGGAAGGGATAACCGCTGAAAGCATATAAGCGGGAAGCCCCCTCCAAGATAAGGTCTCCCGTTTCCTGCCTTCGGGCGGGAAACTAAGTTTCCTTCGAGATTAGAAGGTTGATAGGCGACAGGTGTACGCACAGTAATGTGTTTAGCCGAGTCGTACTAATAAAACGAGAGGCTTGTCCAAATAATTCTATTATCTAGTCAATTGTCAAAGAGAAATATATAAAAAAACTAACCGATTTCCGGTTAGTTTTTTTATATAAAATCATACACTCAATTCTCGATGAACTGTGGGAGCGATTCCCAAGTCCAAGTTGCGACATGATTTCATTTAAATTCGTCATTGCGAGTTTATCTTTTTGCTCTGACCCACGCGAAGCAATCTCCCCGTCGAATTCAACATGTAGGAGCGACTTCCAAATCGCGATATCCGTAGCGCGGGGGCTTGTCCTCGCCCAAGGTCTTCGGGCATCGGTCATTTTGAATAAGGGTTAAATGGTTTAAATGGAGGATATGAGAATCTATTTAGTTTATAATAAGCCTAATTTATCAGCTATTACTGTCAACAAAAATGATAAACCTAAAGAAATTATTGGTGCTATAATCCAAACCGTTACTAATTTCTTTACAGATGTACGACTGAGGGTTTCTTTCCAACCGCTTTTAGAAATGCCTAAAGCGATTATCGATGCAGTATTTAATTGAACTAATGAGGTAGGAATTCCTCTTGTAACTGATGCAAGTAATAGAAGAGTTGCTGTAACAATAGAAACTAAAGTTGCTCCTAAGGGTCCCAATTCTGTTATTTCTTTCCCTGTTGTTTGCACAATTCTTTGACCGAAAATCGAACTCCCAATACTGAAGCAAGGTGCAATAATTAATGTTGTTAGAAGCATTATAAGTAAAAAATGACTACCGCTTGGACTAATATTCAATTCATTTGAAATCATTGATGCCATAGGACCTGCTGCATTTGCAACATTATTGGCACCAATCGCAAAAGCAACATAAAAAGACGCAATTATTACAACAATTTTCAATGAAGAACGAGTAGATAATCGTTCAAATTTAATGATATTTTTTTGTTTTATTGGATTATAAACAAATTTACCAATGAGAAATGTGATTATAAAAGATATAATTGGTAGTATTAACCAGGTAGGTATTATTTCAAAAAACAGTTTATGAGTTTTTAGAATGTTAAAATAAATTGCCGGACCGATAAGGGCAAAGACTGTGGCTTGACTTGTTGACTGAGGAATTCTTAACATATTTGCCATTAAAAGGGAAATAGCAACCGATAATAAAATTATTGTTGTCAATGTAAGATCCATTGCCTCCCCGGGTAAGATACCTCTACCGATTGTCAAAACTACCTTCCTACCAGCTATAATAGCGCCCAAAAAGACGAATAGCCCAAATAATCTGGGTATTAAATCCTTCCTTATAATATTTGCACCATATGCTGCGGAAAAAGATGGTGAGGTACCACTTCCGCCCATATTTATTGCCATGAACATTGCTGCAATGAATGGAATTAGAAGTACAGAAAACATTGGTGAAAACATATAATTACCAACCTAAATGGCGATCTCTAATAAATCGTTCATACTCGGATATACGTTTAAATATCTTCTCATTTTATTCAATTTAACCAGTTAATACATTTAATATTAGGTTATCTTTCCAAGGGAATCTTACACAAATGTAATCAAAAGTCAAGAGATTCACCACAAAGATAAGAGAGAAGGCAGATAAGCCGCTTCACTCCAGTCTTTTAGTCCTAAGTCATCAGTCCAAAGTCAGTAGTCTACTTCGGTCTACTCAACTACTCAACCACTTAACTATTTAACTATATTATTTGACGCTCGACTCTAGACTAGTATTCACGTATCCCTTATCACTTACCACTTATCACATACCACATATCCCATATCACCCTACGAACCCAACTAACAAATGTCATTGCGAGTGCATCTTCTTGCTCTGACTCACGCGAAGCAATCTCCCCGTCGAATTAAATATGTGTAAGCGAGTTTTAAATCGCGATCTGTAGGGAAAAGGCATGCCTTTTCCTCTGTGGAAACGGGCTTCGGTCCGCGATTTGTAGGAGGGACTTCTCAGTCGCAAAATGTAGAGGCAAGATGCATCTTGCCCATTGTAGGTCAAGACCCAAGACCTAACGCCTCAGAGATTATATTGACTATCAAGAGTAATTGAATATTATAATAATCAATGCCAAGAATTGCTAAGATTAGAAATAGATAAAAAGGAGGAATCATGGAAAAATATTATCGTTTGCATGTTATCCTGTTATTTTTATCAATTCTATTCATTAAAGGATGCGGACCTAAAGCTAAGTTGTGGAAAGGAAAATATGTAAATTTGAGGACGACTGAACTTCCCAAAGAAGATTTCAAAGTGGGTCCCTATATAGTTGTATCTTATGCACCAATCGAACAGGATGAAAACTCTCCCGAGATGTATAAATTTGCAATCATAAAAGAAAGAGTGCAAACCAATCTTCTAGTTTTGGTCTATGATATGGAAGAAGCAAAAAGATTTGGACTAAAACGTAATTATCTGTTAATAGAAGAAGGAGGTATTTTCATTAAGGATACATGTGACATACGTACTTATAAAAAAATAACAGGAGTTTATCAAGAACGCAATGTTTACATTGCATTCGATGAACTGCCGTCTTATGCAGAATTAAAAAAATATGTAATAGAATTGCTTAGAACATATAAACTACACAAAATTGAGAATTATTAATTTATATACTAACAGTTACGAACTGCTCTTGGATTCATGATAGTAGCAGATTTTGAAATTGGAGATTGTTCAGTTTTGGGGTTCAAGTTTCAAGATAGAAGTCAACCCCCGTCCCCACTGTTATTATTCTTCTTCTAATGTATAATACAGTAAACGATCCATTTCTGCTGCAATGTCAATATTCTTTATCTTCAGGTCTCCTGCTATATCCTCATAAGGAACCAGACAACAGGGTGTAAAATTCAAAATTGCCTCAATATCTGAATCCTTAACAATCCCAATAACCTCTTTTAGTTCGGCAGGAGGAACGGCAATAATACCCAGTCTTATCCCTTCCTCCGCGACTCTCTTTTTAAGTTTTTTTAGACTCTCTATTTTGACTCCATCAATAGTCTTACCAATTAAATCTCTGTTTTTATCAAAAGCTACCTTTATATTGAAGCTGTGAGTCTTGAACCTCGGATAATCGAGGAGTAATTTTCCGATATTCCCCACACCAATCAGTGCAATCGGGCGCTCTTTTTTTGGATAAACAACCTGATTTATTCTTTCGAGGACTTTTTCTATACTATAACCTATCCCTCTCCTTCCCAGCGGGCCAATATAAGAAAGGTCCTTCCTCACTAATGTGGGCTTAAGTTTGAGTCTCTTTGCAATCTCCGAAGATGAACATTGTTTTTTTCCTGTATCTTTAAAAATTACAAGACATTTTTTATAAAAGAGGAACCTTTCAATAGTTCCTTTCGGGATATCCTCTTTATCTATTTTATTCTCCATTTATTCATTCTTTGAAATAAACCTATCAATACCTTTCGCAGCTTTATGTCCGGTATCAATTGCATTTATAACATCGGGTCCTCTGGCAAGGTCACCTCCCAGGAATAGCCACGGTGTAGAGGTTTGTCCATATTCGTTTATCTTTATTCTTCTTCCTTCATACTCAAGTCCCTTTTTTATTTCCTCGGGAAGGAAGGTAAAGTCAGGTACCTGCCCTATTGCCTCAACTACCATTGAACCTTTAAGTTCCATCTTTTCCTGGGCATCGAATTCCGGATTGAAACGACCTTCCTCATCAAAAACTCTGAGGCATTTCTTCATAACTACACCTGTGATTTTATCATCCTTGATTATAATTTCCTCAGGACCCCATCCAGGGTAAATGTCAATACCCTCTTCCAGAGCTTCCTCTATTTCCTCGGGAGTTGCAGGCATAATATCTCTGGTTTCAAGACAACTTACAGTAATGTCCACGACCCCGAATTCCTGTAGCTGGAGCCTCACCAGTGTCCTCGAAATATCCATAGCAACATCCCCGCCACCAATTACCACAATCTTGTCGGTGACTTTTATCTCCTTCCCCATTGTTACCTTTCGGAGTTGTTCGATTGCCTGGAAAACATCAGGGTGATCCGTTCCAGGGACTCCCGTTGACTTTCCAAGATGTAATCCTGTGGATATAAACACAGCATCATATTCATTCTTCAAATCCTTTAAAGTTATATCTTCACCAATAGTGGTATTGCACTTAATCTCAACTCCGGTGGATTTTATGTATTCAATATCCTTATCCAGCGCTTCATATGGAAGTCGGTACTCCGGTATGCCGTATCGTATCATCCCACCCGCTTTGGGTAGCTTCTCAAAGATAGTGGCCTCATAACCCATTAATTTGAGATAATAAGCAGCTGCCAATCCTCCGGGACCCGAACCCACAATGGCTACTTTCTTTCCTATCGACTTTATTTCTTCGGTTCCCAGCACCTTCTGATATTTTTCAAGAGGAATACTATCTACCGCATACCGTTTTAACCATCTAATTGATACGGGTTCACCCTGATAGCCCAGAGCACAGGCAGATTCACAATTATGGGTGCAAACTCTCCCACAGATTTCGGGTAAAGGATTTGTTTTATAAATATCTCTGGCAGCCCCTTCCAGATTATCATCCCAGATATTGCGAATGTAATCAACTATATCCATTCCAGCAGGACAAGCGTCTTCACATAATTTGCACTCCAGACATCGTGATGCTTCCCTCGTTGCTTCCTTTTGATTGAACCCTTTTACCTGTTCAATGAAGGATGTTTTTCTCTCTTCAGGTGGAATCTGGGACATCGGTATGCGTTCGGGGTCGAATAATGCATATATCAAATCAGGTGCAAATCCTTCATAGTTTTCTTTCCGATGTGCGAGAGATGCTTTAAAAATAGAATATTCCTCCTCGGGAAGAAAGTGCTCCTTGTCCGTTTTCTCATCCTTTGCCAGAAGACTGAAAGTATTCGGGTCAAAGTGGATGTGAAGGTAATCTCTGGAGAGCCTGAGAGAACCTGTAGGACAGATATCCACACACAATCCGCAAAAACAGCATCTGCCGTAATCAATCTCGGGTCTTTCGTTTTTTTCTCCCTTTTCAGGTTCAATTTCGGCTATCTCTTTCATCTCAATCGCTACATTTGGACATATATCAGCGCAATTTCCACACCCTGTGCATTTATCCCAATCATTAAGATGTAACCCTCTATACCTCTCTGCAGGTTCCTTTAATTCAAACGGATATCTTAAAGTTTTGGGTTTTTTAAAAAGATATCTTATAGCCTTAAGAGGTCTTAAATTTTTAGGCTTTTTATCCATCTCTCCTATCCCCTTACCTGTCTATTTCCGGCGCAGTAACGTATAAACTTATCATAGTATTGCCCACATCGGCAATACTCGCACCCTTTAATACTTTTTCTAAAATGGTCAAGCCGTGAGGGTATGAAGGTGTTCTAAAGTGAACTCTATAGGGTTTATCTTCACCATTGCTGACCATGTAAAGTCCCAGTTCTCCCCGGGAAGATTCAACCCGAACATAGGCTTCTCCTTTCGGAACTTTCCACTTGAATGGATTGGGAACCCTGTTGTATACTTTACCCAGAGGTAACTTGTCCAGCAACTTAAATATTAAATAAACAGATTCAATTAGCTCATCCCTTATTACCCATACCCTTGAATAGGCATCACCTTCTTTCCTTGTTGGAATTTTAAAATCTACCTTATCATAAGCAGCATAAGGTTCGACTTTTCTTATATCATATGGTACCCCTGTTGCCCTCAATACCTGTCCCACACCTCCCCATTCTTTTGCCTCTTCCTGTGTTATTTTCCCTATATCATGGGCTCTTTCGTAAAACAGTGGATTATTAAAAAACGTATCATCATAATCAGGAACACACTTCCCTATCGAATGTAACGTCTTTACTATCTTATCCGCAAAGCCATCCGGAAAATCACGTCTTACCCCACCGGGCCAGATATAGATATGATAAACTCTACCACCGGTTAATTCTTCAAAGAGGTCCAGAATGAGATCCCTATGATACATTGCCCATTGAGCAACAGTGTCAAAACCCAGCATATTAGAATAAGCCCATAAGCCAAAGAGGTGCGAACCAACTCGAGCAAGTTCAAGATAGATACTCCTTATCCAATGGGCTCTCTCAGGCACTTCTATATTGGCTAACTTCTCAACCGCCATTGCATATACCATTTCCATATGGTCAGGTTCTACCACGTTTATTCTACAGACAAGGGGGAAATTTTGTATCCAGGTTCTATATTCCATCAGCTTTTCAAACCCGCGATGAAGATAGCCGGGATTGGAAGTTGCCTCTAAAATGCGGTCTCCTTCAACCTTCAATGTAATGCTAAAATTTCCCACCATTCCAAGGTGCTGTGGTCCAAAATAAAGCTCAAGTTCTTTCACTTTTTCTCCCCTTTAATAGGAGGAATTGAATCAAAAACATCCTTAACGTATTCCCTTGTATCAAAATCTTTCCTGAACGGAGGTATCGCATAATCTCTTTCCAGAAGTAGGTGAGTCAGTCGTGGATGGCCAGCGAATTTTATTCCGAAGAGTTCATGAATTTCCCGTTCATACGGTTCGGCATTGGCAAAGATTGGAATTACTGTCCCGGTTTCCGGATTCTCTCTTGGAATTCTTATCTTCAGATGAATATCTCCTATCTCCTTGTATGCTTCATAATTCTGTAAATAAGGAGTAAGAATATAGACCAACTCAAATTCTGCCTTCTCTATCCAGTCCACACAGGAGATAAGGGCTAAATGGTTATATCCTTTATCTTTAAGAAATCCCAGGATTGTTAGAACCTGCTCCTTGTGCGCGCGAACTTCCATCATAGTATCCTCAGGTGTACTTACCTCAATATCCTTAAATATTAATTCTAATTCTTCCGCTAACTTTTTATTCATCTTTATCTGTTGGATACAATGGAGGCCACTGGAGTTCTCCCAGTGCCATTTCCTGATTCCTCCGATAATATTTATATTGTTTCCTGTACTTTTTGTATGCATCTGCCATTCCCTTGTCAATCATAGTCCAGAGATGTGTGACTGCAACAAATATCGCTTCAGGCCTTGGCATACAGCCGGCAATCCAACCATC
>DAOVFB010000063.1 GCA_030668705.1 Candidatus Stahliibacteriota bacterium
GCTGTGGGGACATCAAATATGCGGTTTCAGTGGGAAGTGGAATTCCGCCCAATTTATCCCCTGCGACTGCGATTCAAGCATAAATATCAGGAAAAGAATAGAAGCAAGGTGTCAACCCTTACTGCATCAAGAACAAATGAAGTGACTTTCAGAACCTTTGTTTTACTCTCGGATCGGGACTATCTTGGGTTCAGAGTGAGATACGGTAAAGTGCAACTCACTCAGAGTCCCCGTTACTCAATGAATGACTTAATTGATGGTGGATATATAGGAGCGTTTTATGAACATAACTTCTCCACAAAGTTGGGCGTAAAAGGAGGAATAGCTTTCTGGAAAACCAACGGGATGAGTCAATGGATATTTGAGGATATTGGACTCGACTTCCTTTACGGGGACGGCAGGAAATTCTACCTGACAGTTCTTGATCGCTTAAGCGATAATATTTATCTTCGATTTAAGTTCAGGGTTAAAACACAAATCTATCCTCATTGGGGATTGGCAGAAAGTGGAGAAGAGTACTATAACAGTAACGGAGAACTAATAGACAATCCATCTGGTTTTTATGATGAGACTACTATATCTTCTGGAAATATAAACTTAACATGGTGGTGGTAATAATATGAAAAAATCAAAGATTGAAAAATCAAAGATTCTATCCGTAAAGGTTTTATCTTTAGTTTTGTTATTTTCAGGATGTCTTTTATATGCCGGAGTCATTGAAGCTAACAAATATGGAATACTGATTAACTCCGGTTCTGCCCGGGATCTATCCATGGGGAATTGCTGGGTTACCTCTTATTTTAATACTAACACTCATGCAGTTGAAGGATTAAACCTGCAGTACTCTCCTTCCCTCAATTTCCCAACAGAGGGTAGGAGCGAATTTATATTCGATGAATACGATAATACCGTGGGCAAACAAACTACAGCCTATAATACAAACCACTTCTTAGATTATCCGTTTACGGCTCGTCTCTCTTATACCAAGAAACCTCTATACATATCACTTGGATGGGAACCTGTTATAGATGGTCATTGGAAGTTCGAAGATATCGAGAGAGACGATTTCTACCAGATTACAAAGAGAGAAATGAGAGAGCGATCGATTTTGATAAATAGTCTTGCCCTAAGATGCGGATGGGAGGTAGCTGCTGTTCAATCGGGAATTTTTATTAAATGGCTTTCCGGTACTTTAAAGGATTACTACCAAATAGACACCTCAAAATTCGAATTCTATGAGAAAGGCTCCGGTTATGAGATTGGTGGAGTGCTAAATTATGAATTCAATTGGAGATTGAAAGCCGTCTTGAAGGGAAGTCTTGGGCAGCGGTTCAACACACCGATTAATGACTATGAATATCCATATAGACTGGGAGCAGGACTCATTTTTAGACCCGTGAATAAACTTCCTGCTGTTGCAACTGTGGAAGTAATTTATACGCCGTGGGAACGCTTGAAGGTAAATAATCTAACCGGGGAAGACCTCGTTAATACTGTTTCTGTATCCGCGGGAATAGAGCATCGCTTGAAACCTGGACTTTACCTCCGATTTGGTTATCGCTGGGAACCAACATACATAGATAAAGAAATCACCAGATCAAAAATTACTTATGGATTAGGCTATGAGCATTGGGGTTTTAAATTTGACATTGCTGGCTCGTTTTCCACAAATTCGTTCACCTATGATGAGATCCAACTTGACGATATTGGAGAATATGAAATACTGGAAGAATCTGAAACCCTTCTAATTTTAACAGTATCAAAGATGTTTGAGGTGAAATGATGTTTAACCTAATATTCTTTTTACTTATATCAACAGAACCGCAAATCCTGGCAAATAGAGATTATGTTCCGGAACTGGTAAAACTCTTCGATGGAGCCGAGAAGACAATTGACATAACTATGTTCTCTGCAGGCTATTATCCCGAACATCCGGAAGGTATCAATAGGGTTCTCTATAATTCGTTAATAAGAGCAGCAGAAAGAGGCGTTCGGGTTCGCATTATCCTTGATGCTTCATCATGGAATCCAAATAACACAAGGAAAAATGCCATGGTTGCGAGATTCTTCAGGAAAAGCGGCCTCGTGGAGGTCTATTTTGACCCCCCTGATGTAACCACTCACACAAAGGCTATGGTGGTAGATTCAACCCTCTCTGTAGTGGGGTCAACCAACTGGAGTTACTACGCCCTTGCCCATAATAATGAAACTGCTGTGCTCATAGAGTGCAAATCCCTGGGATTGGAACTGGAACGGCTCTTCACCGATCTTCTTTCGCTATCGACAAAGGAGATTCCTTCAATGAAAGAGGAGGATTGATGATCCTTTTCGCAATTCTCTCGGTACTTTTTGGAATAGAAACTGATAATAGTATCACCATAATCTATGCCAATGATATAAACGGTTCACTTGGGCCATCAAAGGCGTACTGGGTTTCCCCGGATATGCCTCCGGATCTTGGCAATGCTAAATCCCTTGGGGTTTTAGTTGCGCAAGAGAGAAAATTGAGTGATATTTTACTCCTTAATTCTGGGAATCTTGCACCACTTAACATTCCAGGAGAGAAAAAGACGCCAGAAGAACTTGCTTGCTTCTTAAACGAATTGAAATTTGACGCAACTCTCATTGGAACCAATGAACTATCATTTGGTAAGGACTTCTTGCAAAAATTAAAAGAGGGTTCTTCTACTGAATTTCTTTCTGCAAACTTAAGTGGAGACCAAAAGGGCGCTATAATTACAACAAAAAATAACATTAAAATTGGGATATTTGGAATCACTTCTCCCTACGTCCTTCTGTTTGTCCCAAAGCGGTTTAGGGAAAGTACAGAAGTTGATCTGGATATAGAAAAAGCAGCAAAAGAATCAGTTTGCAATTTAAAGAATAGTGGAGCAGAGTTAATCATTGGTTTGTCTGATGCAGGCTTTATGAGAGACAGCATAATTGCAGAAACAGTTGGTAATATTGATTGTATAATTGGTTCAAGCAATAGGGGAAGGGCCTTGAGAGAACCTTTTGAGACCCCAATAAAACATACTCTCCTATGCAAAACATATAGTAATCTGTCCTCGGCAGGCAAATTAGTCCTTTACCTTGATACAGATAACAATATTGCGGGTTATGAGCATACACTTTTAACTCTATTCATGGAGGAATATCCTCCTTATAAATGAAACGTCTCATCAATCCATACATAGCTTTTCTCTATCTCATTCCAGTTCTTATTATAATTGGTTTATTTCGTTTTTATCCTATCCTTTTTTCCATGCGGGCTAGTCTCTTTAAATGGGGTATAGGTGGACCCGGGGCTTTTGTAGGTCTAAAGAACTACCTCCACTTTTTTTCGGATAAGTACTTCTGGCAGGCGTTCTCTAACACTCTCTGGTATGCAATCTTTACGGTCCCTTTAACGCTTTTTATATCCCTTTTGGTCGCAGTTCTCTTAAATAATTCACTCCGGGGGATTGGCATATTCAGAACTATTTATTTCCTCCCGGTGGTTACATCCATCGTTGCTATCTCAATGGTATGGAAATGGATATATCATCCAGAAATTGGTCTTGCAAACCACATACTGAATTGTCTCCACCTACCTCCACAGAATTGGCTTGCTGAATGGCGCGGTATCTTCGAACTGATGATAGGGAGAGAACTACCGCTATTTCTTAAAGGTCCCTCGCTTGCTCTATTTTCAATAATTATCATGGCTGTATGGAAAGGATTAGGGTACAATATAGTAATATTTCTTGCAGGCCTTCAGAATATACCTGAAAATTATTATGAAGCAGCAGAGGTAGACGGGGCAAGTGGCTTTACGGTCTTTAAGAATATTACCTGGCCCCTTATATCACCGACTACATTCTACGTCCTTATAATGACCACGATTGTCTCTTTTCAAGTATTCGCTCCAGTCTGGTTAATGACCGGTCCACCGGCAGGTGGCCCTCTGGGAACAACTAATGTATTGGTATATTATCTATTTGATAACGCCTTTAACTACTCCCGTTATGGCTATGGTTCTGCAATATCATTATTCCTTTTCGTTGTGATACTTGCCCTTACGGTATTCCAGAAAAAAGTAATTGAACCAAGAGTGCATTATGGATAGTCGCAATCCCCAAAACCCTAAATCAAAGAAATCATTTAGACACAGATTTACACAGATAAAAACTGATTATAAGTATAGTAAAATTACTGAAAAGATAATTGAAGCAACCTTTAATGTTTATAACGCATTAGGATATGGTTTCCTTGAAAGGGTCTATGAGAATGCATTATTGATTGAGTTAAAGAATAAAAATTTAGAAGTTGAATCACAAAGGCCAATAGAAGTATTTTACCAAGGTAAGCTGGTAGGAAATTATTTAGCGGATTTGATTGTTGAGGGAAAAGTAATAGTGGAGGTAAAAGCGGTAAAAGGCTCAATTAAAATTCATGAAGTTCAACTAGTAAATTATTTAAAGGCATCAGGAATTGAGGTAGGATTGTTAATAAACTTTGGCAGAAAGTTAGAAATAAAAAGGAAAATATTTGATCTATGACTGTGTGTGAAAACAAATCAGTAAAAATCAGTGAAAATCAGTGTCAAAATATTAAGAAAATAAGACACAGATTAACACAGATAATCACTGATAAAAAAATAATATTCTTAAAGATTTATCTTAATCAGTGTAAATCAGTGTCAAAAAAATGGTTGGGATGTGGGAGATCTAACAAATCAGTAAAGATCAGTGAGAATCAGTGTCAAAATAAAGGTGGAAGTGGGAGGTTCTCCAAATCAGTAAAAATCAGTGAGAATCAGTGTCGAATATCTTGGGAGTTGCAGGGTGACAAGGAGTAAAGCACTTCTTTTATACATAATTCTCGTATTAGGTGTACTTGTAGCGCTTCTACCTTTCTACTGGATGATTATTACATCGTTAAAAACGCCTGTAGAAGCGGTTCAGTTTCCGCCAACCTGGTTCCCACATAGAGTTGCAGCGCAAAACTATCCTGAAGCACTTAAAGTTGCACCCTTTGGCAGATATTTCTTTAATACAATTATTATTGCAATATCTACACTGATTGGAGTTTTGGTTACATCTTCCCTGGCCGGTTTTACGTTCTCCTTTATTAAATTTCCTGGAAGGGAATTCTTCTTCCTTTCACTCCTCGCAATGATGATGGTGCCACTTCCCATATATATTATACCGGGGTATCTTATCTTAGCGAGATTCGGATGGTTAAACACCTACCTGGCTCTCATCATTCCCTGGACTGTTAATACATTTTCAATATTCCTCCTGCGGCAGCATTTCAAATCAATACCCGAATCCATATTTGAATCTGCGATGATCGATGGCTGCTCGCCTTTTCAATTCCTCACACATATTGCGCTACCAATGATAAAGCCAGCTCTGGTAACCGTAGCAATATTCTCACTCATTGGATCGTGGAACGCTTTTATATGGCCATTGGTTATGACAACTTCAGATAAAATTCGTCCTGTTCAGGTCGGCCTGGCTTACTTTATTCAGGAACAAAGCACTGATTATACCCTGCTTTCTGCTGCATCCACACTTGTGATTATTCCCGTTGTTATACTATTTTTTATATTCCAGAAGCAGATTATCAACAGTTATATGAAGTCAGGGATAAAAGGATAGTAGAGCAATGCAAAATGAAAAATGCAAAGTGCAAAATTATCCCCCAACCATTTATCTGACACAGATGAGCACTGATAAGAAAATAACCATATTGAAAAGGGAAAGTAGAGCAATGCAAAATGAAAAATGCAAAATGAAAAGTGAAAAATACCCTCCTCTCCCCTTTTTAGACCGCAGATTAACGCATATGTCCGCAGATAAAGATTAGTATGAAAAAAAATCACAAAAAAATTAAATTATATTCCTTTAATATACTATTAGCTATCTTCGTTGTTATTGCATTTGCAGGATGTAAAAAGGTTGAAAGTAAAATTACGACCGTTACCTTCTGGCATGCAATGGGAGGACCACTTGGAGACGCTCTGGATGATTTAATCCATCAATTCAATGAGAGCCACCCCAACATTCAGATAGAATCAATATCAATGGGCAATTACAACGCCCTGTCCCAAAAGATAATGGCAGCCGTACTTTCCCATAAGACCCCAACGATTGCGCAGGTATACTCATCCTGGACTACCAATCTTTATGAATCTAAAGTGATTGACCCCATTGAAAACTACATAAACGGCAAAAATGGACTAACAAAAGAAGAAATTTCCGACTTTTACCCAATATTCCTGCGGGATAACACAGTAGATGGAAAATTAGTAACCCTGCCCTTTAACAAGAGCGTTTACACCTTCTATTACAATACCAACCTGTTTAGGAAGGCTGGGCTCGATGATTTCCCGCGGACATGGTCCAGTCTACTTAAAATTTCAAGGGAAATTCAGGAGGATAGTAAGCCCGTGACAGCTTTTGGAGTATCAGTGGGCTTTTTTGAATCTCTACTCCACGCCTTTGGCGGTAGAATGGTAGACGAGAACAACAACCCTACTTTTTACAGTGAAAAAGGCATTGAAGCCCTACAATTTATGAAAGATTTAATATATAAATATAAGGTGGCACACCTTACTACTGGATTTCAGCATCAGGACGAATTCATAGCTAAAAAGATAGCTTATATAATGGGAACCTCTGTTTCTTATGCGTTCATTATGAAAGCAAAACCCGATTTTCCTGTTGGTGTTGCACCATTGCCCAGAGAGGATACCACAGGGTCCTTTATAATGGGTACCAATATAGCCCTCTTTAAAGATAAACCAGATAAAGAAAAGGAGGCTGCATGGAAATTCATTAAGTGGTTTACATCCCCTCCTACCCAGGCCAGTTGGGCACTACGAACAGGATATGTCCCTGTAAGACAGAGTGCCAGAGAGCTTCCAGAGGTAAAAGACTACTTCAAAAGAGTACCAGGACTGAAAGAAGTCTGGGAACAGCTATATTATGCAGAGTTAGAGCCCTCTGATCCTGCCTGGTTGTTTGGCAGGAAAATCTTCAGTCAGGTGGGGCTTGAGCCAGTCCTTAGGGCTGAAATGGATGTAGAAGAAAGGTTAAAAATCGCAGAGGAAGAAGTCAAAAGGACTTTCCGAAAATGATTTGCATAATTCTATTCGCTTCTATTAATATTAACAATTGGACTATAAAACAATGGGAATCTTCGCAATCTTATACCTTTGGTAATATTAATATTCCTAATGATGGTTATCTAATCCTCGGAAGGAATGCAACAAGAAGCGAATTCGAGGCACACTGGGGTAACCTCGGATCCAACGTTGTATATATCAATTCTAAAGGTCACTGTCCTATGATAAATGGAGATGAAACATTCTCGCTTTATAACGCTTCGGGCATCCGCATAGATACAACCGAACATAAATTATCGGGAAGTGGACTCTGCATGCAACGCGATTCAACTTCTGTAAACACATGGAATGAGCTTCCATATAACGAAGCGAATCCTGGTTCTGGAGTAATAGGGGGACATAATGTGGGTGTTGTAATTACGGAAGTTTCAGATACATATGGTAGCAGCAATTATATATACGAATTTATAGAATTATATTATGATGCAGGGGGCAGTAATACCCCTCCCGAGATAAATGAGCTAAAAAGACATCCCATAAATCCAGCCACTAATAAAGAAGTTATAATCAGGGCAGAAGCATTCGATAATCAGGGAATATTTACAGATACACTCTACTGGAATGTAAACGGAGGTATTTTCACAAAAGAGACGAGAGATAGTACCAATGGCTCATACTATTATTATTCAATAAATCCTTATGACAAAGGGGATTCTATTGAATATTACATTTCGGTCTGGGATGATTACCTCCTCTCTTGTGTTTCTGATACACAGGGTTACACCGTATCAGATAGTAGTCATTTCAAAGTCCTATTTGATTATACCAAAGATGAAACTGCAGCAAATGCAGATTGGATAATTGATGACGATATGCCTGAACCTTATCCGGGAATTCCATGGAAGCAGGAGGATTGGCTTGGTGCAATATCAGACTGGGGTTATGCGTTGGTAAGAGATGGACATTTTTCTGTTAAAACACTACCACCTGATAGTTCTATTACCTATGGAGAGGCAAATCCTCTCGATCTTTCCAACTTCGATTTATTTATTGTGTGTGAACCACAGATTCCTTTTAGCTTCCAGGAGAAGACTGCAATCTTTAATTTTGTGAGAGACGGTGGAGGTCTATTTATGGTTGGAGACCATTATGGCTCAGACAGGAACGGGAATGAATGGGATTCACCAAGGGTATGGAATGATCTCAAAACTACGGATTCCTTTGGTATACACTTCAATGTATCAGGTGAATACCCTAATGACGCCTGGGACTTATCATATAATTATTCATCAGATGATTCAGTTATAGAGGGATACTTTGGAGGACCAAATGATTTCTATGGTTATTGGGCAGGAACTGGAATAACTCTATACCAGATGAATAATAGCACTGCAACTGGCCATGTATGGCTAACCCCCTACCCCTTCGGAGGTAGTGAAGGTGTAATGGTTGCCACTGCAAAATTCGGGAACGGAAGAGTTGCAGGAACAGGGGATTCATCACCTATAGATGATGGAACGGCAACCCCTGGAAATAGTAATATTTACGATGGCTGGGGAGCTGGGTCGGATTCGGTGATAATATTGAACACAACTGCCTGGCTGGTCAATTCCGAACTTATGGGTATAACAGAAGGAAAAGAGAGAGAAAGTGGAGAAGGAATGGTTGTGATGGGGCATAGCGGGAATAACCTTACTTTTACCTATTTAAATAATGGTGCTAATAAAATAGAACTATCTATCTATGACTGCCTTGGTAGACTAATCGTTTATGAGGGAGAGGGTCATTCCATACAGATGTCAGGTACCTACCATGGAATATACTTCCTTATGGTAAATCATTCAATGGGTATTAAAAGATATAAACTAAACCTATTAGGAGGAAGCAAATGTCTTCTGTCAGAATAGAAAATGTAACAAAGAAATTTGGTAAGGTCTTTGCAGTAAAGGATTTATCCCTGGATATAAAAGAAGGGGAATTTATGGTTTTTCTTGGTCCTTCAGGTTGCGGAAAGACCACAATTCTTCGGATTGTTGGGGGTCTGGAAACACCTACAAAAGGAAGGGTATACTTTGGTGATAAAGATGTCACCAATTTTAGACCCAAGGATAGGAATATAGCAATGGTGTTTCAATCTTATTCACTATATCCCCATCTAACTGCCTATCATAATATTGCTTTTCCCTTAAGAATTGCTGGAAAGAAGAAGGAAATCATAAAGAAACGTGTTATGGAGACTGCAGAACTACTCGGGATAAAGGATCTCCTCCATAAAAGACCCCGGGAACTTTCTGGTGGTCAAAGCCAAAGGGTAGCTGTTGGTCGAGCTATAGTAAGAGAGCCAACCCTCTTCCTCTTTGATGAACCTCTGTCCAACCTGGACGCAAAATTAAGGGTTCAGATGAGGGCAGAACTTGCGCATATA
This sequence comes from Candidatus Stahliibacteriota bacterium, assembly GCA_030668705.1. GTDB lineage: Bacteria > Hydrothermota > UBA3072 > UBA3072 > UBA3072 > DAOVFB01. Next base: position 9,540 of record DAOVFB010000063.1, read on the forward strand.
CACAATGAATTGAAAATTACATCTGTATATGTAACTCACGATCAAATTGAGGCCATGACCCTTGGGCAAAGAATTGCTGTGCTAAAAGACGGCGTGCTCCAGCAAGTAGGGAAACCTATGGAAGTATACGAAAATCCAAAAAATGCATTTGTTGCATCTTTTTTGGGTTCTCCTGCTATGAATCTCCTTGAAGGCAAAAAATTCAGTTTTCTATCCAGTTATGGGAAAAACAAACTTGTGGGGATAAGACCGAGTGATATATCTATAGTAAAATCCGGTATTGAAACTACACTGGATGCAGCAGAGGTAATTGGAAATGAAATTATTCTTTACCTCAAATTAGGAGACAATATCATAACGGTAAAGACAAAATCGTTAAAACCATCCCAGCTTAAACCCGGAACCAAATTTTACATTAAATTCAATAAGGAAAAAATATATCTATTCAACGCTGATACGGGGGAAAAAGTCAAGAGTAGTTGAGTCGTTTTTGTTAGTCCAATGTCCGATGTCCAAAGTCAAATGAAACCGCAGATAAACACAGATGAACGCAGATAAAAACACACATCACCAAACCCTAAATCCTATATCCTATATCCTAACCCCTAAAACCTAAAAGACGGACTCTTGACACTCGACTGATCTTGTGGGAGAGGCTTTCCAGCCTCGATGATCACGGGCAGAAGCCCGTTCCCACATACCAACTGACCAACCGTCCAACCACCGATTCTAAGACCTAAGACCAAACACCTAACAATGCCACAAAGGCACAGG